>CAKOXL010000011.1 GCA_934130105.1 uncultured Bacilli bacterium | reverse complement strand
ATGACATATGAAGAGGATCAAAAATTAATTCAAAATACTGAAAAAAGGATAGCCTACGAAGAAGGAATGGAACAAAGTAAACTGGAAATAGCTAAAAATATGCTTAATTTGAATCTACCAATTGAATCTATCAGCAAAATAACAGGCTTAGATATAGATACTATAAAAGGATTATCAAAAAGATAGTTCTAAATTAAATAATATATTGAAAATTTTAAAATAAAATAAAAAAAGACACACAATTTTTATACAACCTGTGTCTTTTTAATTTTACGAAACTAAATAATTAGTTTCTACTACAACTTCCGGAACCCCAGAATAAGAAGAATATTACAAAAATTACTATTATAATTGCCCAAATCCAACCTGAATTATTGTTGTCACTATATCCAGTAGGGTAGCCGTACATTGGATAAGCATATCCGTACATATTTATTCTCCTTTCATTATATTATACTAAGATAAAGGATAAATAAATATAATAAATACCTACCATCACCTTTGATGATTCATCAAATCACCATTGCTACAACGATTTCCCCAAGAATCTATTAATTTTTTATTTTTACTAATGCAAATTATCTCACAGTGATTAGAACACTTATTACATTCAACACCTCTAGTCTCAAAGTTATCTTCTGTAATGCTAAAATTAAAATGAGTCTTAATAGGAGCCTTTTTAGACAAAATAGCTACACCAAGTGCTCCCATTAAATGTCCATTTTTATCTACAATTACCTCACAACCAACTTCCTCTTCAAAAGCGTATTTAACGCCAATATTTTTACTAACACCACCTTGGAAGATAATAGGGCTTTTAATCTTTTTCCCCTTACCAACATTATTTAAATAATTTGAAACGACACTCTTGCAAAGGCCAGCAATAATATCTTCCTTTTTATAACCCATTTGTAGTTTATGAACAAGATCACTCTCTGCAAAAACAGTACATCTAGCCGCAATTTTAGTAGGTTTATTACTTTTAAGTGCAATACTACCAAAATCTTCTACACTAATACCAAGACGATTAGCTTGACTAGATAAAAAAGCGCCAGTTCCAGCAGCACATAAAGTGTTCATTGCATAATCAACAACAATCCCATCTTCAATTAAAATAATTTTGGAATCTTGTCCACCAATTTCAAAAATAGTTCTAACGTTAGGATATAATGATAATGTACCAATAGCATGTGCAGTAATCTCATTTTTGATAACATTTGCATTTATCATAGTTCCAATTAACTTTCTAGCAGAACCAGTAGTACCAACTCCGATAATATTCAAATCATCTTTTACAACCTGTTTTTCCAAATTACCAATTAAAGTTTTAACAGCTTCAATCGGGTTACCCTGTGTCCAAATATAACTACTTGCTAAAATATTATTATTATCATCAATAATAACACCCTTTGTAGAAATCGAACCAATATCAACACCTAAGTAAGCATTCATTTAATCACCCTTCCTTAGTTTAAGCATATCGTAAAATGCTTCTAATCTTGTTTTTATACCAGTTTCACTTGTTTGTGAATCAAAAGAAAAATAAATAATAGGAATTTTTCCATCCTGACATACTTTCCTAATAATAGGTATAGCTCCAATTTCAGGTGTACATCCAAACGGTTTAATATGAATAATTCCATCATATCCTTGATCAATCAAGTATTTAGCTCTATAAATATTATCCATTCCGTCAGCACCAATAGTATATTTACAGTAATCTTTTATATAATTAAGATTTTTCCTTCTTTGCATGCTTTTCTCATACAATAAATAACTAACATTAGTAAAACGTTTAATTTCAATATTCATACTAGCAAGTTCTTTTTCTAAAAAATAGCTAGAAAAAGGTTCCATAGAAGTATAAAGTTCGCCAATTATACCAACCTTTAAACAATTACTAGGTTTATTTATCTTTAAGTTTTTAAATAACTTTTTATATTTTAAATAACTTTTTAACAGTGAAATATAACCATTACATTTAGAAAAACTATTTAACATTTCTCTTTTTAAATTAATGAAACTATTTTTTTCTACCTCAAACCCAATATTTAGACGTATATAATTATCAATATTATCCATATATCTAATCATCAAAATAGTAAGTGGAAAATAGTATAACATTTTAAATATCGGTATATTTTTATCTATTTTTTTAAATTTATTACATAAGCTTTTTAGTGTCAATTTATCATTATCTACTAAGGTAATAAGTTCAAAATCATATCCTAAATCCTTTAATATTTTTTCTTGTACCTCTGAATAATACCCATATCTACATCCACCACCAGCTTGTATTAAAATATTAGCCCCATTATCTAATGTTTCAATAAAGTTACCTAAATTATATTTAAATGGTACACAAACAAAATCAGGAGAATATTTACTACCTAGTTCTATCGTTTTTTTAGTAATAGGTGGTGCTTCAATTACTTTACATTTAGTTAGTCTAGTGAGCAAAAACTTAAAAGGTACATGATAATCACCTAGATGAGGAAAACTAATAATTTTTTCTTTCAATATGTTTTCTCCTTTCTTCTAGAATATCTATAAAGCTTTCAATTCTAGTAATCATTCCAGTATCCGAATTAGCTTCATCAATAACTAAATTAGTAATAGGAATATCTACCTTTCTAATAATCATTTCATTACTAAGTGAATCAGGTCCACACGGAAAAGATGTAATTAATATAATGCCATCTACCAATTTTTGATAATGACTAATTGCGGCCATTATCTCTTTATTGTAAGTCCAATAATTTTTAGGACTAATCGTCTTAAACTCTGATTCTAAATATTTTGTATCATATAAATCAGAGTAAATAATCTCAATATTATTATTTTCTAAGAAAGTACTTATCTGTTTTCCAATATATTCATCATACAAATTATAAGGATGTCCAGCTAGCAATACCTTTATTTTGTTACTAGTAGCAATAACTGACTTTTGCTTACTTAATTTTCTAGCTTTTAACATATCATCTTTTTCCTTAGCTATTTTATAAGCTTTTACCGATTTTCTATAAGTATATCCTAATGATAATCCCATCGTTGTAAAAGCATAAAGCTCATCCTCATTATGTTCAACATCAATATTATAATGAATTATTTTTTTATCAAAAACATTATTTACTATATCGTATAAAGCAGAGAAATTAGTACATAATTTTTCTTTTTTCTTAATACACTTAAGCCTAGGTACTAATATATAATCACACTTATCAAGTAAATAATTAATATGACCCATATAAATTTTCATAGCCATGCATGACTCATCCTGACTTAATTTAATTCCATCTTCGAGTATTTTTCTATTAGTATTAGGACTAATGATTACATTACATTGTAGTTGCTCAAAAAAATAAGACCATAAATCTCCATATTTGTAGTAAAGTAATGCTTTTGGTATTCCAATTGTTATATTATTCATTCTTATCATCTCAGTTAATTCTATGATAATATTGTAACGATTATTATTTTATAAAAGTATAAAAAAACGACATATTCTACCAAACTCAATTATTGTGTAAAAAAATGTCAAAATATAATTTATTCTTAATTTTAATGCTTATCTATTATATAATAAATGCTAGGAGTATTGTATGAGTAATTATTATAATAATAAGGAGTATAAAATACTACTAGCAAATATTTTAGATAAATATGAATGCTACTTAAAAAGTGGTAAAAGTATTTGCAGTAACTTTTTAAATACTAGTCAATTTGAATTAGTTAGTAATTATCTTAACCAACATAAAATTCCATTTTCTGTTTATCATCCATATGATTTTTTAGAAAAAAGAGTAATTTATTTTGGAAGTTATACTAATTTTGTAACCATCTATAAAATAAAAGCCTATGATGTTAGTCACCAAGCTGTTTTGAAATCATTATTTTCTTTAGGATTTGATAATAGCTTAATTGGTGACATATTTATTGAAGATGGTTATTTCTATTATACGAATTTAACCAGGATGAATAACTTCTTAGAAAATAATTTAGTAATAAATAATCAAAATCTTACACTAACACCGGTTGATGAAATCATACTATATAAAGAGCATTTTGAAGTAAAAAAAGTATTAGTAAGTAGTATGAGAATTGATAATGTTATTAGTAAATTAATCAATAAGAGTCGTAGTCAGGTTAATAAAATGATTTTAGATAATCTTATTCTCTTAAATTATAATGAACTTAAGAATAATAATGCTATTTTAAATAGTAATGATATTATATCAATACGTAAATACGGAAAATATAAAATAGGGTCAATTATTAGTTATACTAAGAAAGAAAATATTGTATTAGAAATTATAAAATATGTATGAGGTGTTTATGAAAAAATTATATTATATATTAATTTGTTTTATGCTAATTTCTCCAGTTTGGTGTTATGCATTAGAAGATGATATTAGTAATTTAGAAACTGTTACGCTAGAATCTTGTAAAGATTTAGAAAATATCACAGTTATTAATGAAGATTCTGAAAAAGTTAAAATAAGACTTTTAAATATAGATATTTATAATGATTTAAACAATAATGATAGTAACTTAAGTACTGAAATAAATGAATATACATGTAATACTTTAACAAATGCTAAAAAAATAGAATTAGAATATCCAAATACTTTGGAAGAAGATGTATATGGTAGAAAATTTGCATGGCTTTTTTTAGACGATGAATTATTACAGGATTTATTAGTTAGTAAAGGTTATGCCAAAGTTACTAGTGAAAATCAAGATAAATATTTAGAATTACTAATTAATGATGAACAACAGGCTAAAGATACCAAACTTGGTATTTGGAATGATGATGTTGTTACTAATGATAATGAAATTAATGATAGTAATAAAGAAGAAAGTAAAAATAAAGTTGATAATTTTTTTAGTAATTTACTAGGAAAAATATTTGATTTTATAGATGATATATTAGAAAGTTTGTTGAAAATGATAGAGAAAATGTTATAATAACAAGTGAAGGAATGGTGTTATGAAAACTAATGAACTTACAGTTTATGAAAAATTATTAGAATTTAAGAAAAAATATAAAATGGGCATTGCTTGGAGACTAAAGAAAAACTCTAGAATAATTGAAAAGCATCTAAATCCAGATGAAAAAATATTATATGTATTTACAGCTCAAAAAAATGATAATCCATTTGATATCTTTTCAACAGCTGTACTTGCTTTAACAGATAAGCGTTTATTAATAGGTAGAAAAAGAGTTGTATTTGGATATTTTTTAGATTCGGTTACACCCGAAATGTTCAACGATTTAAAAGTATTATCTGGCATTATTTGGGGTAAAATTTATATTGATACCATAAATGAGTTTATTACTTTATCAAATATTGATAAAAAAGCACTACCAGAAATTGAAACTATGATAACTTCATACATGATGAAAGAAAAGCAGAAGTTAAGAGGATTAAAAGATAAATAAAAAGTTAAGTAGCCAAGATTTAACGTATAATTACTAATACCAAAAACATGTACATACTTTTGTTTAGCTATTTATAAAAATTAAATATATTTTTTAATGTTCTTAATGAATAAGTAGATATTCAATCTACCAGGAGTGTGAAATTGAAAATGGAAAAAGTTATTTGGTCTATATTTATTATTATACTGATCGTTTTATCAATAATGTTATTTAAAATAATTCGTAACAAGAAAAAAAATAACATAAACATAATAATTTTCATATTATTATTAGCTTTTTTCATTTATTCTTTTTTTACAACAGATGGTTCTATCAGATTATCAATTACATTATATGGACATCCTATAATTGCTTATACGACTGGATTTAATGATAATTTTATTAGAAATGAAGAATCAAATAATAAAAAGTATTTGCTTCCAACCAAAAAAATGGATGATTTAAGTGCATTTTTTGAATATAAATCATATGGTCCTATTAAAATAACTACATATTATGGTTTTTAAAAAATTAAAAGACTATTTCATTATAACTTAAACTACTATGGTTTAATTATTGAAATAGCTTTTTATTTGTAAAAAATACCTTTTTCTTTGAATATAGAAAGGTATAATTTCTAAATTTCAATATAACATAAAAAGCTTCTAGCAAATAAAAAACACTACCATAAACATAAAAGATAAGTTATAATATATTTAATAATAGTTAACACTAGAATTAATTAAATGTAGTAAAGAAGTAGAAAGTGAAAAATATTTCATTCTTTAATATTAATAGGTTATAATAATATTAGGATGTGGTAGTATGAAGAAAGTAATTTCTGTTTTAATTTTATTAATTATATTATTAGTTGGATTGCAGTTTGGATTATCATTCTTTAAAAAGGGTCATGAAATCTCTTATACAGTTGATTATAACGATAGATTATTTGAAGTTTATGAAGATTATCAAAAATCATCTGGCGATAGTTACAACTTAAAAATAACAATAGATAATAATAACTTTTATTACGTAATTGCAAATAGCTTCAATAAACAAAAAAGAATTGTAAAAAAAGTAGAGTATTTTAAGGATAACGATGATATTTGTATATATCCCGTTTTAGAAAATGGAGATGGAACCTATTTAGAGTGTATAAGAGATAATAAACTATATACAAGTACTTCATTTGACAATAAAACATTAGTCTCTAATATAGAAAAGACACTAGAGGAAATGGGTTATACGGTTTCTAAAGTAAGTAATACATCAGATACAAAGAATTTAGTTAACTCAACTATATATACTAATAATATCTTAAATAATGATACTATTATCATGTGGTCATATAAAGGAATTCATACAATTTCTAAAAATGATGAAAGAGCAGTTGATATACTAGATTTTGATAAATATGAAAATACCCACGGTTATCTAGTAAAAAATTATTATATTATACCTAAATATACAAGTAGTAAATTATTAGAATTTTCATCTGTAAATGTAATAGATATCAATAATTATAAGATAGAAACAGTTGATTTAGGATATACGCTATCAAGCAATACTTATGTTAACGGTGTTATTGATAATAAAATTTATTACACCGATCCTAATAACTTATTACAATTAGAATTTAATCCAGTAAACAAAAATATTTCATTGATTGGTAGCAAGCAATTAGGTGGTAAATTATATGATGGTAGTTGGACTGATGCCAACATTTATGACTTTGTTAATAATAAGATTTTATATAGTGTTAAAAATAGTGGTATAACAGCTAAATATGATAAACTAATAGAAACTGATCTAGGGTATTATTATAATGTTGATAATGAAGTATATTTCGTATCTAAAAAATATTTAGATAACCCAGTATTATTGTTTAAAGCTAATATTAGTAATTTTATTGCTATTTATGACACTGTATACTTTGTTAGTGATGATACATTATACTATTTTAATAACAATGATAAAATAATTCCAATATTAAAAAATAATGAACTACGTTATAACAAAAATAATAGAATTAGTATTTATAGAAAATCGTAAAGATTTTCTTTTTTTTTCATATATTTAAAAGAGGAGAGTGTTTTATGAACTATATTGTCGAACCGGGAGATACAATTCAAAGTATCGCAAATAAATTTAACATTAGGGTAATTGATTTGGTGAAAGTAAATGATTTAAAAGATATATACTATTTAGAACCAGGCTTAGAAATCGTAATTCCAAAAGAAGAAGATATTAGCGATGAAATTATTGATGATACTAAAGACAATAATATCAATAATGACATAAATAATACAACTAGCAGTGATAAAAATGATATAAGTGATAATAGTCTATATACTTACTATACTGTAAAGAAAAATGATAATTTATATAAAATAGGATCTGAATATAATATTAGTAGTGAAATGTTAGCAAATATTAATGGCCTAGAGTTAAATGAATATATTTTTCCGGATCAAAAATTATTAGTACCTAAAAAGAATGTTACATTATATATAACAGAAGATGGTGATACTATAAAGTCAGTAGCCGAAAATTTAAAAACATCACCAGAAGAAATAATAATGTATAATAATAACATTTACCTATTACCAGAACAATTAATAGCAGTTAGAAAAAATAATATCAGTTAAAGCAATTAATAAAATATAAAGGACTAACTTAGTCCTTTTTTTCATATACTTTTTTTAGGATGGATGGTGTTTATATGAAAAAAATAATTACAGTTATATTAATTGGAGTAGTAATGTTTCCTAATGTGGTAATGGGGCTTTCTCTTTCGTGTCGTAGTTGTGTTTTAATGGATAGTGATTCTGGTAGAGTTTTATATGAGAAAGATAAGGATAACCCAAGACTAATTGCATCCATTACAAAAATTATGACAGCAATACTAGCAATTGAATCAAATAGATTAGATGAGGAAGTAACAGTTGGAGAAGAAGTACTAACTATGTATGGATCTAATATTTATATTGAATTAGGCGAAAAAATGAAATTACTAGATATAGTATATGGTTTAATGCTTAGAAGTGGAAATGATGCCGCAATAGTAATAGCGACTTTTATTGGTGGAACAGAAGAAAAATTTGTTGAGATGATGAA
Organism: uncultured Bacilli bacterium; assembly: GCA_934130105.1. GTDB lineage: Bacteria > Bacillota_I > Bacilli_A > RF39 > UBA660 > Alloscybalousia. Next base: position 34,668 of record CAKOXL010000011.1, on the reverse strand, counting down.
CAATAAAGCACAGGAAATTGGGATGACTAATACTGTTTTTAATAATTCACATGGCCTTGATGAAGTTACACAAAATAAATCAACGGCATATGATATGGCACTTCTTTCAAGTTATGCATCACATAATGAAACATATATGAAAATAGTTGGTACCAAAAAATATAGTGTCAAATCGGATAGAAAAAGTTACCTATGGAATAACAGAAATAAATTATTAAACTTATATGAATATGCAACAGGTGGTAAAACAGGTTATACACCTAGTGCAGGTAGAACTCTAGTTACCAATGCCAGTAATAATAATCTTAATTTAACAGCAGTAACACTAAATGATGGCAATGAATATGATTCACATATAGCGATGTATGAATATGGGTTTGAGCATTATAAGAACTATAAAATACTGGATAGAAAAAAATTTAAAATAGATGATAATTACTATAATAATCCTATCTATATCAAAGAAGACTTTACATATCCACTTACCGAAATAGAAAAAGAAAATGTAAAAGTACTAGTCAAATTGACAGAATTAGACAATGTAAAAAATGATGATGAAGTAGGTATAGTATCAGTAAAATTAAATGATAAAGAAATTCATAGTCAAAAAGTTTTTGTTAAAGTACAAGAAAAAAAGAAAAGTTTCTTATCTAGGATTTGGTCGTGGTTATTTGATTAACAAAATATGGGCATTTCTAATCATAACTGGTTTAATATATGCAATGTTTACAGGAAGAGTAGGTATTATCAATGAAGAAATTATAAATTGCGGTAATGCTAGTTTAGAATTATTTTTGTCAATGTTTCCACTAATGATTTTATGGAGTGGCATTATGAATATAGCTAAAAAAGCAGGGGTACTAAATTTTTTATCAAAATGTATGCATCCATTATTTAAAATTATATTTCCAGATATTAAGGATGAGGAAACCCTTGGCTATATTGCTACTAATTTAACGATTAATATGCTAGGAATTCATAATGCATCAACTCCATTTGGCCTAAAAGCAATGAAATGTATGCAAGAAAAAAATAAAGATAAAAAAACAGCCACTAGAAGTATGATTACATTTCTAGTTTTAAATACAAGTGGTGTTACCTTAATAGCAACAGATATTATAGCTGTTAGAAGTATGTATGGTAGTAAAAATCCAACTGACTTAATCTTAATAACTTTAATGGCTACTATCATTAATACGGTATTAGCACTAATAATGGACCGTATTTTATATAAAAGGAGTTTAAAACATGCACTTAACTGAGATTGGTAATTTATTTATTCCTTTAGTTGTTTTAATAGTAATAGTAGTAGCTGTTATAAAAAAAGTTAATGTTTATGATGAGTTTATAGAAGGAGCAAAAGAAGGCTTTAATATGGCTATTAGCATATTCCCGTATTTGATATGTATGATATTTGCAGTTAATATCTTTTTAAAAAGTAACATACTAAATAATATCTTTACCATCTTTAAACCTTTTTTTTCATATATAAAATTACCAATTGAGATACTACCAATGGCAATTATTAGACCAATAAGTGGTAATGCCAGTTTCATAGTTATGATTGATATCATTAAAACTTATGGAGTTGATTCATATTTAGGAAGAATTGTATCAGTAATGCAAGGTGCAACTGATACAACTATCTATGTTATTAGCTTATATTTTGGTAGCATTGGTATCAAAAATATACGTTATGCACTAAAAGCTGGACTATTTGCTGATTTAGTAACACTAATTATGAGCGTTTTATTAGTAAGTTTATTTTTCTAGATATTTATGATATAATTTAACTACTTAGGGGTGAAATTATGTCAAGTATTTGGGATAATAATAGTAAAGATTCTGATCGTGAGTTATTCTTTCAGGTAGATGATTTCTTCAATAACATAGAAAAAAGTAAATATCTACAATATCGTGACGGTCAAAGAAGCATGGCATATAGTGTTTTAGATACTATAAGAGATAAACAAGTTTTATTAATAGAAGCAGGTGTAGGAATAGGTAAAAGCTATGCCTATTTGATTCCATTAATTTTATCAATTAAAAATGATCCAAAATTTAAAGGCTTCGTTATTGCGACATCTACTATTGCACTTCAAGAACAGTTAATAGATGATGTTGAAAAAGTATCCAAAATGCTTAATGTTCCATCAATTGATGTTGTCTTAGCAAAAGGTAAAAACAATTATATTTGTAGACAAAGATTAAACGACTTTTTAAAAACAACTGGTAATGAAAAATATCAGTATATTTTAGACGAAGTATTAAAAAGTGATTCAATAGATCGCAAAGATTTCCAAGATATTAGCGATAAGATGTGGAATAATTTTAATGTTAAAGTTTGTACTAATATGGCATGCCCTTATTATACTGATTGTAAAATAAGAAGAGAAAGGGATAGTTATAAAAATGCTAAGGTTATCATTACTAACCAAGACTTATTAATAAACGACTTAAAAAAATCTAGTGATGAACGCTTACTTGGTGATAATAAAACTATCGTTATTGATGAAGCACATAATTTAGAAGAAAAAATAAGAAACTCATATGTTATGGCTCTAGATAAAAGATATATTGAAGCTTTATTATACCATTTATATTATTCCGTATCAGATTATGATGAATCTTTTTTAGTTGACGATGAAATATTTAGCGATTTAACTAATTTTTTTGTAACTATCAGATCAAATGCTAAAAATGAAATAAGAAAAATAAATTCCTCAATCGATAATTATATAAATTATAATAGAGTGCGTTTTAGTTGTAATTCTAAATTAGAAGAGGCAGTTAAAAAATTAATTGACTCAATATCTAGGACTATTAACATAGTAGTAGCAAAGAATAGCTCAAATAGATATAATATAGATAAAAAATCTATGGAAAAACTAGAACAATTTAATAATATTTTACATGATATGTTAAGAAAAGAAGGAAGTAAAAATATTTATTGGGTTGATTTTGTTGATTATAATGGTAAATATTTAAGGCTAACATATGCGCCAAAAAAGATTGATGATATTTCAGCAGCACTATTTTCTAAGATTAATCCTGGCGTTATTTTGACTAGTGCAACTCTAACAACTGGTGGTAATAACTATGATTATTATTCTAAGTCTATCGGTCTAGATAGAATTGTTGGTAAATCGGTTTTAAAAGAATTTCCAGAAAAATCACCATATAATTATGATGAAAACAGCATTCTTTACTGTCCAACTGATATACCATCACCAAAAGATAAAGATGAATATCTAGATGCAATAACTAATCGCATTCGTGAACTTATGACATTAACTGGCGGTAAGACATTAGTTTTATTTACATCTAAGGAAGATATGAACTACGTATATAAAAAGATTGATCCTAGTTCATTTGATTTTAAAGTATATGTTCAAAATGATTCGGATGTTAAAAAAACAAAAGATGAATTTGAAAAAGATACATCGTCATGCTTATTTGCAACAGGTTCTTTTTATGAAGGTATAGATGTAAAAGGATCATCATTAAGCCAAGTAATTATCGCTAAATTACCATTTTCAATTGTGGATCCAGTAATGAATTATAAATCTAGTAATTATGTGGATGGTTTTGAAAGTATATATTTACCTGATATGATTACAAAATTAAAACAAGGTACAGGAAGGGCTATTAGAAGTGAAAGCGATACTGCCGTTATTTCCATTTTAGACTCAAGAATTAATAATTATAATATAAAGTATGATAATGCCATCTTTGATGCCTTGCCTTTTAGTAATATTACTGATAATATTGATGAAGTAGAAAAATTTGTAAAGAAAAAAATTAAGTAGGAGAATTTTATGGAAAGATTACAGAAAATAATAGCTAATAGTGGTGTTTGTTCAAGAAGAAAAGCTGAAGAATTAATACTAGCTGGAAAAGTTAAAGTTGATGGCAAAGTAGTAACAGAATTAGGAGTTAAGGCAAGCGACAAAAGTACTATTGAAGTGGATGGTAAGATAATATCAAAAGAAGAAAAACAGTATTATTTACTAAATAAACCAAGAGGTGTTGTTACAACTACAAGTGATGATAAAAAAAGAAAAACAGTCATAGATTTGATAGATACTGATAAAAGAATTTACCCAGTAGGTAGACTTGATTACGATACAACAGGCATTTTACTTCTTACTAATGATGGTGATTTTGCCAATATGATTATGCACCCTAAAAATAATATTGATAAAGTATATATAGCTAAATTAGAAGGAATAATTAATGGGGAAGCAGTTCATAAATTAGAACAAGGTGTATTAATAGATGATACTTTGGTAAAAGCAAGTCGTGTTAAGGTAAAAAAGGTTGATAATAAATTAAATAATTCAATGGTTGAAATAACTATTCATGAAGGTAAAAATCATCAAGTAAAGAAAATGTTTGAACAAGTTGGTTATAGGGTTGATAAATTAAAAAGAGAAAGAATTGCTTTTTTAACAACGCAAGGATTAAATTCTGGTGAATATAGGAAATTAAGTAACAAAGAAGTTAGCCAATTATATGTATTAGCTAATAAAAAGAATTAAGATAAAAATTATTAATTTTTGAAAGTAGGGACTATACTTGATAGTTTTATAGTCCCTAACCAGTAAAAAATAAAATATTCAATTTTAGTTTAATATAAAGTGTACACAAGGGTATTATGGTTGATGATAAAAGATACAATATTGCTGCTAAAATTATGATAATTTCAAAAGAAAAAAGTTGCATTATTAAGTTAAGTAGCCTAAAATGTTACAATAAAGTTTGGCGGAAGGAAAAGTAAATCATGAAAGTAAAATTGTTATCAATAAACATTAGCGGATTGCTTTTTGGAATATTTATATATTCTATATTGACATTTATCTATAATATAAATATGGGAAGCAATTATAAAGAATTAGAAAATATAATGTTGTTAGGCATACCTTGTTTTATGTTATTCTTTTATTTATCATATTATAAAAATAAAAATAACAAATATTCATTTTTAATATATCTTATATGTTATCTGATTATAATATTGGGGTTTGTTTTTTCAAAGAATCGTTCTAGTGTATTAATTAATAGTGGTGTGATAGAAAGAAATTTTAATTTAATTCCATTTTTATCAATAAAAAATTTATTAAATTCTACTTTAGGAATAAGATTTGCTCTTTATAATATTATTGGAAATTTTTTAATGCTAACACCATTATCTATACTATTACCAATGATTAGTAATAAATTTAAAAATAATTGTTTGTTTATTTTGACAATTATTATTCTGTGTGTTTTCATTGAGACTACACAATATTTTACAAGGTTAGGTAGTTTTGATATAGATGATATAATTTTAAATGCCTGTGGTGCAATTATTATATATTTCTTATTTAATTGGACAAGATTAAATAAAGTTATAAATTATTTTTTTACAGAATTAAAAATTTCAAAGTGTTTATTTGTATGTATTTATGTAATTCTATCAGTAGTGTTTATTATTCTATTGGTAAACAGAATAATTTTAATAAAAAATTATTTATATGATAATCATATTGATTATACAAATCTTAAGTGTATTAGCAACGAAAAAACATATCTAGGTGATATTGGAAATTATGAATATTACAGTCTATGTAACTATGGAAATAGCTATGTAAAAATAGGTAATCAAAACTATAAAATATATGACTTTTTATTATCACCAAAATTTAATAATAATTTAATAGATAAATTAAAATTGGACACAAAGAAAATAATTACGAACGTATTGCTAGAAGAGAAAAGTGATAACAAAAAGTTATTGTATAGTGATGACTATTCTAATATTTTTTTGTATGGATTTGATAAAATGAAAATAGAAAAAAACGGATTACTATATGATGTAAATGAAGAATTAAATAAAAAAAATTTAAACATTTCTTTTCTACATACATTAGTACAAATTGATACTATAAAAATAAATAATGGTTATAGTATAGAAAAGGGAGAATATTATAATATTTTGACTTGTGGTAATAATTATGACATTTATAATAACTTCTATGTATTAGATTTAAAATACAACATAACTGAGAATAGTTGTAAATACTTAGAATCTATTGAAGTAAAGACCTAAAAGTCATTTTTAAAAGAAAAAAGATTTTTATAAACCAAAAATTAAAATGCTAATTTAATATAAAACTAAGATGAAAAATTATTGATAAAAATCTCCTGAGTGATAATATTGGTATAGTTACGAGTAATTGGAAAAAATTAAAAAATTGATTTTTTCTTTTATTTTACAATAAATTAAAAAAATAGAAAAAAATAAAATATGGTATTGACTAAAGTGTTAATTGGTGATATCATTTAAATTGTCTTGAGAAATGAGATATGTTGACAATTCGTGTCATGCGCTCGTAGCTCAGCTGGATAGAGTGTTTGGCTACGAACCAAAAGGTCAGGGGTTCGAATCCCTTCGAGCGCACCATATCGGGAAGTGGCTCAACTTGGTAGAGCACTTGGTTTGGGACCAAGGGGTTGCAGGTTCAAATCCTGTCTTCCCGACCATTTAGATTGTAAAGCCTTGAATTTCAAGGCTTTTATTATAATAATTTGATATTCATAACACTTAAAGAATCATGTGAGAATAGGTATTGAGTGTCATATTTATATCTGAATGACATAATCATTCTGAAATAACTGTTATAGGTACATTCATTGATAATAATAAGGATGCATGGCTATGTCTGAAGTCATGTATCCTTATTTTTTTGACTTATGCTAACTTACAATAATTATCTTTTTTTCTACCTATTGTAGATGGTGATAATGATATTATTGTTTCATTTAATAAATTGGGAATAACTGAAATTATTTGTGACTTAATGGTATTAGAAAGTATTACTTTGAATGTGAGGGTTTTATGAAAAGTAAAAATTCTTTATTTGGTTTAATTTTTACAATTGTTAGTAATGGTGCTATTGTATTATTACTTATAATTGGATTCGTTATAATGTTTAGTGCTAAATCTCATGATAAAATTGATAAAAATTACTTTACTAGATACATGGAAGAAAAAGGTTGCACTGTAACTAGCTTACAAGAAAAATACCCAGGAGTGATAGATTATTCAATTACAGATAAGGAAACTTGTCCTTATTTAATTAGTTATACAACATTTAATGATAAAGATGTTCTTTGGGATTTCTTCGCTATGGGACAAAAAAATGTTATGCAAAATAATACAAATATTAAAGGCACGACTAGTATTTCAATTAATTTGTTTTTAGAGTATTATGAATATGGCACAAACGGAGATTATTATAAGACAATAGTATATAATGATAATTCGGTTTTATATGCTTCAGCTGATAAACAATATGGAAAAGATGTTAAAAATATATTAAAAGATTTAAGCTATCAATATGAAATAAATCTTAAAATAATGCAAATTATATGGTACTTATCATATGTTCTATTATTTATTTTCGTAGTTAGTATGTGGGGAACATTAAAGAAAACAAGGAATAAGGGTTGGATTTCATTAATACCTTTCTATAATATTGGTTGTTTATCAAAAGATGTATTAGGTTCTGCATGGTGGCAATTATTATTATTTGTTCCACTAGGAAATATAGTATTTATGTTTATGTTTTATTATAATATGGGTAAAGTATTTAATAAAAAGAATTTTTATTGTGTTCTAATGATATTTATTCCATTAGTTTTATGGCCTTTACTAGCTTTTGATAATTCAGAATATGATTGTAGTAAAGTGAGAAAAAAATGAAAAAAAGAGAAAAGAAGAAACTAACAATAGATGAATATATTGATATTGGTAAAAATGATATAACTTTATATGTAATCATAACTATTATTTTACTTGCTATATCTTTATATTTTGGTATTAAATATAATTTTTACTTTCATTTATTATTTATCGGATTAATAATGATTAGTAGAATTTGTGAAAGAATAGATACACTTTTGACTTTAAAGAAGATAAAAAATTATTTAGTTGATAATAATCTTTTGTATAAAATTGGCAACATTGATTATTGGAATGATAGATATTATTTTTTAACTGATAATTACATGATAATTAAACAAAGTAAGGAAATCTATTCATTTGAATATTCTGAAATAGAAAGAATATATAAAGAAAGTTATGTAGAATTAAGCAACCATAGTTATTCTCAAGAAAACTTACATATTGTAGTCAATGGGAATGATTTTAAGATATTAATTTATACAACTGTTTTAGTTGGAGAAGATTATAGAGATATTAGTGATTATTTGATTGAAAAAAATCCAAATATTACAGTTGATGAAACCATAAAAAATAAGAAAATAGATATATTTAAAATAACAAAAAGATAATTATGAATTTTACCTTATTTATAAGGTTTGCAAGAAGATATCTAAATTTGGATATCTTCTTTTCTGTTTAATAAGTAAAGTTTTGTCTAAGTATAAATTAAACAATCTAATTTCATAAAATCTATGTTACAATTTAAGAGAGCCTATAAAGTTCTCTTGAGGGCTTTTTTATTTTGAAAGGATGTGTATTATGACAAAATTTGTATTTGTAACTGGAGGAGTCTGTTCTGGTTTAGGAAAGGGAATAACAGCATCAAGTATTGCCTTATTATTAAAAGCAAAAGGTTATAAAGTATTTATGCAAAAGTTTGATCCATACATGAATGTTGACCCTGGTACGATGTCTCCAATTCAACATGGTGAAGTTTTTGTAACAGCTGATGGTTGTGAAACAGATCTTGACCTTGGGCATTATGAACGTTTTATTGATGAAGAGTTAAACTATACTTCTAATATTACTAATGGAAAAATTTATTCAAGTGTAATAGAAAAAGAAAGAAAAGGGGACTTTTTAGGATCAACAATTCAAATTGTACCCCATATTTCAAATGAAATAAAAAATAAAATTTATGAAGCAGGTACTACTAGTAATGCTGATATAGTAATTACTGAAATAGGTGGAACAGTTGGTGACATTGAATCAGCTGTTATGATGGAATCATTAAGACAAATAAGATTAGAACAAGGAAAAGAAAACACTTTATTTGTCCATACAACATTAGTGCCATATTTATATGGATCTAATGAGTTAAAAACTAAACCAACCCAAAATAGTATAATAGAATTAAGAAGATTAGGGATTCAACCAGATATTATTGTAACTAGAGCACCAATAGATTTAGGTGAAAATGTAAGAAAAAAAATAGCACTATTTGGAAGCATACCAATTGAAAATATTATTGAAGCAAAAGATGTTCCAAATATTTATCAAATACCAGTTAATTTTCACAATCAAAATATTGAAGATATAATTCTAAAACAATTTGATTTAAAAGTTACCAAGAGTAATTTAAAATATTGGATGGATTTATTAGAAACTGTTGAAAATCTAAAAGGTGAGGTTGAAATAGCTTTAGTTGGTAAATACGTAGAGTTAGAAGATGCTTATTTATCAGTAAAAGAAGCATTAAAAGCAGCTGGATATCAATACCAAACTAAAGTAAAAATAAATTGGATAGATAGTGAATCTTTAGAAAAAGAAGATGTTGATTTAGATAAAGTATTTAAAAATAGTAAAGGTATATTAGTACCAGGTGGTTTTGGAAGTCGTGGTATTGAAGGAAAGATTATAGCATGTCAATATGCAAGAGAAAGAAAAATCCCATATTTAGGAATTTGTTTAGGAATGCAAATAGCAGTAATAGAATTTGCAAGACATGTTTGCAATATACAAGACGCATCATCAAAAGAATTTAATGAAATTTGTAAAAATCCAGTAATTGATTTAATGGCAGATCAAAAAGCAATTATTAATAAAGGTGGTACTTTAAGACTTGGTAATTATGCTTGTAAATTATCTAAAAATACATTAGCTTACGACGACTATAATCAAGAATTGATTTATGAAAGACATAGACATCGTTATGAATTTAATAATTTTTATCGTAATATATTAGAAAATAAAGGAATGATTTTTTCAGGTATTAACCCAGAAAGTAATTTAGTTGAAATAATAGAACTTCCAAGAAATATTCATCCACACTTTATAGCTAGTCAGTTCCATCCAGAATTTAAAAGTAGACCAACCAAGGCACATCCATTATTTTTATCATTTATAAAAGCAAGCATAGAGTTTTCAAAAAATAAATAAAATACTATTAATAAAACTAAGTTGAAGCAATTAGCGTGATACAAAAAAATAAAAAAATTATAAAAAATAAAAAAATTGTATTGACAGTTTAGTAACATTGATGTATTATTAAATCACTGATGCAGTTTGTATAGCCTATCGAACTGTGTTAAGTGATTTATATGGGGCATTAGCTCAGCTGGGAGAGCGCCACGTTTGCACCGTGGAGGTCAGCGGTTCGATCCCGCTATGCTCCACCATATGAAATTTAACCTTGAATTATCAAGGTTTTTTTGTTTTCTAAAGTGCTTTTTGGATATATTAGATAGCTTGCTTACGTCAGAATTTTATGCTATAATTACCATATTAGAAAATGATAGGTGGTGAGAAAAATGAAGAAAAAAATGCTATTTGTCTTCCTTTGTTTTGTAGCTATATTTATGGTTACTGGTTGTGGTAAAAAAGTTTCTAACATTGATGGAAATCTAGAAGATTTAATGGCTAAAGTTTATGATGGTTTAACTGAAGATCAATTACCAATTTATTTACAAAACCAAACATTAACTGATGAAAACATTGAATATTATATCGGTACTAAAGATATCAAATGGAAAGAAGCACTTGTTTCAGAATCAGGTGTAGGAGCTATTGCACACTCAGTAGTCTTAGTTCGTATGCAAGATAATGCAACAGCAAAAGATATAGAGGATGCAGTATCTAAAATAAAGGAAAATGCTAATCCTAGAAAATGGATTTGTGTTGAAGCAGAAAATGTTTATGTAGAAAGTAACGGTAATTTAATCATTTTGATTATGGCTGACGATGAAGCAGAAACATTAAAAACAAATTTTGAAAAATTAAAATAATCTTTTAGTTATGAAGATTGAAATTATTGACAAGTAGGTATAATTTACTTATTTGTCTTTTTTTGATTTTGATAATATGTTAGAATAAACATGTAATAAAAAATAGAATAGTTGCTTTTATAAATTTTAATGTCGAACTATTTTTCTAGTCTAAAATTTAAAAATCAACTACTAATATGGAGAATTTATGGTATTTTCAAGTATTTCATTTTTATATTATTTTTTACCAATAACTTTGCTACTATATTTCATAGTACCAAATAAATTTAAAAACTTTATTTTATTACTAGCAAGTTTACTATTTTATTTTTATGGTGAGCCTAGGTATATCATTATTCTTATCTTTTCCTGCATCTTTAACTACTATGCTGGTAAATTGCTAGAAAAACAAACAAAAGCAAGAAAACTAATCTTAATAATAGATATTATAGTTAATTTTGGTACCTTATTTTATTTTAAATATTTTAACTTTTTCTTAGAAAATATTAATTATATTTTTAATGCTAACTTTAACTTACTTAATATAACTATGCCAATAGGTATTAGTTTCTTTACTTTTCAAGCATCAAGCTATGTAATAGACATATATAATAAAAAAATAAAAAGTAGTAGTAGTCTTTTTAATTTTGCTACCTACTTATCATTATTTCCACAGCTTATTGCTGGTCCAATAGTAAGATATGAAACAATAGAAAAAAATCTAAACAATAGAAAAGTTACTACGGATTTATTTGCATCGGGAATTAAAAGATTCATAGTAGGTTTAACTAAAAAAGTACTAATTGCTAACGTTTTAGGTGAATTTAGTAAAAACTTAGCCAATATGACAGTAAAGACCGTTTTATCATACTGGCAACAAGCAATTTCTAATATGCTACAAATATATTTTGACTTTTCAGGTTATTCTGATATGGCAATAGGCCTTGGTATGATGTTTGGCTTTGAATTTTTAGAAAATTTTAATTATCCATTTATAGCTAAAAGCATTACTGATTTTTGGCGAAGATGGCATATTTCACTTTCTAGCTGGTTTCGTGATTATGTTTATATTCCACTAGGCGGTAATAGAGTAAATGCCGTTAGAAGGTATTTAAATATTTTAATAGTATGGATGACTACTGGCTTATGGCACGGTGCTAGTTGGAACTTTATATTATGGGGTCTATACTTTGCTATTATTTTAATTATAGAAAAATTATTCTTATTAAAATTTATAAATAAACATCCAGTTATAGGTCATATTTATACTATTTTCCTAGTACTAATTAGTTTTATCATTTTTAATACAGATAATGTTAAGTCAATAGCTATCTTCTTAAAAAGTATGTTTTTTCTTAATAACTTAAAATTTACTAATTTAGAGACTATCTACTATTTGAAAAATTATGTGGGAGTATTAATTGTAGCTATAATCTTTTCATGTCCAATATTTAATACAATAAAAAATAAAGTACCTAAGAATAAAACAATAACTAAAATATTAAACATACTAGAACCAATTACTTACATCATATTATTAATTATCTGCACAGCTTATATAGTAGATGAATCATTTAATCCATTCCTATATTTCCGCTTTTAAAAAGAAAAGCTAATTTTGCTTTTCTTGAAACACTTTACAAATTAAATTCATACACTTCTTTTTTTCAGATAATCTTGGATGAACGTACAAGTTTAAAGTAGTATTAATATTTGAATGACCTAACAATTCACTTACGGTTTTATAATCTATTCCTAAAGATATACAGTTAGTTGCAAAAGTGTGCCTTAATGAATGAAAATTAAAATGATTGATTTTATTTCCTTCTAGCACCTTATTAAAATATTTTCTATATGCTCTAGGTTCAATATATTCTTCACTATTAGTTAAAATGTAATGATTTTTATTACCTTTAAATTCCTTTAATATTTCTAAAAAATCCTTATTAATTGGTATATCTCTATTAGCATTTTTAGTTTTAGGTGAAGTTGTTACTACCTTTGATGTAACATCAACATCATTTCTAGTATATACTCTTTGTATCGTTTTACTAATATATATAAAACCTTTTTTTAAATCAATATCATCCCATTTTAATGCACAAAGTTCACCAATTCTGATTCCTGTATATAGTGATATTAATATTCCAACATTACGATTAGTTCTATTATTTAAAACATAGTTTGTTAATTTAGTTTGCTCATACTTAGTAAGTACATAAATTTTCTTGCTACTTTCTGTATTTTTAGGATAATTAAAAGAAAGATCTATATAGTTAATTTCTTCCTCATTTATTGCCTTTTTAAGGCTACTTTTAACGATATTGATAATATCTTTAATCGTTTTTTCAGAAAGATTATATGGCTTTTTATATAATTCAAGCAAAAAATTTTGAATAATTTTGTGTGTTAGATCACTTAAATAATAATTACCCAATTTTGGAATAATGTGATTATAAATATGATTAGAATAATTTCCATAAGTAGATTCTTTTACATAATCTTTTTTCTCCTTAAGCCACTCGCTAATCCAATCTTTGTAAAGTGTTTTCTTAAATTTTATTATCATAATTTTACTCCTTTCAAGCTAAATATTATATAATATAGAAAAATAGTTTAAAAAAATATTATTTATGAAAAAATAAGATAGTAGAGGTCAATATGAAAAATAAATTATTAAGTATTTTTTTTGTAACAATTATATTTGGAATGATGATTTTAAGTATTATTATTCCTGATAAAACAATTTCTATCTCTGAAAGAAGAAAACTAGCAAGCTTTCCTAGTATCAATCTAGAAACAATAGTAGATGGTAGCTTTTTTAGTAATTTAAATAATTACTTAGTAGAACAATTTCCATTTAGAGAATTTTTAAGAAACATAAAAGGTTTTGTATCTAGTAATTTCTTTTTTAAAAAAGATGAAGATGGTGTATTTATAGAAAATGGCGCTATATACCAATTATCACCAGAAATTAATTATGAATCGGTATATAATTTTACTAATCTATTAAATAAAGTAAAAACTAATTATCTTGAATCTAGTAATATCTACTATTCAGTTATTCCTGATAAAAATTACTTTTTAGATAATATTCCTAAACTAGATTATAATGCTTTAGAAAATACACTAAAAAGTGAATTATCTAACATGAACTATATTAATTTATTTGATGTACTTAGTCTAGATTCATACTATAAAACTGACATTCATTGGAAACAAGAAAAACTAGCCAAAGTAGTAGATAAAATAGAAAGTAGTATGAATTTAGAAAAAAGTACTTTTCCTACTGATTCTAAAAAATATGATAAGTTTTATGGCGCATTATACGGTAGAATTGCTAATAATATCAAGCCAGATGAGATTATTTATTTAACTAACGATTATATAAATAATGCTACTGTCTTTGATTATGAGAGTAATAAATATATTAATGTTTATGAAGAAGAAAATTTATCACATATTGATCCATATGACATTTACTTATCTGGTGCTAGAGCCTTATTAATTATTGAAAATACTAAAAATCAAACGGGTAAAGAATTAGTTATATTTAGGGATTCATTTGCTAGTAGTATCACACCATTACTAATTTCTAATTATTCAAAAATAACGATGATTGATTTAAGATACATAAATAGTAACTTATTAGATAAAATAGATGAAATAAATTTAAATGGTAGCAAAGATGTATTATTTCTTTATAGTGTACCAGTAATTAATAATAGTTTTACATTAAAGTAATTTATGATAAACTAATTAGTGGAGGATGAAATTATGAAAATAGCTTTAATTAATGAAAATAGTCAAGCAAGTAAAAATGAAATTATATATAACTCTTTAAAAGAAGTATGCGATAAGAAAAATTATGAAGTATATAATTTAGGTATGACTAAAGTAGATGATAACAATTTAACTTATGTACAAAATGGTTTATTAGCAGCTATACTACTTAATACTAAGACAGTTGATTTTGTAGTAACTGGTTGTGGTACAGGAGAAGGAGCCATGCTTGCCCTTAATAGTTTTCCTAACGTAGAATGTGGTTTAGTAATAGATCCAACTGATGCTTATTTATTTAGCCAAATTAATGCTGGAAATGCTGTTAGTATCCCATTTGCTAAAGGTTTTGGTTGGGGTAGTGAAGTAACACTTACTTATATTTTTGAAAAATTATTTTCAACACCATTTGGTGGTGGTTACCCAGTTGAAAGAAAAGAACCTGAACAGAAAAATAAAAAAATTCTAGATGAAGTTAAAAAAATTACTCATAAAGATATGCTAAGTATCCTAAAAGAAATAGATAAGCAGTTTTTAAAAGATACAATTAATCGTCAAAACTTTAAGGATTTCTTTTTTAAAAATGCTAAGGAATCAGAAATAAAAACTTATTTAGAAGAACTACTAGAAAATTAAAAATTGACTTTGTTTTAATAAAAGTGTAAAATAAGCTAAATTTTGTTTGAAAAGGGGAGGCATTATTATGAAAAATGATGAAAAAATAGATTTTGTTGTTTTATGGGTAGATGGTAATGACCCCGAATGGTTAAAACAAAAAAATGAATATCTACATATAACAGGTGATGCTAGCGAAAATCGTTTTAGAGATTGTGATAACTTGCAGTATTTATTTAGAGGCATTGAAAAGTATGCTAGTTGGGTTAATAAGATTTTCTTTATTACTTGGGGTCATTTGCCCGAATGGCTAAATACTGAAAATGAAAAACTAAGAATTGTAAAACATGAAGAATTTATTCCCAAAGAGTATCTCCCAACTTTTAATTCTAACGTAATAGAGCTTAATTTACATAGAATTAAAGACTTATCAGAAAAGTTTGTTTTATTTAATGATGATTTATTTATCTTAAAAGATACTAAAAAAGAAGATTTTTTCAAAAACGGTTTACCAACTGATATATATTGTGAATATGTTCAATTATCAAGCTATTATAATAATACACATTATTTTATGAAAGCTAATATTCTAGCAATCATTAATAAGCATTTTAATAAAGAACAGGTCATGAAGCAAAATAAGAAAAAATTCGTAAACTTAAAATATGGTAACTTTTACAACAAGCAAACAAGATACTTTTCTAAATTCAAAAAGAAATTCGTTGGTTTTTGGAACTTTCATGTATCACAGCCTTACTTAAAGGAAACATTTAGAACTGTTTGGGACCAAGAAAACCAAGCTTTGGACGAAGCTTGCCATAATAAGTTTAGATCTGCAAATGATTTAGGACATTTACTATGTAGATATTGGCAGTTTATGGAAGGAAAATTTATGCCTAAAAAGGATAGCAGTAAATACTTTATATATCTTGATGATAATCATGAAGCAGTTGATGCCATTCTAAAACAAAAATATCAGTTAATATGTATTAATGATGCCTATACTCATATTGATTTTGAAAAAGCTAAAAGAGAAATAAATAATGCGCTTAACCAAGTATTACCTGAAAAGTCTAGTTTTGAAAAATAATTATATTTGAGGTAATCATGAAGAAAGAAAAAATAGATTTTGTTATTTTATGGGTAGATGGTAGTGATCCAAAATGGTTAGACGAAAAAAATAAATATTCAAATAACCAAAATAATGAAATAAATCGTTTTAGGGATTATGAAACGCTAAATTATTTATTTAGAGGTATTGAGAAATATGCAAGCTGGGTTAATAAAGTTTTTTTTATTACATGGGGTCATTTACCAAAATGGTTAAATACTGAAAATAAAAAATTAAGAGTTGTAAAACATGAGGAATTTATTCCTAAAGAATATCTTCCTACTTTTAATTCTAATGTAATAGAACTTAATTTACATAGAATTAAAGATTTATCAGAGAAATTTGTTTTATTTAATGACGATTTATTTATATTACAAAAATTAAAACCATGTTACTTTTTTAAAAATAATCTTCCAGCCGATATATATGTAGAATATGTAAGAAAAAATTGTAGTAAAAGACATATAACTATAAGAAATAATAATTTAAAAATATTAAATAAACATTTTTTAAAATCAACAACCATCAAGAAAAACCTATTTAAAACATTTAATATAAGATATAAAACAGGTAATTTTCAAACACTTATAAATCTAAAAAATAAGGACTACGGCGATTTTGTAAGCTATCATTTGACGCAATCATTCTTAAAAACTACCCTTATAGAAGTATGGAATAAAGAAGAAAAATTATTAGATAATTCTTGTTACAATAAATTTAGAAGTGATTCTGATATTGGTAGAGGAATATTTAGAAGTTGGCAGTTATTAAGCGGAAATTTTTCACCATTTCAGGTAAAATCACTGGGTAAATATTATATTCTTCAAGATGATAATCAAAAACTACTAAATACAATATCAAAAAGATCATATAAAATTATATGTATTAATGATTCTAGTAGTAGTATTGATTTTGAAAAAGCAAAAAGAGAACTAAAAACAGCCTTTTTAAAAATATTTCCCAATAAATCTAGCTTTGAAAAATAAATAAAATATCTTTAAGTAATTGAAAATTTCATAAGCATATGGTATATTAATATCATTGATTGCCCCATAGCCAAGCGGTAAGGCAGTAGACTCTGAATCTATTATGCGTTAGTTCGAATCTAACTGGGGCAGCCAATAGTATTTAAATCCTTATATTTAAGGATTTTTTTATTGTATATTTTTTTTAAATATTATAAAATATAAACAGAAAAGGAATGTGATATCATGACGAATAAAGAATTAGCAGAGTTAATGTTTCCTAATGTAAAACATGATGTTGATTACTATGAGGCATTATACCCTGAAAGAAATTTACCTGAGGGAGCAGTTGTATCTCGTTTTGCACCAAGCCCAACAGGATTTGTTCATATGGGAAGTTTATTAGCAGCTTTTATTGCTAGTAAAGTACCTAAAGAAACAAATGGTGTTTTTTATTTAAGAATAGAAGATACTGATGGTAAACGTAGTGTTGAAAATGGGATACAAGGTATTATTGATGATTTAAATAATTTTGAAATAAAAATTGATGAAGGCGTTGTATCAGAAACAGAACAAATTGGTAAATATGGTCCATATATTCAAAGTGAAAGAAAAGAAATCTATGATACTTATGCTAAACATTTAGTAGAAGAAGGCCTTGCTTATCCATGTTTTTGTACTCAAGAAGAAATAGATGAAACACGTAAAATGCAAGAATTAAATAAAGAAAGAATAGGTATCTATGGAAGCTATGCAAAATGTCGTTTCTTAACCAATGAAGAACGTGCTGAAAAAATAAAAAATGGTGTTCCTTATATTATTAGATTAAAGTCACCAGGCAATTTCAATAAGAAAATTGTGTTAAACGATTTAGTACGTGGCAAAATCGAATTTCCAGAAAATGATATGGATATTGTTTTAATTAAGAGCGATGGATTACCTTTATATCATTTTGCTCATGTTATTGACGACCATTTAATGCGTACTACCCATGTTTTAAGAGGAGAAGAATGGATCTCATCAACTCCAGTTCACCTACAATTATTTCAAGTACTAGGTTTTAAAACCCCAAAATATGCCCATCTAGGTGTAGTTATGAAAATCGATGAAGACGGAACTAGACGTAAACTTTCTAAAAGAAAAGATCCAGAAGCTGCAGTTAGCTATTATCATCAAAAAGGTATCCCAGTAGAAGCAGTAAAACTTTATTTAATGACAATTGCTAACTCTAACTTTGAAGGTTGGTGGGATCAAAACCCAACCCTTGGAATAGATGATTTTAAATTTGACTTTAAAAAGATGAGTGTTAGTGGTTCTTTATTTGATTTAGAAAAACTACTTAATATATCTAGAAGTTATATAAGTAGATTAAAAGCTAGTGAAGTATATGAAAAATCACTTCTTTGGGCTAAAGAATTTGATAAAGAATTTGCTACTATCCTAGAAAAATATAAAGATTATTCTATTTCTATTTTAAATATTGAAAGAGAACAAAAGAAACCTCGTAAAGATTTTGAATCATTTTCATCTATTAAGAAAAATATTTGGTATATGTATGATGAATTATTTACTGGCAACTTATCTTACGATTTTGGAAAGATTCAAGATAAAGAAGAAATTAAAACTATTTTAAAATCATATATTGAAAAGTATTATTTAGATACTGATGATAAAGAAACTTGGTTTAATAAAATAAAAGAATTGTCTAACGAATTAGGCTATTGTAGTGATATGAAAGAGTATAAAGCTAATCCTGATAAATATAAGGGCAGTGTTGCTGATGTATCTACTGTTATTCGTGTTGCAACTACTACTAGTTCTATGACTCCAGATCTTTATGAGATTTTAAGATTATTAGGAAAAGAAAGAATTAAAAATAGATTTGAAAGATTTATGTAAAGTTATAAGAATAGAAAACACTTCTATTCTTTTTTCTTTGAAAATGTGTTAAAGCATTATATAATATTATTAGTAAAGGGTGATAATATGGAACTAAATAAAAAAAATATGGAAAAATTAATAATTTTAATTTCATTCGGAATTGGTCTTATGTGGCTTCTTAATAATTTAGCTATCGTAATTAATATATTATCAAATATATTTCATATACTATTTCCATTCATATTAGGTGTAATAATTGCCTTTGTTTTAAATATACCAATGACTAAAATAGAAAACTTTCTAAAAAGTAAAATAAAAAATAAAAATACTAAGCTTCCTATTAGAACCATTTCTATTACTTTATCACTTATCATTTTTATTGGCTTTATCTTATTAATTTGTTTTTTATTAATACCAGAATTAATTGAAAATATCCAATTGTTAATAAAAAACATCCCAAGTTTTATTGAAAATGTCCAAACATGGGTTTTAGATTTAGTAGAAAATTACCCAGAAATACAAGTTAAAGTAAAAGAAGTATTTAATAACACAACCAATATTAATAACATAATGATAACAATACTTAATTATGTTATTAATGGCTCTATAAATTTTATCACTAGTTTAATTTCTAGCGTTTTTACTCTTTTTACTGCCATAGTATTTGCTGTTTATGTACTTAGTCAAAAAGAATATTTAAAACGTGGTGTAAAAAAATTAATGTATGCATACATGAAAGAAAAACATGTTGAGAAAATAAGTGATATTGCCTTGTTATCTGATCGTACATTTTCTAAATTTATATCAGGTCAATGTGTAGAAGCAGTAATACTAGGTACAATCTTTTTTGTAGTACTAACTATTTTTAGATTTCCATATGCTCTAATTATTTCAGTTGTGACAACTGTTACAGCTCTAATTCCTATGTTTGGAGCAATGATAGCTATGGTTATTGGAGCATTATTAATAGCTGTTACTAATCCATTACAGGCTTTACTATTTATAATCATTTTCCAAGTTATTCAACAGATTGAAAACAACTTTATTTATCCAAAGGTAGTTGGTAAGTCAGTTGGCTTAGCATCAATTTGGACACTAATGGCAGTAATACTAGGTGGAAGTTTAATGGGAATAACGGGTATGATAATTGGTTTACCGCTAGCATCAATTTTATATGCTATTTTAAGAAAAGAAACCAATGAACAACTAGAAATGAAAAAGATAAATATATAAATAAGAAGAGGTATTATGAAAAAAAAGTATATAATTATTTTAGCATTTATTATAAGTATAGTTATATTTTTTATTATTTCACTTATCATTCCAAAAGAAACAGTATCAATGGATTCTAAAAAATTTAGAAGTGAGTATAAAGAAGTAAGTAAGAATAATGTATTTGTTTATAGTACTAGTGAAGAAATTATTAATATTTTAAAAAATGGTACAGGTATAATTTATTTTGGTTATAAAGAATCACTTTGGTGCCAAAAATATGTAAAATATCTAAATGAAGTAGCTATTGATATGGGTGTTAACAAAATATATTATTATGATTTTTTAAATGATAAAGAAAAAAATACTAACGCCTACCAGCAAATAGTATCTATTTTAGATAATTATTTAAAAGATGATGAAAAAGATAAACAAATTTATGCACCTATTACAGTAACTGTAAAAAAGGGTGAGATAGTTGGCTTTGATGATGATGTAGCTTGGGATTTAGAAAATTATCAAGAGTTAGATAAATACTGGAATAGTGATAATATTAGTAGTATTAAGGATAAATTAGAGACAATGATTTCTAATGCAAATATTAATATGTGTACAGAAGAATGTAAGTAGTTTAGGAGAAATTATGACTTTAGAAGAGGAATATCGTTTATTAATTAGTGGTTACTATGGTATATCAGAAATTGATGAGTATGAATTAAAGGTATATGTGTTAAAAAATATTGAAGATTATATTAGGCAATTTATTAATACATACCACCTTGATAGTGCGAAGTGTAGAAAACTTGCACAAGAACTTGAAAGTGAAAGCTTAAAGACTAAACTTCAAGATAGTCTTTTAGTACTTAATAAGGTTAAAGCTCCTATGGAATTAACTTTATTAGTTCGTAATCGTTTAAATGAAATGAAAAATAATTAACAGAATGGGTGATTCTAATGGAGACTATTAAATTTAGTAGTTTAGAAGAGTTACATAATAATTCACATTATTATGATCAAGGCTTTGAATCTAAATTATATCGCTATATTTATGGAAATGAAGAATTATTATTTAAAGAATATTATGATTATAATCGTATAAAACTAGATAAAATCGAAAAAATTAGTTCTTTAAAAACAGAAGCTTTAGTAAAGCCTAAAGTTTTACTACAAGTAAATGATGAAATATTAGGGTTTGGTATGGATTTTAAAAGAGGTTATTACCCTTTGTCAATTCAAAAAAAATTTCTAACTCCAGAACAAAAGTATAATTTGATAATTAAAATAAAAAATATATTATTATCATTGCGAAGAGAGAATTGTGTTTATGGTGATTTAAATTTAATGAATATTTTAACTAATGGTGATGACGTTTATTTATGTGATGCTGTTAATATGAAGGTAGAAAATTACGGCTTTGACGAAATAAGTTCTACCATGCGTGAATATATTGAGAGAACAAAAACAACTGATGGTATTGATTTTTACATGCTTAACTTATTAACTGTTTATTTATTTAATGATATGGAATATGAAGATATTATTAATAGTGTATTAAACGCTGTTACTTGTATGTTTAATGGAAAACCTTTAGAAAAAATTAATTTTGTTACTGATACAATGGATGATCTAAATGTGTGCTGCGACATCTTTTTATCTAATAAAGCTACATCAACTTTATTAATAGATGAAGTTAGCTTTGATAAACATAATATTGCGGGTAAAAAGATATAATTATTTTATCTGCAATATTTTTTGTTTAATTTAAATTAATATTAATATGTAGTACTAATTTAGATATATTAGAAAATATAAGTATAAGTTATTGAATTTAAAACCTTTTTAATTAAAATTTTTCTTAAATCGTTGCCTTTTTAAGTTAATGTATGCTAAAATGTAGTAGTAATCATTTTATTTATGGTCTGTTGGTGAAGTGGCTTAACACACCACCCTCTCAAGGTGGCATTCCACGGGTCCGAATCCCGTACAGATCACCATTTTTAATATTTACTAGGTAGATAAAAATACCTAGTTTTTTTATTTCTGGCACGTTGTTGCTTTTTAAATTATTATTTTGTATAATCTAAATAGTAAAGTAGACCACTAAATATATAACTTAGATACCAAAAGGAGAAGTTTTATGAAAAATAATAAGAAAAAGCAAGTATTTCTAACATTAGTAGCAGTGTTAAGCTTAATATTAATTACAGTAGGAGTAAGTTATTCGTTATTCACTTATTCTAAAACTGGTGTAACTGATAACGTTGTAACAACAGGTAAAATAAACTTCTTGTATACTGAAGTAAGTGGAATAGGTAAAGGTATTAGTTTAACAGATGCATTTCCAATAAGTGATGAAGAGGGTAAACTTCAAACAGGAGAAGGAAAGGTATTTGATTTTAAAATAACTTCAACAATAGAAATGAACTCTAGTATTTCATATGAAGTAACAGCAAGAAAAAAGAGTGATTCTACTTTAAATGAAGATAAAGTAAAGTTATACTTAACTGAAGTAGATGGAATAGAAGAAGAGATTCTACTAGATAAATACTCAAACTTAACACAAACTAATACTAAGGTACCAGATGGAGTAGTAGAAAAGACTATTTATGAAGGTGAGGTACCAGAAAACACTAATTATGAAAAGAACTTTAGATTAAGAATGTGGCTAGATAATGATGCTGATTTTTCAGATGGAAGCATGAATAATAAAACATTTACTATTACTGTAAATGTATATGCCAATGGAAAAGTAGTAACTATTCCTGAAAATACTACTTATAATTTTGACTATACAGGAAGTGAGCAAATCTTTGTTGTTCCAGTAACCGGTAAATATAAATTAGAAACTTGGGGCAGTCAAGGTGGAGATGCCATTCCATATGATTTATCATACAAAACATATATTGGAGGTTATGGTGGATATTCAATAGGTGAGGCTTTTTTAAATAAAGGAGATATTTTGTATATCAATGTTGGTGAAATGGGCAAAACACTTCAAGGAAAATATAATGAAAACAATCAAGCATCATATAATGGTGGTGGTAAAGCCGTAGGTAGCGATGGTTATGGCACATATTCAGAATCATTTGGTAATGGTGGAGGTGCAACGCATATAGCTAAAGTAACAGGATTACTTTCAACACTTTCTAACAAAAATGACGATATTTTAATAGTATCAGGAGCTGGTGGTGGAGCTTCATATTATAACAATTCTAATTCTTATGTAGCAGCAGGCAATGGTGGTTCTGCAGGTGGATATATTGGCGCTAATTCAAGTGATTTAAAAAGATTAGTATCAGGACAATCCATCGATGTTTCAAACCAATATGGAAAAGGTGCAACTCAGGTTTTTGATTCTAGTTCTGGTGGCAAGTTTGGTCTTGGTGCTGATTCTAATTTTACAGGAGCTGGTCAAGCCGGTGGCGGATCTGGTTTCTATGGCGGTGGTAATGGAAGTTATGGTGGTGGAGGTGGTTCTAGTTATATAGCTAATCCACTTTTAACAAACAAAGTCATGTACTGTTATAATTGCCAAGAATCAACTGAAGAACAAACTAAAACCATTTCTACTACTTGTACTAACAAAAACCCTACTGAAAATTGTAGTAAACAAGGAAATGGTTATGCAAAAATAACTTATTTAGGAAGATAATAATAAATATAAAACAGGTATAGTATTTAATTAATATCAAAAACTAAAAATGGTGATTATATGAAAATAAGATTAGGATATGTTGCATTACCAGTTAGTATACCTATAACTGCTTCCAAAACAATAACTCTAACTAATTATAAAAAATTAGGCCAAAAAAAGGGAGAAGAAAAAAGAAGTAAAATATTTTCAGAAAACTTAAACAATTTTTCAGAAATACTTAAATATAACCAAGCAAATGCAATCCATTTTTATAGAATGACATCTCATTTAGTACCATTATTAACATATAAAGATTCTTATAATAATATTTTAATCAAATATAAAGAGCAGCTAGCTAATATTGGAAGTTATATACAAAAAAATAATATGAGGGTAGATATGCATCCAGATCAATTTCTAGTGTTAAATAGTACTAATCCTAATGTAGTAGATTCTACTATGACATCATTAAATTATTATTATGAATTAATGAAAAAACTAAACTTAAAAACCAATATTATTCTTCATATAGGATCAGGTCAAGAAGGAAAAACAGAAGCCATGAAAAGGTTTGAAAATAATTTCAGAAAATTACCTAAAAAGATAAAAGATTTAATAGCTATCGAAAATGATGATAAAATATTTAATATTCGTAATACCTTATCTTTAGCCAAAAAACTAAATATTCCCATGGTTCTTGATTATCATCATTTTTTAGTTAATAAAAATAATGAAAAAATAGAAGACTTTATTATCGATATTTTCTCAACCTGGAAAAAAACACCAAAGATTCATTTTTCTTCCCCAAAAAATAAAAAAGAAAAAAGAAGTCATCATGATTACATCGATAGTGATACTTTCATTGATTTCATAGAGAAAATTAAGTTTTGTGACATTGATTTTGATGTCATGATAGAAGCAAAGCAAAAAGATGAAGCATTATTTCGTTTAATAAGAGAATTAAAATATAAAACTAATTATCAGTTTTTAGATGAAACAACTTTTTTAGTTAATTAGTATTAAATCAAATAATGAAATTGCTTTTACAATTAAAATTATTTTTACAAGAAATTTGCATGAAAACAGATTTCTTTTTTATTTATAATTAAAGAAAATAGTGTTTTTGGTAAATGTTATTGACAAACTGGTACTTAGTAATTATGATACTAAGACATAATTTAAATGTTTGCTTTAATAAATTAAAATAATTTATCAGAGTTAAAAAAATATGCTAAAATAAAACTAGAAGAAGTAAATGTAGTTTAACATATAGAGAAGAGGTGCATTATGAAAGATATTATTATTTTACCAGCTGATACCTATACTGTTGTTAATAAAACTATTATAAAAGATTTAGACCGTAAATTAATAACAATGCTTTATCAACCGATTATCGGTTACAGTGCTACCTCATTGTATTTTACTTTAGTTGATGATCTTGATAAAAGAGAACTAATGAGTGAAGACTTAACACACCATCACTTAATGAGTACTATGCAATTAAAATTAGATGATATTGTAATAGCTAGAAAAAAGTTAGAAGCCGTTGGACTTTTAAGAACGTATTATAAAAAAGATCATGTCAATAATTATGTTTATCTATTATATTCGCCAATGTCAGCTAGTGAATTTTTAAACCACCCAGTATTAAATATAGTTTTATATAATAATTTAGGCAAAAAAGAATATGATAGGATAGTCGATTTTTTTAAAGTTCCCAAAATAGTACTAAAAGATTATGAGGATATAAGTTCCAACTTTAGTAGTGTTTTTACATCAGTTAGTGGTAACATACTAATAGAAAATGAAAACATTCAAAAAGAAAACACCAATAAAATAAGTCTTGATAGCAAAATAGATTTTAACATGTTAATAGCAAGTATCCCAACTAATATGGTATCACCACGTTGTTTTAATGATGAAACTAAAGAATTAATAAACGCTCTTGCTTATACTTACGATATAGATAATATGAACATGCAAGGTTTAGTTAGAAACAGTATAAATGAAAAGGGCTTAATAGATAAAAATGAACTTAGAAAAAATGCACGTAACTTTTATCAGTTTGAAAATGATGGTAAATTGCCAACCTTTATTTATACTAAGCAACCAGATTATTTAAAAACACCACTTGGAGACACTAGTAAGTGGGCAAAAATGGTCTATACATTTGAAACTGTTAATCCATATGACTTTTTAAGAAGCAAATATAAAACAGGTGAACCATCACTTAGGGATTTAAAAATAATCGAAAGTTTATTAGTAGATCAAAAAATGACACCTGGTGTAGTAAACGTTTTAATTGCTTATGTATTAAAAATAAACAACCAAAAACTTTCTAAGAATTATATTGATACAATAGCTGGTCAATGGAAAAGATTAAATATCGAAACAGTTGAAGAGGCAATGAGAATAAGTGAAAAAGAACATAAAAAACTTAAGAAGCAATTTGAAAATAAAACCAATAAACAGCAAATAACATATCAAGCAAAACCAAAAAAAGAAGAACTTCCAGATTGGTTCAATAAAGAATTAAAAAATGAAGAAATGACTGAAGATGACATGAAAGAACTTGATGACATTTTAAATTCAATTGATAAAAGTGTATCTAATATTCAAAGTAAGTAAAGTCCCAAAGCAAAAGCTTGTTTCACTTGCTTTTTTTAATACTTTGTGTTATAATATGAGCCACTAAAAGAGAAGGGGTATATTATGAAAAGTAAAGAAGTAAGAAGATTAATTTTTTCAATTGTTAGTATTTCGTTATTTTTAATTACTACAACGGCCTTTATCTATTTACCAAAGAAGGAAACATTATTATCATCACTTGCTTTTATACAAAATGAAAAAAGATTTTATATGCAAGATTTATCTAGTGGTATCTTATTAAAAGAAGCTATACCAGTTAGTGATAGTGATGGTTTAAAAAATGAACCATATACATTTAAAGTAGTCAATAATTCAAATTCAAAAATAACCTACCGTATTGTATTTAAAAATAATGAAGAAAAAATTATTAGTGCAGGTAAGAGTGTATTACCAAATAAATATTTAAGATATACTATTAAAGAGAATAATAGTAATTTTATAGAACCATCGAATTTAAATGATGATGGCATCATTTATGAAACAGAAATCGATGTTAACAGCAGTACCACTTTTGAATTTATAATGTGGCTTGATTATAATGCTGATAATGATGCTATGGATAAAGCTTTTATTGGTAAAATAGAAGTAGAAGAGTTAAATTAAAGAATAATTTCATTATTATTCTTTTTTTATATATAAGGAAAGTGCGTTTGGATTGGTATTGAATAGAAAAAAGACTTAATAAAATTAAGTCCACATCAAAAAGATTAAAGAAAAATCTTTAATTTTTCAAATCAAGAGGTAGTATCAAGTAGATACTTTTTATCCAAGTAGTAAGATGTGTAGTCATTGTGGAAGTAAGACTGAAGTAACCAATAATTTAAGTATCAGAAGCTGGGAATGTACTAACTGTGGTAATAAGAATGACAGAGATATTAATGCGAGTATCAATATTATGTTTGAAGGATTAAAAATACATTATCAAAATTAAGAAACTAAAATGAAGTATAGATAAATAAAAATAATGAGTACGGTAGCGACTTTTCACGATTTAAGCCTATGGAGAATAGAGGGTACTCTATCTATGAAGTAGGAAACTTGGAAGGTAACTACCAAGGCAAATAAAAATCTTAATTTTTATTCTTTTGTTCTGTTGAATATGTGTTATACTTAAAATATAAGAAAATAGTCTTTTTATATTTTAGTAAAATCTCAGAAAGGAACAATTATAGATTTAATTTCTAGAATTGATATATGATGTATAATGGAATTAATTAATATAAATAAATATTACAGAACTAAAAAAGATACTATACATATACTAAAGAACGTTAATATTAATTTTAAAAGTGGAAAATTTTATGCCATAATGGGAAAAAGTGGAAGTGGTAAATCAACTTTGGTAAATATTTTGGGTTTATTAGATAATTTTGATAGTGGTGATTATATTTTAGACGGACAGTCAGTTCTATCATTAACTGATCGTGAAAAATCAAAAATTCGTAATCAAAAAATTGGATTTGTTTTTCAATCATTTTATTTAAATTCCAAAATTACTGCTTTAGAAAATGTGCTGTTACCAACAATGATTGTTAATGGCATTAAATTTAATACGAAAAAACAAAATGCAATCAATTTATTAAATAAATTAGGGTTGCAAGAAAGAATAAATCATTTACCATCACAATTATCCGGTGGTGAGCAACAAAGAGTCGCAATAGCACGTGCATTAATAAATAATCCTCAAATATTAATAGCAGATGAGCCAACAGGCAATCTTGATTCAGAAAATGAAAAAGAGATTTTTAAACTATTGCAAAATATTAGTAAGGAAGGTAAAACTGTCATTGTAGTTTCACACAACAATTTGATAAAAAATTATTGCGATGAATTGTATGAGATTAACGATGGAACAATCACGAGGAAAGTACTATGAATTTTAAAAAAATAATTTTTTTGTTAAAAGTTAATCTAAAAAGTTCTAAAACTAAGTCAATATTATATACATTAATTCTTGCTTTATTTTTTTTAATTGTTACTATCGTATCATCAGCAGAATTTTCAATTGAAAAGTTTAATGATAAATATGTTAATTCTGATTTTAAATATAAATTATTAACGGTTGATGTTACTGATGAAAGTAAACGGCTAGAAGTTATTAATACTATTTCTAATTTAAAAATACCAGAAATCACTAAAATATTTAAATCTAATATGGAACTTTTAACAGGAGCAAATATTCATGAATCTACACTTGATATTAATGGTGTTATTGATATATATGGAGTATATAAGGGAATTAACTATGAAGTTGATTATGGAAGAAAAATAAAAAATAAATACGAAATAGTATGTCCATCAACATTTTCTCCACGTGGTTCTAATAGTGAAAAATTTTTTCAAATTCAAAATATAATTGGTAATGATATTGATTTATCATATAATCAATACATTGTTCAAAATGGTAAAGCAGAAGTTTATAAAGATCATAATGAAAAAGTAAAATTAGTTGGTACATATGATATAAATGAACAGTTAACAAGTTATAATACTTGTTATATATCTACTGCCTTATTTGAAGAAATAATTCATAATAGAGAAACTATGTATGCAAATGAATCGGAAATAGTTAATCCTCATAGGGATTTAGCCATATTATTATTAATTGATGATTATAACAATATTAATAAAGTTAAGCAAAAATTATTGGAAAATGGAATTAATTCACAACCATACTGGGAACTTGAAAATGATCTTGTTGAATTTATCCAAAAAATCGTAAAATATGTTACTACAATTGTAATGATTATTTCTGCTATATGCATATATAAATTCATTAAAAATATTTTTATAGAGAACAAACAAAATATTGCATTATATAAATTAATTGGATACAATAACAAACTTATTGGAGAATTATTTATTATACAATATATTTTACTCACAATATGTTCAATCGTAATTTCAACTTTGTTAGCTTTTTTAGTAAAGTATCTAGTAACGTACATTTTTACGTTCTATCCAATGTTTAGTGTTATGGACATATATATATTCATGGATAATACAATTATTCTATTTATTGGTTCTATTTTTTTAATAATAATTATAATGCTTTTATTTTTTATTGGTTCTAGAAAAAATTCTGTTTTATCACTATTAAATAAATAAAAAATGGGGAATTCATATGATAAATTTTAAAATATTTTATGATAAACTTTTACTAAAGTATGTAATCGTATTTATATCATTATTTACTGCTTTAATTTCATTTTTTATATATTTTAAGTATATAAATGTATCTATTGAAGAACAGATTGAATCAGAAGAAAATAGAACGTTGTATTTGACTTTTGCTTTAGAAGTTGATAGTAGTAAAATAATAGATAAATATAAGAATCATATTTTAAAATATGAATGCAATAATAATGAATGTGCCCTTACATTTGATAAAGTATTATCAGCAATGAAGTTTAAAAATGATAATATTAGCAATTTTGAAAACATATCAGTTAACGCAATAAATAATACTGAAAATAATTATATTATTAAAACCGTTTTGATTTTTATAATTATCATTTCATGTATAATATTTTTGGTACTACTATTTCTTTTTTCTAAAAATATAATTTATAGCTTAAGAAAAGATATTGCGTTATATAAATTAGTTGGCTTTTCAAATTCAAAAATTTATAGCATCATATGTAAATTCTTAGGTACTTATTATTTAATCTTATTTATAGTTAGTATTATACTTAGTAATTTTATACTATATATAATTATGGATATTAATATAAAATCCCAGTTTAGCTATTTACCAAGTTGTATATTAGTAGTATTTTTATGCCTTTTAATTTCATTCTTTCAATTGGCAATTAAAATAAAAAAAATCACACCTATTGAAATGATAAATGATAATAATTAACTTAGTTTAAAGAAATATCAATTAATATAAATTGGGATAGTTAAATATCCTAATTTTTTTGCTATTTTAGAAGTTAATTTATAGATTTGTGATTGAAAAAATTACTTATCAGCCACTTCAAGTATCATAAAGATATTATTTTAAAAAAAGAAAAATGTTAAACCTCTGATGATAAAATTAAAAAATTTAATTTTTATTATTTGTTCCTTGATAAACATCTAGAAATTTAATAAAATAGAATTAGTTGAGGTGGTATCATGAAAACTATTAAAGACTTAGTTCATTTATCAGATGAAGAATCAAATTTATTAAAGCAAAATTATATAAAAAAACTTAATGATAAAAACTTTTTAGAATTAATAAATGTTTTAAATACAACAGATGACATTTTAATGCAATATACATCACAACTAGAAGAAGCTAGTATTGAATTTAATAATTGTAGAGGTTGCAATAAAATATCAGAATGTAAAAATAAAGTTAAAGGTTATGTATATACACCTAAAGTAGACCAAAATAAAATAATTTTTAGCTACGTTGCATGTAACTATAAACAAAAATTAGATTATGATACCAAATATCAAGAAAATGTTTACCTATTTGAATCTCCAAAAAAAGTAAAGGAAGCTTCATTAAAGTCATTATATAGAAATGATAAAAATAGAGTTGAATTTATGAAATATGTAAATACTTTTGTTGAAGGATTACTAAAAAACACCAATCCTAAAGGTATATATTTACATGGTAGTTATGGTACCGGAAAAACTTACTTAATAGCTGCATTATTTAATGAACTTGCCAAAAAAAATATTAAAAGTGCAATTATTTATGTACCGGAATTTTTACGTGTATTAAAATCATCTTTTGGTAGCGGTAGCGACTTTGAAGAAAAGTATGACTATATTAAGAAAGTACCACTTTTACTATTAGATGATATTGGAGCTGAATATCTAACCCCTTGGGCTAGAGATGAAATCTTAGGAACTATATTGCAGTATCGTATGGATGAAGAATTACCTACCTTTTTTACTTCCAACATGAACCTTACCCAACTAGAAGAACACTTTAGTATGACATCAAATGGTAAGGAAGAAATAAAAGCAAGAAGAATGATTGAAAGAATCAAAGATTTAACCATAGACTTTGAACTAGTTGGTAAAAGTAATAGGAGATAGCAATGAAAAGTATATTTGAATATTTGAATAAAGACATTAAAAATATAATAGATAGTGGCGATATCTTTAATTATCAACCATATGATTATTTAAAATACTTAAATACTATTTTAGATAAATATAATTTCAGTGAAGATTTTAACTATTTATTAAATATATTTCCTATTGTATCATATCTTTTATATACTCCTAGAATCACTAAAAAAGATAAAAGAGAAATGATAGAGTTATTAAAGGAAATTCGTGAGAAAATTCAAATACTCATATTAAGAAAGCCTGGTAATATTCAAAAAGATAATCCTAATTTTACTTTGTTAAAAAATATAATAAATAACATTGAAAGTTTAATGATAATAAACTTTTATGACTTTATTAACTATAATGGTAGTAGTATAGAGCTAATGGAATATTTACTATTTGAACTTAGGGATTATGAATTAATTACCGAAATATTAAATCAATATCCCTACATGATAAGACTAAGAAATGGTGATGTTTCCCTATTTCAAAAAGTATTATCTAACTATATAAAAGAAATATATGAATATACAAAAGATAAAGAATTAGGAACTAATTTTAATTTAATATACTATGATAAAATTACGACTTTGTTTTTACTTCATCCTAAATTAGAATTTAGTTTTAAAGAAAAAATGGATGCCATTAGTCATATAAACTATTGTAGAAAAAGTATGAATCCAGACGGCTTTAACCAAACTACCAAACGAAAATTTGTTTTTTGGTTAAATCACTTAGAAGAAAAACTAAATGGTAACGTAGGTGAAAACACAATAGAAGAAATATGCTACATGTATGATATAAAAATGGGTTTTGATGAAAGCATATTATCAGAAGCAAAAAGACTAAATCATGAAATTAAACCAACTAGATATCATAATCGTACAGTAATAGATAACGAATATATAATAACAATCGATGGAAATAATGCTCAAGAATTAGATGATGGTTTGTCAATTCAAAAAATGGAAGATAACTGTTACAAATTAGGTGTCCATATTGCTGATCCAACTGGATTAATACAAGAAAATAGTATTATATTAGATGAAGCATTTGATAGATCATCTTCAATTTACCTAAAAGAGCCACTTCATATGTTTCCACCAGTATTAGCTAAAGATAAAATGAACTTACTAGCAAATAAATATAGACTTGCAACCAGCTATTATTTATATATAGATTCTACTGGTGAGATTATAAACTATGAAATTTTAGAAACGGTTATAAAAGTGTCTAAAAATACAACTTATGATGATGTAAATAGAGTAATTAGTAGTGGCACTGATAATGATCTTAATTACTTTAATACAGTTATTTTGCTAAAAGAGATAACAGATAAACTAAAAGGTAATTTTAAAATTGATAAAACATATGCACTAATAAATAGAACGACAAGTAATCCTACTAATACTAACATTACCGAAAATACCAGTGCTACTAAGATCGTTGAAATATGTATGATGATGGTTAATCACATTGTACCTTATCATATGTATAAAAATAATCTTCCATGTATATATAGAATTCATACAATTGATTCACAATATTTAGAAAGATTATCTAGTATATCAAAAGCAATAACATCATGTAATAATAAAAGAGATTTAGAAAATATGATTAATTACTTAAAAGCAACATATCCTAAATCAAAATATTCAACAGAAGCTAAAGAACACTTTGGACTTGGAATAAAACCTTATACGCATCTTACAGCACCACTTAGAAGATATTTAGATAATGCCATGAAATTATATGTACTAGATCCGTTTTACTTTAACCATGTAAGCGATAGTGAAGCTTATCTAATTGAAGAAAAACAAAAAAGGATAATAGAACATATCAACGAACAAAATATTATTATCGATTCATTTATGGATAGCTATTCAAAATTGAGAGTAAAGTTGTTGACAAAACCATAAAAAAGTCATATTATTAATGTAAGTTTTATAAAAACTGCGATAAGAGACATGATTTTTATTTGAAATTTGTAGAGAATCTAAGTTTGGTGAAATTAGATAATAGATTATAAAAATTACTACTCTTTAGTTGGACCTTAATAGGATTCCCGGACCTTTGGTTCGTTATTTAAATTAAGTAAACGAGGATGGTACCGTGCAAGCACTCCTGTCATATTTTGTGATAGGAGTTTTTTTATTTATTTGGAAAGGAAGAATAATGATGATAAATATTAAAGAAAATGAAAGATTAAGTAAATTAAACCATAGTTGCGCCCATTTATTAGCACAAGCAGTAAAACATTTATATCCAGATGCCCTATTTTGGGTAGGACCAGTTATTGAAGATGGCTTTTACTATGACATTGATTTAAATGGTAAAACCCTAACAGAAGATGACCTAATAGTAATTGAAAAAGAAATGAAAAAGTGTAGTAAAGATAGTAAAAATATCGTAAGACACGAAATATCTAAAGAGGAAGCCCTTGAAATGTTTAAAAATGATCCATATAAGATCGATTTAATCTCTAGAATGGATGAAAATGAACAGGTAATATCATGTTATACTCAAGGTGATTTTACTGATCTTTGCCGTGGACCACATGTTGATAATACTAAAGAACTTAAAAACTTTAAATTATTAAAAGTAAGTGGAGCCTATTGGAAAAATGATGCTAAAAACCATATGTTACAAAGAATTTATGGAATTTGCTTTGATACTAAAGAAGAACTTGATAGTTATTTAGAAGAATTAGCTGAAGCAAAAGAAAGAGATCATCGTAAAATAGGAAAAGATTTAGGAATATTTATGCTTAGTGATTTAGTAGGTAGAGGTCTTCC
>CAKOXL010000010.1 GCA_934130105.1 uncultured Bacilli bacterium | reverse complement strand
TAAAAATCCTAACTTAATTATGCATCATCTTACTTTTAAGAAAAAAAGTGAAATTTTAGAAAATATGGATACAAAAAAGATACAAAAGATTAGATAAAAGTAAGGAGCTAGATACAAACTAAAACAAAAAAATGTATCAACAAAGTTTTATAAATTATAAATATTGGCAATAAAAAAGACATCAATTTTTTGATGTCTTAATTATTTGAACTAGCTTGTTTTTTTGCATATTTTAAATATGACTCATACTGACTTTTTAATTTATCATCTTGAATATCTACTTTGTAGTCTTTTCTTAACTCTTCAAGAGCAGTAATTTGAAGTGTAGAATCATCATTTAATTTATCTTCAGCAATTTCTTCTATAATATCATCTTTTACTGTTTCTAGTTCTGGTTTATCTTTTTGAGCAACCTTATAAATAATATGATATCCATAAGTAGTTTTTACAGGAGTTGTTGTATATTTACCAACTTCAAGTTTTTTTGCAGCATCTTCAAATTCACTAACCATATCACCATGCGTAAAATCAGCTAGCAAACCACCATTAGAAGATGTTGATTCATCACTAGAGTAACTCTTAGCAAGTTCACTAAAATCCTCACCATTTTTAAGCTTAGTAATAACTTCATTAGCTTTCTTTAAAGCTTCCTCTTCAGCTGCTGTTTTTTCAGCATCAGTAGCACCATCTTTAACATCAGGTGAAATTAAAATATGTCTAGCTGAAATATCTCCAAATATTTTCTCATTATAGAATTTATTTATTTCATCATCTGTAACGATTGATTTTGCGTAATCTTCAATAGCCTTATTTCTCTTATAAGATAATGTTAAATAAGCTCTTAAGTCATCCATATTATCAATTCCCCAAGCACTATAAGTTTGTTGTAACAAAGTAGCTTCATAACCCTTACCATACTGAGTAATCATAAGATCAATTTGATTTTGAATTTCTTTCTTTGAATCATCGGTATCTGGATACTTTTGATCTAATATTTCTGTATCTAATAATTCTAGTAAAACACTAAGTGCATATTTATCTTTCATTTTACTATAAAGCGTATCAACAGAAATATTTTCACCAGTTAATGTAACAACTGCATCTTGACCATTTTCAAGTTTTGGTACCTTTCCACATCCAGTTGTTGCTAATAATATTACTAAGGTTGCACCAACTAATTTTATAGTATTTTTTCTCATTCTATTCCTCCTAGCAAATATTATCATAACAAATAATTACTCAAAAAACAATAAAAATTCCTAAATGTCATGAACCTTTTTTTATAAATTCCATATGATACAATGAGTAATCAAAAAAAGGAGGAATTTAATTATGGGTAATTACGTATCAAGTTCCGCTATCGTATTAGTATTATTTATTTTATTAGTAATTATTCTTGGTGCATGGATTTAATTTATAGGAGGTGTAATTTATGTCTTGCAGTCATGAACAAACAACATCTTGCCCTCAATCTTCTGGAACAGGCTTTGTTATTATAATAGTTTTATACATATTACTTGCCATCATATTAGGAGCTTGGGTAACTTGTTAATAAAAAAGGAAGAACCTAGTTCTTCTTTTTTTGTCTAAAATTATTAATTTATTTTTCTTCTTTTATTTTATTAAAAATATCATCAACATTACTTATAGCACTATCGCTATGAGTTATATTACACTCATTTATTTCATACCTTGGAATTAAATGCACATGATAATGCTTTACTTCTTGCCCTAAGTCGTTATTTTGAGCTATGGTTAAACCCTTAATATTTAGTTTTTCTTTGAGCAATTTATATATTATTTTTTCTACCTTTAAAATATGAACACTAATATCATCATCAATATCATTTACAGTAACAACGTGCTTCTTAGGAATAATTAAACAATGACCATTAGTACACGGATTAATATCAAGAAAAACCTTAACTACGTCATCTTCATATATAGTTTTACTAGGAATACTACCATCAATAATTTTACAAAATAAACAATCCATTTCATCACCCTCCCATTGAAACTATTTTAACATAAAAAAGAAAATGCATGTAACATTTTCTAACGTTTCGTGAATATTTGCGGATATTCAAATATATATTGATACTTTTTAATAAAGTTTATACATACTACTGTTAATTTACAATATTCGACATACATATTTACAATATTTTGATTTAATACTTGAACCATTAAAACATTATTGGTATATTAAGACTATAAGAATAGGAGGTAAAAACGTGGAAGTAACATTTAAAATAGCGACAACTAATGAAGATGTTGTAAAAATTATTGAATTATGTAACACATGTTTTTTTGAGGAAACAAGCTTAGAATATGCTAAGAATATTTTTGAAAAGACAAAAAATGATGAAAATCAAATTTATTTAATGGGATTAATTGATGGAAAGGTAGTAGCTCATGCAAAGATTACAGTAATACCAACTATCTATGAAAAAATGAATACATATGCCATATTAAACCATGTATGTGTTCATCCTGATTATAGAAGACATGGTATTGCGACTACAATGTTAGATGAAGTTACTAAAATTTGTATTAATCACAACTGTAAAACAATGGAATTATGGTCAAATAATGTAAGAAAAGCTGCTCATGCATGTTATTATCATTATGGATTTAAACTAGATGAAGCAGGATTTTTCTCAAAACAGATAATTTAATTATTAATGAGTAGGTGATATTTATGAAAATTAACAGTATTTATGTTGGTGGCTGGTTCCAAAGAACTATGCTACAATTATCCGAAATTTATGATTTTTTAAGAGATTGTAAAACACAATTAAATTTATCAAGTGAAAAACTTTTAGAATATCGTAAAGCTTTAGCAATTGGTAAAATAGATTATGGTGTAGCTGGTGAGGAGTATATAGAATTTACAACAGCTCTAAATATTAGAGTTAGAATCTTCGAAGACGGTTTAATTACTTTAAAAAATGAGCATGTTAGTGAAGATACCTTATTTGCAGATATTGAACATGTAACAGATTATTATGAAAATAAGTTATCACCAGCATTTAGTTATTTATTTAGCCTAGGTGCACCAGTTCCAAAAGAACTAGCTCACATTGAAACAGTTTATCCATACTTTATTGTGTGTGATAATGTTACTAAAGATGAAATTGCTGATTTATTATCAAGAACAGAAAAACAGAAATATTTTGAATTTGTTAACGATAAATATGATGTTATACGTGGTGATAAATATTATTTTATAAATAATAAGAAACAATCACTAGATAAGATTGAAAGATATATTGAGGAACAAGTTTTTATTCGTGAATTTAAGGGCCAACTTCATAGATATTTAAATATACACCGTATAATTTGGGAAAAAATAGATAATGTCAAAGAGCAAGCAAGTGTTAAAGGCTCTGATATCGTTAAATTTAGTAGCAAACTAGAAGGTTATGCTAAGACAATTAACTTAATCGAAGGACGCATTAATCAAATGAGTACATATTTACCAACCCGTGAAAAAATTGCTAAAAGTGATGAAGAACTTGCTGAATTTTTAGCAATTTCAGGTTATCGTTATGAAACACTTAAAGATACTCTTGATTACATTAAATACTTGTGGACAATGACCAAAAACTATGTTTCATCTGCTCAAAAGTTATTTGATAGTTTAGGAAGTCAAGTTACTGAAAAATCAGTTAACAATTTAACTATAGTAACATCAATGGGGGTTGGTGCAAGTTTAATTAGTTTATTTACAGAATCAGCTCCAACATTTACTGCTTTTGGTTTTATATACTTTTTTGCCCTAGCATTTATAGGATGGCTAGTTACTAAAGTTATGAAATCAGTTTCTAAAACTCGTAAATATGATGTATCTGATATTGAATATGATAAAGATATAAAATAATTATTTTAAAGATATGTTTTTATGACATGTCTTTTTTTGTTATTAAATTAAAAAATGAATTTAAATATAATAAAATCGTCTTTTTGGCCTAGATTTGAAAAAAATAAAAATATTTTATACAAGTGTTAAATAAAATAAAATTATATGTTATAATTCATTATAGTAGGATGCAATTTGACTTTTTAGTATTATTTCATCAGTTGTAAAATAGTATCCTAATTTAAAAGAAGGAGGTGTCACATGCATACTAATTTTTCAACTGGTAAAACTATTGAACTTAAGACAATGAAGCAATCACAGAAAATTTTAGTTGGATTAATTTTTACTATTATTGGTATTGCAATTTTGTGTTTTGCATCAGCATCTATTAAGACTTATAATGAAAAGAATGCAACTTTTACTGAAACTACTTCAAAAGTTGTTGATTATAAGTATGATGATGATGGATTACAAGCCATTATAGTTGAATATGTAGTTAATGGAAGAACTTACCAAAAAGTTTCAAATTCATATTCTAATATGCCAAAAAGTATTGGAACAAAAGTTTCAATAAAATATAATCCAAATGATCCACAAGATGCTATTTGGACATCAGATAGTGCAAACATTATCTTACCTATAGTTGGTATCGTAGTTACTTTGATAGGTGTAGCTATTCTAATCTATGGTATCATAAGTGGAAAAAAGAAAAAAAATATTGAAGAAAAAACGGTAGAACAAACAAATGGATTATATAGTAATATTGATATTGAAAAATCTACCCAACTAGCAAATAATACTAGTCAACAAATGAATAGTTTTAATCAAACAAATTCAAGTGTTGATACAAATAATCAAAATAATAATAATATAAATACAAATATGTAAGGAGGTTAAAATATGTGGATTTATATAATTATAGCTATTGTACTTTTAATTTTAATATACTTTGGAGCAACTTATAATAGTTTTGTAAGACTAAATAATGCAGTTAAAGAAGCATTCGCAACAATGGATGTTTATTTAAAGAAAAGATGGGATTTAATTCCTAATATTGTTGAAACTGTAAGGGAATATGTTAAATATGAAAAATCAACATTAGAAGAAATTGTTGAATTGAGAAATAGTGCCTATGATAACATGTCAGCTGATGAAAAGGTTGATGTAAATAATAAATTATCACAAGGAATTAATAAATTAATGGCAATAGCTGAGGCGTATCCTGATCTTAAAGCTAATGACAATTTTAAAGATTTGACTCAACAATTAACAAAGATTGAAGACGATGTTGCAAACTCTAGAAAATACTATAATGGTGCAGTTAGAGTTTTTAATAACAAAGTTCAAGTGTTCCCAAGCAACATTATTGCTGGAATGTTAGGATTCAAAGAACAAAAAATGTTTGAAGCAAATGAAAATGAGAGAGAAAGTATACAAATAAAATTATAATATACAAGGAGAACTAATGAAAAAATATCTAAATAAATTTAGTTTAGTTTTGTTATTTATATTTGTATCGTTATTATTCATTATTCCCTCAAAAGCAGATGCTTTAAGTTATAAAAGTGATCTTTTTAATATAGAAGATTCAATTAATATTAATACTGTAGAAATGGCTGCAGTCAAACTTGCACAAACTAATTACTCAAGCTATAACAGTAATTCTGATTATATTCTAAATAGTTATGATATAAATGTAATTGTTAATGAAGATAATACTTTAAATATAACTGAAAGAATTGGTGCGTATTTTTATATTGAAAAACATGGTATTTTTAGAAAAATTCCATTAAGAAATGTAGTAACAAGATTAGATGGTACAACATCTAAAAATCGTGCCAAGATAAGTAATATAAAAGTTAGTGAAAACTATTCTTTATCAACAAGTGGTGGATATAAAGTAATTAAAATTGGAAGTTCCAATTATACTTTAACAGGTCAAAAGAATTATGAAATTAGTTATCTTTATGATCTAGGAAAAGATAAAGAAAAGAACTATGATGAATTATATTTTAACTTAATTGGTAGTGAATGGGATACTAGTATTAGCAATATAACATTCACAATTACAATGCCAAAAGAATTTGATTCATCAAAACTTGGTTTTTCTAGTGGAACTGTTGGTTCTACTGATTCATCAAAAGTTACATATAACGTTAATGGTAATGTTATAAGTGGAAAATATAATGGTACACTTAATTCCAAAGAAGCATTAACTGTTAGACTAGAGCTACCTGAAGGGTACTTTGTAGGAACTAATTTTAAAATGGACCTAGCAAGCACTTTAGCAATTATATTACCTTTATTATTTACCCTTATTACATTCTTGTTATGGAATAAATTTGGTAAAGACGAACGAGTTATTGAAACAGTGGAATTTTATCCACCACAAGGTTTTAATAGCGCTGAAGTGGGATTTTTGTATAAAGGAAAAGCAGAAAATAATGATGTAATTTCATTATTAATTTATCTTGCAAACAAAGGATATATTAAAATTGTTGAAACTGAAGAAAAAAATTTATTTTCAACATCAAAAAGTTTTAAAATTATTAAGCTAAAAGAATATGACGGAGATAATACCAACGAGGCCTTATTCTTAAAAGAATTATTTTCACAAAAATCACCACAAATAAGTCTTTCAAGTATTATTAACAGTATAAAAAATCCACAATTAAATTCTGAAACATCTTCTGAAACATCTTCAAATGGACCTATAACAGAAGTAACGGAATTTGATTTACGTGATAGTTTTTATACAACATTAAACAGAATAATAAAAAATATAGATAGTAAAAAAAATCAAGAAAAAATATTTGTAAAATCATCTCTAACAAAGAATTCATTAGTAATAATGATGATAATTGCAACATTCTTATTAATTACTGTTAGACCTATAATAGAATCAGATGGTGGAATTTACGCGTTACCTTTTGCCATAGCTTTTCCTGGTATTGGTTTTTACGTATTATTTAAAACAGTATTTGATACAACGCGCATTTTTGATAAGATATTTCGTATAGTATGGGGATTACTTTTTGGCGGTATACCTTGGATATCTATAGTTTTGCCATCGTTATTAATAGAACCTATTTATTTAATCACCTATATGATTGGTTTAGTATGTATTTTAATAATGGTAATATTACTTAAACTAATGCCAAAAAGAACTAAATATGGAAACGAAATGTTAGGAAAAATAAAAGGATTTAAAAAATTCCTAGAAACAGCAGAAAAACCAAAATTAGAAGCTATGGTAATGGAAAATCCAACTTATTTTTACGACATATTACCTTATACTTATGTACTTGGTGTATCTAATAAATGGATTAAAAAGTTTGAAACAATTTCACTACAAGCACCAATTTGGTATGAAGGTTATTCATCATTTGATACTGCGTCATTTGGAAGTTTTATGAATTCAACTATGCAATCAGCTTCTAATGCCATGTCATCAAGTCCATCTAGCGATAGTTCTGGTAGCAGCTCTTCTGGTGGAGGATCATCTGGTGGAGGTTCCGGTGGTGGAGGCGGAGGTTCTTGGTAACCTTTAAAAATCGCATAATAAAACATCTCGATTATTAAAAGAGATGTTTTTTTGTTTATATATTTTTTATTTTTTTTCATCAATTCTATTATAATTTGTCATGTGTGTTACATCAAATTTGATTAGATCGGATGAAGAAATATTAAGATTTTTATCATATTTATTTAGGTTATCTGCAATTTTATCTAACATTTCAATGGTGGGCTTTCTTTTTAAATTTTCTATTTGATTTATAAAGACTAAATTGCTACCAACTATTTCAGCAAGTTTTTCTTGAGATAAGTTATATTTTTGACGATAATATTTTAAGTTCATAGAAAGTATTTCCTTACTACTTTTCATTTTATCTTACCTCACTTTCACAAAAATATTTTATACAAGTGTTAAAAGATTGTCTTTTGCACATTTGTTAATGAAAACTTCATTTATATTGTTAACAATTTAAATAAATTCCATACTAAATATGTTTACAAACAAAGCTGTAATATTGTGATGAATGTGATTTAAAACTTAAAAAAAGA
Organism: uncultured Bacilli bacterium; assembly: GCA_934130105.1. GTDB lineage: Bacteria > Bacillota_I > Bacilli_A > RF39 > UBA660 > Alloscybalousia. Next base: position 35,424 of record CAKOXL010000010.1, on the reverse strand, counting down.
CTATATCAATTTTTGACATTACAACTTATGAAAAGTATGTATAATTTGATATAAAAACAACCCAATTTAATATAACAAAAATCTAAAAGGGTTGTTTTTTACCGATAATTTACTATTTTATAATTTATGTATTGTGAATGCCTTTTAATAATACGGGTATTTTAATTATCTTAAAATTTATGATTGTAAAAAAATGCCTATTTGCTTTAAACACTCACATATATATAGTATAATAAAACTTAAGGAGTAGATAACATGGTAGATTTGAATAATTTAAACGATATGCAAAAAGAGGCAGTACTAACAACAACTGGCCCTTTACTAATATTAGCAGGAGCCGGTAGTGGTAAAACAAAAGTATTAACTACTCGTATTGCTTATTTAATAGAAGAAGAAAATGTAAGCCCATATAATATTTTAGCAATCACATTTACTAATAAAGCAGCTAAAGAAATGCAGGAACGATTAACTAAAATAATAGGAGAAGTAGCTAGAAATATTCAAGTATCAACCTTTCATTCTTTTGGCTTAAAACTATTAAGAGAAAACTATGAATTATTAGGCTATGATAAGAATTTTTGTATTATGGATAGCGATGACTCTCTAACTGTAATAAAAAGGATATTAAAAGATTTAGGACTAGATCCTAAACAATATAACCCAACAGCTATAAAGAATAAAATTAGTGGTTGCAAAAATGAATTGACATCGCCAAAACAGTATGAAATTTATGCAACAACTGAGTTTGAAAAAGTAGTTTTAACTGTTTATGAAAAGTATGAACAAAAATTAAAAGCCAATAATTCTGTTGATTTTGATGATTTATTATTACTACCAATCAAATTATTTAGAGAACATGAGGATGTTTTAGATCGTTATCAAGAACATTTTAAGTATATTTTAATAGATGAATACCAAGATACTAACGAAGCTCAATACATTTTAACTAAATTAATGGCATCTAAATATAGAAATATTTGTGTAGTAGGTGATGAAAACCAATCTATTTATTCATTTAGAGGAGCAAATTATCGCAATATTTTAAACTTTGAAAAAGACTATAAAGAAGCTAAAACTATCAAGCTAGAACAAAATTATCGTTCTACTCAAAATATTTTAAATGCTGCTAATCAAGTAATCAAAAATAATCAAAATCGTAAGGATAAAAATTTGTGGAGTAATAAAGGTGCTGGTAATAAGTTAACTTATTATCGTAGTTATGATGAAAAAGATGAAGCTCATTATGTAGCTAGTACCATTAAAAAATTAATTAGTGAAGGAAAAAATCCAGATGAGATAGCTGTTCTTTATAGAACTAACGCACAGTCTCGTACTGTTGAAGAAGAAATGCTAAAGGAAAATATTCCTTATCGTGTAGTAGGTAGCTTTTATTTCTATAACCGTAAAGAAATTAAAGATTTAATGTCTTATTTAAGATTAATTTATAATGAAAAGGATAATATTTCACTTCAAAGAGTTATCAACAGTCCTAAAAGAGGAATTGGCTTAAAAACAATTTCTAATTTAGCAACTATTGCTGATATTGAAGGCAAAAGTATGTATGAGGTAATTACATCAGGAAAAGAATTAGAGTTTAAAAACACCATTGAAGATCTAAAAAAGGTAGCAGAAAATGTAACTTTAACTGAGTTAGTAGATAAAGTAATAGATGCAACTGGGTATCGTCAAGAATTAGAAAATGAAAAAACATTAGAAGCTGATATTAGACTTGAAAACTTAGAGGAATTTAAATCAATTACTAAGGCTTTTGAAGAAAGAGATGGTGTTATCTCACTAGAAGATTTCTTATATGAAGTAAGTCTAGTAAGTGATAGAGAAGAATATAAAGATGCAAAAAACAAAGTAAGTCTAATGACAGTTCACTCAGTAAAAGGCTTAGAGTTTGATGATGTTTTTGTAATTGGCTTAGAAGAAGGAATCTTCCCACATATGAATTCACTAATGGATAATCAAGAACTAGAAGAAGAAAGACGCCTTGCTTATGTTGCGATTACTCGTGCTAAGGAAAGACTATATTTAGTTAATGCAAGACGTAGAATGCTATATGGAAAAGATCAAGTAAATCCACCTAGCAGATTTATCGGTGAAATAGATAAAGAATTAATTGAAACTAATAGTAAAGAAGAAAGTCATCAAGAAATAAAAATTGATAAACAGGAAAAATTTTATCAAGAGGATATTGACTGGAAAGTTGGAGACTATGCTTATCATGATGTTTTTGGAGCAGGTCGTGTAGTAGAAGTTACCAATACCTTAATCAGTATTGCCTTTAAAAGTCCACATGGCATTAAAAAATTAATGAAAAATCATAAAAGTATTAAAAAAGTATAATTAATTAGGAGTAAATATGAAAAAATTAAAAGATGTCACAGGAGATATAAAGAAAGGTTCCGTTTTAACACTAGTTAATAAGCAAGGTTACTGTGCTTGCCTTATCGGATATGATGGCGAAATATTAAAAGATGTAAGTGAAGTAGAATTTGGAAATTTATTAGAAGAATTACCTAATATTAAAAATATGATAGGAAATGGAAACTATTTAAAAGTCCGTTATAGTTTAAAGCAAAGAAAATATGAATCAGCTATTATGGTTAAAGTAAGAAAAGGTGGCTATAAAGAAATCTACCAAGAAGAATTAATTAGTGACTTTTTAGTAAATAGCGAGTCATTTGAAGAGAGTCTTATTGATTTAGATACTAAATTATCTATTGAAAAGAAAACTCCAAAAGTAAAACAAATTTCATAGAAAAGGGAGAATTTATGGAAGAAAAAAACTTAACACTATTAATTATGGCAGCAGGTATGGGAAGCCGCTTTGGAGGGCTAAAACAAATTGAACCTGTTGGCCCTAACGATGAGTTTATTATTGATTACTCAGTTTATGATGCTATTAAAGCAGGTTTTAATAAAATAGTTTTTATCATAAAAAGAGAAAATTATGAAATATTTAAAGAAACGATTGGTAAAAGAGTAGAAGATAAAATTAAAGTAGAATATGCCTTTCAAGATTTAAATGCTTTACCAAATGGCTACAAAGCACCTAGCGATAGAGTTAAACCTTGGGGGACAGCTCACGCTATATTATCTGCCAAAAACTTAATAAATGAACCATTTGCAATCATTAATTCTGATGATTTTTATGGAAGAGATGCTTACTATACAATAAGTAACTTTTTAAAAGAAGATAGAAAAGAAAATACTTATGCTGTTGTTGGATATCACGTTATCAATACTTTAACAGAAAATGGTAGTGTAAAAAGAGGAGTATGTAAAGTAAATAATAATGAATTAGAAAAATTAATAGAAAGTAGTGTTAAAAAAGAAGCTAATATGATAACAGCTACTCCACTTGATGGCAGTATGCCATTTACTATTAAAGATGATACTTATGTATCAATGAATATGCTAGGTTTTAATCCAACAATATTTTCATACATTGAAGAGCATTTTCCAAAATTCTTAAATGATAATAAAGATAATATCTTAAAATGTGAATATCTAATTCCTGATGTTTTGTCAATTGCTACTAATGACAATTACGCAAAAACTTTAGTAATACCTACAACTGCTAAATGGGAAGGCGTAACCTATAAAGAAGATAAAGAACAGGTTGTAAGATCAATCAATACGCTAGTAAAAGAAGGTGTTTATCCACAAAATTTGTGGAAAAAATAAAATGAAAAAAAGAATATTGTTGATAACTGTTTTCTTTATCATAATAGCTATATTTATCTATATCTTAACAGACCCTAAAATCGAAAAATGGACCTATGATTTACCGAATGATTATGCCATTAAAAAGACAAGTGAGACTAGTGTTGTGTTAGGAAAATATGTAAATAATTTATTTGAAATAGAAGAGAATAATAAACAAGTAGGAATAAATGATTATATAGCGGAGTTTGCCTATGGAGAAAGGTATGTTTCCCTAAAATGTTTGACAGTTGCCAAAAAAGAAGTAAATGTAAAGTTTTACATAGTTGACACAGCTAATGACAATATCTATGGGCCATATTATAATGATGAAACTTACCAGGCAGTTTTAGAAAAAATTGTAGAAGAAGAATTATCATCTTGGATAAAAACGACTACTAAACCAGAAGGTGCTATAAATAAGTAAAAGGAGAAAAGTATGAAAGAAAGAATCGACGAATTAGTAACAATATTAAATGAAGCAAATTATAATTACCATGTTTTAGATAATCCCACTATTACAGATCAAGAATATGATAGTTTGTTTCGTGAATTACAGATATTAGAAGAAAAAAATCCCAATCTAGTAAGAAGTGATTCCCCAACCCATCGTGTAGGTGGAGTAGTATTAGACTCCTTTAAAAAAGTAACCCATAAAATTCCTATGATGTCGCTAGGAGATATTTTTAACGAAGATGAAGTAAGACAGTTTGATGCAAGAATAAAAAAAGAAGGAATAATTCCAACTTATGTATGTGAATTAAAAATAGATGGTTTAAGTGTTTCTTTACATTATGAAAAAGGAAAATTAGTAACAGCAGCTACCAGAGGTAATGGTACAATTGGTGAAGATATTACTAATAATGTAAAGACGATTAAAACAGTGCCACTTACTTTAAAAGAGGAAATTGACATTGAGGTTCGTGGTGAGATTTATATGAGTAAAGATACACTTAAAGAGTTAAATGAAGAAAGAAAAGCCAAAAACCAACCCCTTCTACAAAACTGTCGTAATGCAGCAGCTGGCTCTATTAGACAGTTAGATTCTAAAGTAGCTGCTTCTCGTAAACTAGATTGTTGGATATATCATTTACCAAATCCAGAAGATTATGGAATTAAAACTCACTGGGAAGCTTTAGAATTTATGAAAAAATTAGGTTTTAAGACGAATCCCAATAATTTATTAGTAACTGATGTAGATGGTATTATTGACTACATTAATTATAAAGGAAAAGAGCGTCCTAATCTTCCCTATGATATTGATGGTGTTGTAGTAAAGGTAAACAGTCTAGAAGAACAAAAAAAATTAGGCTTTACTGCTCATCATCCTAAATGGGCAATTGCTTATAAATTTCCAGCTGAAGAAGTTTTAACCAAATTAAAAGATATTATTTTTACAGTAGGTAGAACTGGACAAATAACTCCCAATGCTGTTTTAGAACCAGTTATAGTAGCAGGTTCCACTATATCACGAGCTACTTTACATAATGAAGATTATGTAAAAGCAAAAGGATTAAAAATAGGAGATATCATTTCTATTCATAAAGCAGGAGACGTAATTCCTGAAGTAGGTGAAGTAAAACTAGATAGGCGTACCGGTGATGAAAAAGACTTTGAAATGATTACAAGATGTCCTATGTGTAATGAACCAATTTTCAAAAAAGAAGGACAGGTAGATTATTTTTGTATGAATCCTCATTGCCCTGCTAGACATATTGAAGGATTATGTCACTTTGTATCTAGAAAGGCCATGAATATAGATGGATTGGGAGATAGAATAATTGAAGATTTTTATAATTTAAAGTACATTAAAGATATCACAGATATTTACAAATTAGATCGTTTTCGTGATGAATTAACAGAACTAGAGGGTTACGGTAATAAATCTATTGATAACTTACTAGAAGCAATTAATAATTCCAAAGCAAATTCCCTAGAACGATTATTATTTGGCTTAGGAATTCCTAATGTTGGTGAAAAAACATCAAAAATATTAGCAGGTCGCTTTGAAAACCTAGATAATTTAATGAATGCTACTTTTGAAGAATTAAATCAAATTCCTGATATTGGAGAAATAATAGCCAAAAGCATTGTCGATTTCTTTCAAAATGAAAAAAATATAAACATCATTAATGAACTAAAAGAACTAAATGTTAATATGGAATATACTGGACCTAAAGTAGTAATAAATGAAAACTTTAGCGGTAAAACTTTTGTAATTACAGGTACCCTTACAAAATATACAAGAGATGAAGTAGAAGAAAAAATCGAAAATCTTGGTGGTAAAACTTCTTCATCAGTAAGTAAGAAAACAAGTGCCGTAATAGTTGGAGAAAATCCTGGTAGTAAATATACAAAAGCAATGGAATTAGGTATCCCTGTTTGGAATGAATCTGATCTAGAAAGTAGGTTTTAATGTGAAGGAAAAAGGTTTTATTATTTTTGAAGATGGCACGCTTTTACCATTTGGCATTTATACGTGTCCAGATGAAGCAAGTTATTTAGATACACCAACTCATGAAGAAGATTTTATTTGTGAAGTACTACCAAGTATAGTATTTAAGTTTTTTGATCATACCTATAATAAAGATGAAAGTTTCTATCAAAATGCAATTAATCTATCCCTAGAGGGCATATTTATGATTATCAACAACCAAAAAGAAAAAAACGGACCATCTGAAATATTAGTCTATGCACCACAAAATCCAACCGAGGAACAATTAAATACACTAAAAGATGAAGAAAAAATATTAAATATAGATAGACAAGAAGTATGTGAATATCAGTCATGTGAAATTGATGACTATCTAAATTATGATAATCTAACATCATACATCAAGACAAAATCGGAAAAAAGGCCAACATTTTACTAAATTATGTTATAATTATACATAGTTATTTGTTATAATACTATGTATAATTTTTTTATGGAGGTAAGTATGGATAAACTAACAAAAGAAGAAGTATTACATGTTGCACATCTAGCTAGAATTGCTGTAACAGAAGATGAAATAGAAAAATACCAAAAAGATTTAAAAAAGTTATTAGATGAAGTAGATAAAATCAAAGAAATAGAAGTTGAAGATAATAATTTATTAGTAACGCCTGTTTCTTATCAGTCAACATTAAGAAGTGATTCTAGTGTAAGAAGTGTTGAATTTAATGAAATAAAAAAGAATGTGCCAGCAACAACTGGTAATTTTGTAGAGGTTCCGGTGATGGTAAGTGAATAGATATTTAGATTTAAGTATAAAAGAATTACATGAATTATTATTAGAAAAAAAGATAACACCACTAGATTTAGTAGAAGAAACTTATAGTAGAATAGAAGAAAATAGTGACTTAAATAGTTTCATTACTTTAAATAAAAGTGAGGCTTTAGCTTATGCTAAAAAATTAGGAGAAGAATTAGTAGAAAAAGATAATTTGTTATGGGGAATTCCAATTGCGATTAAAGATAACATTTCTACTAAAAATTTAAGAACAACTTGTGCATCTCATATGTTAGAAAATTATGTTCCAATTTTTGATGCTACAGTTATAGAAAAAATAAAGAAAAGCAAAATGATTATCATTGGTAAAACCAACATGGACGAATTTGCTATGGGGTCTACTAGTCGTACTAGTTATTTTGGTGCTCCTAAAAATCCAATCGATAAAACGAAAATTACGGGAGGATCTTCTGGTGGTTCAGCAGCTTGTGTAAGTGCTAATCTAACTCCTCTTGCTTTAGGAACAGATACAGGTGGTTCTATTAGACAACCAGCTAGTTATACAGGAATTGTTGGTATGAAGCCTAGTTATGGTAGAGTATCACGCTATGGTTTAGTAGCTTTTGCATCAAGCTTAGACCAAATTGGACCAATGACTAGAAATGTATATGAAAATGCTCTTTTATTAAATAAAATGGTAGGAAAAGATGAAAAAGATTTAACGAGCGCCGATTTACAAGAAGAAGACTTCACAAGATTAATTGGTAAAGATATTAAAGATATGAAAATAGCTATTCCTAACTATTTTGTAAGTAGTATTGTATCACCAATTATTATAGAAAAAATAAATCATGTAGTAGATATCTTAAGAGCAAGTGGTGCGGTAGTAGACTATATTGATATGAAATATTTAGATCAAGCAGTAACTCTATACCAAATTATTGCCATGGGTGAAGCTAGTAGTAATTTAGCACGTTTTGATGGCGTAAAATTTGGTTATCGTTCTAAAAATAGTGATAGTGTAGAAGAAATGTATGCTAATACCAGAAGTGAAGGCTTTGGTAAAGAAGTAAAGCGTAGAATTATGGTAGGAAGTTATTTATTAAGTGGTGAAAATGCTAAAATTTATTATGATAAAGCATTAGCAATTAGAAATGCCATGAAAAAAGAATTTGATCGTATTTTTAAAGACTACGATTATATCTTAGGACCAACCACCACAACTGTTGCTTATAATTTAGATGAGAGTCTAGATGATCCACTAAAATCATTTATGGATGATGTACTAGTAATTCCTGTTAATATGGCAGGACTTCCTGGATTAAACATTCCTATGGGATGTGATAAAAATAATATGCCAATTGGCCTACATATTATAGGAAATAGTTTTGAAGAAGCTAAAATGTATCAACTAGCTTCCTTCTTAGAAAAAAACTTAGATAAGGAGGAAAAATAATGGACGATTATAAAAAGACAATAGGAATCGAAGTACACTGTGAATTAAAGACTAATTCTAAAATGTTTATCGATTCTATCAATAACTATGGTGGAGTAGCCAATGTAAATATCAATGAAATCGATTTTGCATTACCAGGAACGCTACCAACCATTAATAGTTACGGAATTGACCTTGGAATAAAAGCTGCTTTAGCTCTAAATTGTACAATCAATAAAAAAGTAGTATTTGACCGTAAAAATTATTTTTATCCTGATCTACCAAAGGGTTATCAAATTACCCAAGCAAGAAACCCGATTGGCGTTAATGGATATGTAGAAATAGAAGTAGATGGTATTAAGAAAAAAATAGGAATTCATGATATTCACTTAGAAGAAGATACTTGCAAAAGTACCCATGCGGAATCTAAATCTTATTTAGACTTTAACCGTAACGGTGTACCATTAATTGAAATCGTATCAGAGCCAGACATGAATAGTGAAAAAGAGGCTATGGCTTATCTTGAAAAATTAAAAGAACTTCTTCTATATACAGATGTATCAGACTGCAAAATGGAAGAAGGAAGTATGAGATGCGATGTCAATGTATCTGTTTCTAAAACAGAAAAACTAGGAACACGTACAGAAACTAAAAATATTGGTTCTATCAGTAGTGTAGGACGTGCCATTTTAGTGGAAGCAGATCGTCAAATTCAGGAATTAGAACAAGGAAGATCTATCCAAGAAGAGACAAGACGTTTTGATGAAAAAGAAAATCGTACTATTTTAATGCGTGTAAAAGAAACCGGCAATGATTATCGCTATTTCCCAGAACCTGATATTCCACCTTATATCTTAGAAGATGAAAAAATAGAATCTATCAAACAAAATATGCCTATTCTACCAAATAAAAGAAGAGAAATTTATCAAGAAGCAGGTATCAATCCTGTTAATATCAATAAAATAATTGCGAATAAAGAAATAAGCGATTACCTATTAAATGTAGATGGCAACTTAGTAATTGCTAGTAATTTACTATTAGGGGAAATCCAAGCCTACTTAAATAAAACAGGAAAGAAATTACTTGATACTAAGTTAACCTATGATAAATTTAATCTATTAGTAGAAAAACTAGATAAAAAAGAAATAAATAACCAAGTATTTAAAGAAATTATAAATACTATAATGGAAACAGATGACGATCTAGAAAAACTAATTGCTAGTAAAAAGGTAAATGAATTAACAACTGATGAATTAGAAAAAATTGTTGCAGAAGTAATATTAAATAATCCAGATAGCATTACAGATTATAAACTAGGAAAAGATAGAGCAGTTAAGTTTTTAATGGGTCAAATTATGAAAGCTACTAAAGGTAGTGCAAGTCCAATCCAAGCAAATGAGATTCTACTTAAAAAACTTAGTGAACAATAGTTTGATTGACTTATTTTTAAACTAAGGTATAATTTAAAATAAGAAGGAGCCAGGAAAATGAAATGGATGAAAAAGAATAAGTTCACTGTAACAGCTATTTTTGTATTTATTTTATTAGCCTTTTTAGGCTATAAAATAGTAGATACTTTTTTTCCAAACCAAGGAACAGCTGTTTATGGTGATCGTTTAGATGGCAAAGTTATGGTTGAACAATCAGTATATGATGAAGTAAAACAGAAAATCAGCGAAAACAAAATAGTTGAAAGCGTTTCATTGCGCGAAAATGGTAGAAGAATTGATATTACTATTTTAGTAGCTAATTCTGCCGGTAAAAATGAAGCTAAAAAGTTAGTTGATAACATATTAGAGCCATTTACTGAAAGTCAGATTGGTTACTATGATTTTCAAGTATTTATAAAAAAAGAAGATACTAGTGAAAACGATTTTCCAATAATTGGATATAAGCATCATAATAGTTCAACTTTCTCTTGGACAAAAGATAGAGAAAAAACAGAAGAGGCTGATACAAAATGAAAAAAAAATTAATAATAATAATTCCCATATTAATAGCATTAGCTGTCTTTTTAGGAGTATATCTATACTTTAATATCGAAGATAGTAAAACAAGCTTAACGGTTTTAGAAAAAAAATGGATAACAAATAATAAAGATCAAAAATATGATTTTGAAATCGTAAACAATTATCCCATTTATTCTATGGATGGAACTGGTGTAATCTTTGATTTTATAGATAATTTTGAAATAGATACTGACCTTGATTTTAATAAAATATCATATCTAAAAGATACACAACCAACTACAAGCGGTTTAAGAATTAGAATTTTAGATAATGATACAAAATTAAGTGATAATGATTTATTAATAGCAGAAGATGGTTATGTTTTAATTAGTAAAGAAAATGTAAGATATGATAGTCTATCTCTAATATCATCTAAAACAATTGGTGTATTTACTAGTGATATCGGTGAAGTAAGTTACTTCTTAAAATCATCAACAAACTTAACATATAAAAGTTACGATAGTATAGATGAAATGATAAATGATTTAAATGCAGGAACTATTAACATGATAGTAATTCCTCAAATAATGTATTTAGACCAAACAATAACTAGCGATGCTTTCTACGTTAATTACTATTTTACTGAAATGAGTAAAAAGATAGTACTTACACTAAGTGATAATAATAAAGAATTAAATAATATTATAAGTAAATACTATCAGAAATGGAAAAAGAAAAACTACGTATCAACTTATAATGAACAATATTTAAAATATTATCTTACTAAGAAAAATATAAACGATAAAAGTAAATCAGAAATGTTATCTAATACCTATGTTTATGGTTATGTAGAAAATCTTCCATACGAAGCAAATGTTGATGGCGTTCCAGTTGGAATAGCAGCAGAATATGTAGCAAGACTTAAAAGACTAACCGGTATTGAGTTTACATATAAAAAATATAAATCACTAAGTGAATTAACTAAAGCAATAAATAATAATGAAGTTGATATATATTTTAATTATTTTGATCTATTAGGTAATTCTTATAAAGCTACAACCTCAACCTTCGTTGAAGAATTTGTTGTATTACGTAATGAAAAAAATAAAGAAAATGTAACTACTTTTGAAGAATTAAAAGGTAAAAATGTAAATATCTTATCAAATAGTAGTTTATTAAAATATATCCAATCTAATTCTAAAGCAAATGTTGTAGAGAAAAAAAGTATAAATGAATTAGTTAAGGACAACAATCTTATAGTAATTGATAAAGAAGTATATAACTATTATCGTAATTCTAAATTTAGTAAATATGAGGTAATTTATACAAGTTCAATGACTTCAAATTATAATTTTGCTGTATCTAATAAAAATGAGGAATTATATAAATTATTTAATTACATTATATCTACTAATTCATATTATAATTATCGTATAAGTGGACTTAGTTCATTACATACATCACTAGTAGATAGAACTTCATTTGAAGAATTTTATCTTATCGTATTAGGAATTGTTTTATTACCAGTACTAATACTATTAGCTATATATTTACTACTAAAAAACAAGAAGAAACAAACTATTGTGAGAAAAGAAGATCGTCGTAAATATACAGATATTCTAACATCACTAAAAAATAGAAACTATTTAAACTTAAATATGAAAGTTTGGGATGATAGTAAAATTTATCCTCAGACAATCGTTATAATTGATTTAAATAATATTAAATATGTTAACGATAACTATGGACATGAAGCAGGAGACAATTTAATTATCGCAACAGCATCAACTTTAGTTAATACTCAACTTGAAAATAGTGAAATTATCCGTACAGATGGTAATGAGTTCTTAGTTTATTTAGTTGGTTATACTGAAAAACAAATTGAAACTTACTGTAAAAAATTAAATAAAGAGTTAAAAGAATTACCATACGGTTTTGGTGCTGCCATTGGTTATAGCATGATTGTTGATGATATTAAAACAATAGATGATGCTATAAATGAAGCAACACTTATGATGAAAGAAAAAAAAGAAGAATTAAAGTAGAAAGTTACAAGGATGTGATTCTATGAAGGTTAAACTAAAAAACTTCTTACAGAAGGTATTTAAAATGATAGAAAGACCAGAAATGAGAATCTTACCCGGGCAACTTTCTTTTTTTCTATTACTATCAATTATTCCATTATTTGCCATAATAGCAGTAGTTGCTACTCAATTTTCTTTATCAACAGAATCATTAATGGAAGTTTTATCTAAATCACTTCCTAGTGAAATAATTGACTTTATCATTCAAATAATAGATGGTAAAAACCTAAGTATTAATATAGTAATATTTTATATTTCTGGTTTTATACTAGCATCAAATGGTCCACACTCAATGATTATTGGTGCCAATTTAATTTATAAAGTAAAAGATAAGGATCTTTTAACTAGAAGAATTAAAGCCCTATTAATGACCATAATATTAGTGTTACTATTTATTTTTATACTGTTAGTACCTGCATTTGGAGATAAAATAGTTTCATTAATAGTAGGAATTATCCCTAATAGTCATATTGGTAGTGTTATAAAAACAGGTTATAGCATTTTAAAATATCCAACTTCCCTTATAATAGTATATATCTTTATTAAAATACTTTATACTATGGCACCAGATACAAATATTAAAAGTAGAGAAACAACACCAGGCGCTATATTTACAACTATTAGTTGGATTATATCAACTGAGGTTTATTCTTTCTATGTTAGTTACTTTGCCAAATACAACCTATTATACGGTAGTGTTGCTAATCTTATAATTTTATTCTTATGGATTTATTTATTATCATATATATTCGTGCTAGGCATGGTATTAAATGCAAGTAGTATAGAAGAAATTGAAAAAGTTTAATATAAATGGTATAATGATAATAGAGAGGATTAAGATAATGAAGAAAACTGTCAAAATGAAATTAAAACATATAAAAAATAAACTAAAAAAACTGTATAGTGACTTTAGAAAAAATCCTAAAAAGACAATGCACATGCTTTTAACAACATTTATGGAAATGGTTAAGAATAATCCTTTATTCTCTGTTTATGTAATTTCCAATGTCTTTATCGCTATTTTGTTAAGATACTTCACAATACATACGGTTGAGAATTTATTACTAATAAAGCCTATTTTAGCTGACTTAACCATTGTTCTTTTTTTAGGAAGTATTAATTTTAGTCTAAAAGAAAAAAATCGTTTTTTATATTTATTATCATTAAGTATTGTTTTTACCATAATTTGTATTATTAATTCTGTTTATTATACATTTTATACCTCATTTGTATCAGTATCATTAATTGCTACTAGCCGTTACGCTGTTCAAGTGGGTGATGCCATTGTTGAAAATGTTTTAAAACTACAAGATTTCATCTATATAATTTCGCCTATTTTTCTAATAATAACATATATAAAATTACGCAAAAATGTAAATAAAGAAAATAGTGAAAAAAGAGATACTAAAAAAATGACTTCAACTATGATTGCATCTCTTATAACATTATTATGCTTTTTAGTATTTTTAACACCAGTAGAAATAGGAAGATATACCAAACAGTGGAATAGAGAATATATAGTTATGAGATTTGGTGTTTATGCTTACCAATTAAATGATATTGTAAATAGTATAGAACCTCAAATAACTAGTTTATTTGGTTATGATAAAGCATTAAAAACATTTACTGAATATTATAAAAATAGAAAAGATGAACAAACAACTATTAATGAATATACAGGTATTTTTGAAGGAAAAAATATTTTAGTAATACATTATGAAAGTATGCAAAATCTAAATATTGGCTTAACTTTTAATGGTGAAGAAGTAACACCTACATTAAATAAATTAGTAAAAGATTCAATTTATTTTAGTAATTTTTATTCCCAGGTTAGTGTAGGAACATCAAGTGATACCGAATTTACCTTTAACACGTCTCTTATGCCAACAAATAATGGTACTGCCTTTGTAAGCTATTTTAATCGTGAATATGTAACTATTCCACTATTATTAAGAGAAAGGGGCTACTATGCATTTAGTATGCATGCTAACAATGGATCTTTTTGGAATCGTAATACAATGCATGAAACATTAGGATATCAAAGATTTTATAGTAAAAATGATTATAAAATAGATGAAGTAATAGGATTAGGTTTATCAGATAGATCATTCTATAAACAATCTATTGAAAAGATTAAAGAAATTAATGCTAAGGGACAACCTTACTATGGTACAATCATAACATTAACTAATCATACACCATTTTCTAATATTGAATCATATGGAAAATTTGATGTTGATTTAAAGGAAAAAGTATATAATGAAAAAACAGGTGAATATGAAGAAGTTACCTATCCATACATGGAAGGAACAAAACTTGGTAATTACTTTAAATCAGCTCACTATGCTGATGTTGCCCTTGGTGAATTTATTGATGCATTAGAAGAAGAACATTTACTAGATAATACCGTTCTTATAATATATGGCGATCATGATGCTAGATTATCAAAGTCTGATTATAAAAGATTATATAATTATGATAAAGAAACAGATGGCGTTAAAGAATGTACTGAACAAGATAAAGATTGTGTTAAAATTGATACTAATACCTATGAACTTTTAAAGAAGGTACCATTATTAATATATAGTAAAGAAACAAAATCAACTCTACATCAAGAAGTTACAAATGTAATGGGTATGTATGATGTAATGCCAACCTTAGGTAACATGTTTGGTTTTTATAATAAATACCAATTAGGTCATGATATTTTTAATGTAACTGATGATAATATCGTTGTCTTTCCTAATGGAAATTGGGTAACAAATAAAATTTATTATAATTCTCAAAATAGTTCATGGTTACCTTTAAAAGAAACTGAAATATCAACAAGCTACATCGAAGAATGTAATACCTATGCTGAAAAATTATTAAATGCATCTAATTCAACGATTGTTTTTGACTTAATAAAAAAAGCAAAACAAACTAAAGAATCAGATGATTATATTGAGGAGAAAGCTGTACTAAATAAATAGGAGCTTATATGAAAAAAAATAAAAAAACAAAAGTTAAAAAAACAAAATTATTAGCTGTAATTTTAGTAGTATGCATTTTACTTGGTATCTTTATTTTTAAAACAAGAAATGATTTACAAGTAGTATCAGTTGTATCTGTGATTGATACTTATCAATATACGATGGAAAGTAACACAACTAGAATCTACAAAAAATATTTTAAAGAATTAGAAAGTGAACTCGAAGACAACAAAATAGATGAAAAAAACTATGCATCTTTAGTAGCAAAACTATTTACTATTGACTATTATACTTTAAACAATAAAGTAACTAATAAAAATATAGGTGGTGTGCAGTTCATTCATTCATCATTAAGAGATAGTTTTATTGATAAATCATCAACCACTATTTATAAATATATAAAAAATAATCTTTATGGAAATAGAAAGCAAAAATTACCAGAAGTAAATAATGTAGAAATAACTAATATCAAAAATGTAAAGTATAAAAATAAGAACTTTACTGATGATTCAGCTTATGAAGTAACAGTAAAAATTAGTTATGTAAACGATTATGATTATCCAGAAAATGTAACTTTGACTCTAATACATGAAGAAAATAAATTATCGATAGTAGAAATAAAATAAAATTTTCTAACAAAGATATTCCATTTTAGGAGTATCTTTTCTTTTTTACTAGAATTTAAATTTACGAAAGTTGAAATTTAGAAAGTAAAAATTAATAAAAACAAAATTAAAGTGTCGTTTATTTTACCTAGCTTAATAAGCTATATACTTTTTTTTAAATATTTGCTACCATTTACTTGAGGTGGTTAAATTGAACCAAGAAAAAATGGGACTATTTATTAGTAAACTTAGAAGAGAAAACAAAATGACTCAACAGATGCTTGCAGATAAACTTGGAATAATGGCTACATCAGTATCAAAATGGGAAAGAGGAATAAATGCTCCTGATATTTCTTATTTAACAGAATTATCTAAAATATTTAATGTTACTGTTAATGAACTTTTAAACGGCGAGAGAAATTATAAAAAAAGACAAATTAATGATAATAAAGTATTGGAAGTAGAAAATCTATCTAAATATTTTGGTAAGAAGAAAATAATCGATAACATTAATTTTACTATTCATGAGAAAGAAATAGTTGGTTTAATTGGACCAAATGGCGCTGGTAAAACGACAATTATCAAAACTATTTTAAATCTTTATAAAGCATCAACCGGAACTGTTAAAATATGTGGATATGATACTAAAAAAGATCTTGAAAAAGCACTATCTAAGGCAGGAAGTATTATTGAAAATCCCGATATGTATCCCAACATAAGTGGCAAGAAAAACTTAAAGATAACTCTTCTTATCAACAATATAAAAGATGATAACTATATGAATGAAATGGTAAAATTTGTTGGTCTGGAAGATAGAATTAATGATAAAGTAAAAAAATATTCACTAGGTATGAAACAAAGATTAGGACTAGCTAATGCTCTTATTAAAAAACCTAAATTATTGATACTTGATGAACCAACTAATGGCCTAGACCCAATGGGAATTAGAGATTTGAGGATGATTTTAAAAAAGATTAGCGAAGAAGAAAATATGGGAATATTAATATCCAGTCATATCTTATCAGAAGTAGAGAATATATGTGATAGAGTAATAATTATTGATAAAGGTAATATCATTAAAGATTTAGGAATAGAAGAAGTAAAATATAAAAATAAATCATTAGAAGAATTATTTATAGATACAACTAATAGCTATGAAAACGGTGATAACATTGAAAATAATTAACTTGATAAAAAGTGAATTTATAAAAAACTACAGTGTTAAAAAACTAATTATTATAAGCTTCATTATGCTTATCTTTACTATTCTATTTGTAGAGGTATCAAAAATGTACTATCAAATTAATTCTGACATTCAATCTTCACAATCATATCTTGATAATACCAAAATAGAAATAGATAGATTATCAAATATTAAAAACAGAACATTAGAAGAAGAATATAATTTAAAGATACATCAGATTAATTACCAAACTTATTCTTATTTAGAAACATTAAAAATTAGGAGAAGCGATGATTATCGTATAGTATTAATGGATCAAATTTTATTTTCTTTATCCAATAAATTAGCTGTAGAAATATACAAAGAAAACTATAATAGTCCTGACATTAAAAAAATATGTAATAGTTCTAATAATACATTTAATTCCAAATTTGAAGGAGTCATTAATCATATATGTAGTTTTAGTTTGGAAGAAATAGATGAGATGTATCAAAAAGATATTAAAACAATTGCTGATTATACCAATATATTAAAGTCAAATAGTTATTATACATATATTAAATATCAGTTAGATAATAATTATTTCGATGAAGAAACAAGTAAACTTGCTAAAATAATTGTTGATAATAAAGTAAAGGATGATGATAATTATTTATCACATAATATGAGAGAATATCAGAGTTTAATTACTGCTAGTAGTTTTATTCCAGAGAAAGAAAATGAGTTTAAAGTTGCTGATTATTACTCAATCACCAATTATAAAGATTATGTTAGATATCGTACATATTTAAAAAATGAAGCAGTACAAAATCAAAAAATTATAATGTATAGTAGCAAACATCAAATACCACATGATTTATCGTTTAGTTATGATAACAATGTAAATACTCCTTATCAAACAACGAAAACTTATGTTAATTTAATCTTGCATTATTCAATTATCGTTATGATATTAGTTAGTATTACTAGTAGCGGTACTGTATCTAAAGAACATAGTAGTGGAACTATTAAAAATATTATTACCTCTCCTGTTAAAAGATGGAAAATATTACTTAGTAAGTTTATTTATCTAATACTTCATACTTACATAATATGGTTAATTGGTTTAATTTTCCTAATCATATATAGTGGTATTAGATTTGGATTTACTGATTTATTAACACCAAAACTTATTTTTATAAATAATCACGTAGTAGAAATTAACTATTTTATTTATCTATTAAAAGAATTATTTGTTGCCAGTATCCCGGTAATTTTCTTTTTAAGTATTATTCTTTTTTTATCAGCAATAACACTAAATACCAGTATAACTACTAGTACTACCTCAGTTATAGCTATACTATCAATGTTTAATTGGTATATATGCTATAAGTTTGATATCAAAGTGCTAGCATATACTCCATTTACGATACTAGACATGGGCTTTATTCACGATAAAATACAAGAGTATACCAATATATTTAAAGTGATGGATTTTAATTACGTTATAGCCATTATAATTTCTATTATTTTAACATTGATAATGTATTTAATTACAGCCATTATTTATTCAAAAAGAGATATTAAAAATATTTAATAAACTAGAAGAGGTGAATAAATTGAAAATAATTAACTTAATAAAAAGCGAATTTATAAAAAATTATAGTATTAAAAAGATAATAATTTGTATCTTACTATTAACACTCGCTTCATTATTTATAGTATATAAAACCGATAACTTATTAATTGAATATGAAAATGCTGGACAAAGTGATGCCAAATATTTAAAAAATTACATTTCTAATTTAAAGAAAGATTTTACTGAACAAGATATAAATTCATTAAAAACAATCAATGAAAAAATATCATATAGTTATGAAAAAAATTTTATTAAATATAATTATTTGATTATGAATGATATAACTTCATCAAAAGACTGGAAATATGATTTTGTTACTAATTATATTATACCATTAGCTAGATATAACGATTTAATCAAACTTTTGAATAACACTTTAAACAATAGTGAAATACAAGAAATATGTAGTGAAATAAATGAGGATAAAGAAATTAAAAAATTTTTAACTAATGCATGTAGTATAACCCTAGAAGAAAGAAATGAACTATATCAAAAAAATACTAAATTGATAACAGACTATGAAAATTTGTTAAAAGAAAATAAATACTACTTATATCTTAAGTACCAATTAGATAATAATTTATTAGATGAAGATAATTATGAATTTGCCAAAATATTAATAGATAAAAAAATAGAAAATAGTGATAATTTTTTATTTGAAAATTATATTCAATACAAAAAATTAAAAGATAATGCTAACATGAAAATAGATACCTTTGAAGAATATCAAGAAAAATATAAAGATAACGATAATAAACCATCTTATCAAGAATATCTAGCCTATAATACTAATCTAAAAAATAAGGCTATTGAAAGTAGAAAAATATTACTATATAGTACAGAACATGAAATCAAACAAGATATATTCTATACCGGTTTAGATAATGTTAGTGAAGATGATATGTATATAACGCCAAAATTAAAAGTAAATCGTGTCTTACATTTATCAGTAATTGTAATACTTATTGTTAGTATAACTAGTAGTGGTATTGTATCTAATGAACATAGTAGGGGAACAATTAAAAATATTATTACTGCTCCTGTTAAAAGACATAAAATATTACTTAGTAAATTCATATACCTAATCTTAGATACATATATAATCTGGTTATTGGGACTTATTATTTTAAGTATTTGTAGTGGTATTAGATTTGGCTTTACTGAATTAATAACACCAAAATTAATAGTATCAGGTAGTAAAGTAGTGGAAGTAAATTATTATTTATATTTAATAAAAAATATTATTATAGCTAGTATCCCTGTTATTGCCTTTCTAAGTATTTTATTCTTTTTATCAACAGTAACCTTAAATACTCAATTAACAGTTGGAATAACTTCCGTTATTAGTATCTTATCTTTATTCATGTGGTTAATGCAATTTATAAATAATTTTAAATATATTGTATATACACCATTCTGGTATTTAGATTCGGGTTATATTTTTATGAACGCTGAAAATTATCAACTATCATTAAAAAGTATATCTTATAATCTAGGAACTGGCATAATAGTATCATTAATTACAACCATCGTTTTATTAGTAATCAGTAATCTTATTTATATAAATAGAGATATAAAAAATAACTAAAAATATAACTATAAAGGCAAGCTATCTATAATAGTTTGCCCTTTTTATAATTAATTAAAAGCAAGTTCAATATCAATTTCATCATCTAAAATAGCTAATATTAAAAAAATAGTGCCACTTATTAGAATTAAAAAGGAACCAAGAAAAGAAAATTTAGTTAGCATCTGTTTCTTACTAGAATCAAATGCAGTTAAATTCATCATATCATCATAGCTACTTTTCGCAAAATAATAATAAATAACTAGTAAAATAGTAAATATAATAACTAACAGATTTTGATATTCCTTTTTACTAAGTAAATCATCATATAATAAATACTTTTTTTCTTTACTGTTAGCATACCAACTAAGTATAATGATTCCGATATAAATAATCCAAATAACATTTTCTACTTTAATTTCTTTTAATTTTTTTAATCTATCATCCATACTAAATAATATATCTTTTTTTAATATTTAGAATAAATAGGAATAAAAAAAGAGAACTTTATTCTCCTTTATGGACTAAACGTAAAAGTTTTTTGTAATGTAGCATCTTCCTTATTTAAGTTAATTCTCATTTCCTTACTAGCATTTTTAATACTTTCACTATTAAGATCATATACCCAAAGATTAGCTTTTAAATTAGAAAAATACTGTCTTCTTCCATCTCCAGCTAGCTTAATTTGAATAATATTTAAAAAGTCATCATTACTTTGATACTTACGGCTAGCTAAAATATCTTTAAAAATATTATAAAAGGCTAAAATATCATCTGTTGTTAAATTGGTATCTAAATTATTAGATACTGTTTGTAGTATCTCTAGTAATGTATTAACACTTCTAATTTCACTAACTCTATTTAGTAATGCCTTTAATAATAACTGTTGATTATAACCACGTCCAATATCACCAAGCTTTAAATCATATCTATCTCTAGCTAAAACAAGAGCTTCTTCACCATTTAACGTTTGTAGACCTTTATCAATACATATTTTTCCTTGGCGATTAGAATTATCAGTACATAACTTTTGTGGTACATCAACAACTACACCATCTAAGGCATCAACAATTCCAACTACACCTTTAAAATTAACTTTGACATAATAATTAATATCAACATCAAATATATTTTCAATAGTTTTAATCATACAATCAGTTCCAAACCAACCAGCATGGGTTAGTTTATTTTTAACATTATCTCTACAACTAATAGGAACATAACTATCTCTTGGAATAGACATCATAGTAACATTTAGTGTTTGTGGATTAAATGTAAGTAACATAAGTCCATCCCCATTAGCATAAGCGTTCTTTTTTAATCCATCTTTTTCTGAATCAACACCCATCAAAAGAATAGAGAATGGCTTCATACTAGAAGTATTATTGCTTAATCTTAAAGAAGAAGTGCTTTCCTTTTTTATTGTTTTATCTTTTTCAATTATAGTTTTAACATCATTACTAATATTTTCAAATCCTTCAGTATTTTGAAACATAACATCATAATTACTAGATACAAACATAAGATCAATTTTTCCATCATATAAGGCTTTAAGCATCACAAGTAGGTCATTATAACTTTTAATTTCATTATCATTATCCAGTTTATATTCTTCAATAATTTCTTTCGCAATAATATAATTATCAACTGACAAAGTATCATCAATTAAACCAATCTTATACTTACTAACATCTTCAACGGAATTAATTTTACTACTAGTTAAAGCAATTAAACTAGATGAATATACAATTTTATTTTTATTAATAGAATCAACAATACCATAAACTTTTTTAATAGAGTAGCAACATACTACATTGATACATATAAATAAAATCATCATAAAAGTAGCAAAACTTTTTTTCTTTTTTCTCTTTAAACAAAAAAAGAAGATATTTACGATAACTATAACTACAATTAATGAATATCTAATAATAGGCTCAATTGGTCCTAGAAGTAAAATATGATAAATTAAAAAAATACTACTAATTATTACTAATAAAATAAGTAGATTATTAATCCTAAAGCTTTTATTATTTTTCTTGTTACTACCTTTCTTCATATTTATCATTCCTTTGTTACTATATTGTTTGTTACTGTAAGAATATATTCAATATTATTATAACCAAATTAGTAATAATATACAATTTATAATAATCTTGCTTTTTAATATTTACATTTAATGGTTTAAAAAAATGTAAAATAAAGAAAATAAATTGTCATATTATGTACTTTAATATTAAATGTTGATATAATATGATTGAATAATAATGGGAGGATGTGTGAATATGAAAAAGAGACTTTTAATATTTTTCTTTTTGTGTTTGTTTACGTTCTTACCTAATACTAATGCCTTAAGGCCAGAAGAAATTGCATCACGTGAAGTTTGTCCCAATATTGAATTAGCTATTGCTAAAGCTGACGGAACTCTTGAAAGTGTTAGTTGTCATGATACTTATGAAGAAGCAAAAAGCATAATGGATACTACCGAAAATGATGATTTAGTTATTATTGAATCAGGTTTAATAATTGATGCTAAATATGCTGTTATAGATTATGAAATAGCTTATCCAAGTAGTCATCCTAAAAAATATACTTATTTATACCAAAATAAAAATTCTAACACAACTATTGGTTATATAAGAGGTGGAAGCCCTGATGATGCCATTTTAATAGATTATGATTATAATAGTAAAAGAGTAAAAGTTAAAGTATCAGAACTAACAGGCTGGATGGACTTATATGATAACACAGGACTACAACTATATTATGTTGTTCCACTTAGTTGGGCAACAACTCCTCAATATTATAAAGTAACAAATGATGAAATATATCATTATTTCCCAATCAATGTTTATGGAGCCGAAAGCCAAAATGGTTATAGTTTTGATAAAAAACCAACTATGTTAGACCCTGGTATTTATTATAGTTATGATGGACATTATTTTTATACTGATATGAAAACATTGATTAATGATTATAAAAATAATAATTATAATAATGCTGTTAATAAAGATAAGCCTTATTATAATTATTACCAATATTTATCATTTCGTACTAAAACTAATTATACAGCTGAAAATATAAACCAATATATTGAAATAAGAATAGGTACTAAAGAATCTAAAATGAGATCATCAGGTGAATATTTTATAAATGCCCAAAATAATTATGGTATAAATGCTGTATTAATGATGGCAATAGGAGTTAATGAATCAGGTACTGGTACAAGTAACATAGCTATCAATAAGAATAATTTATTTGGTCTAAATGCAGTTGATTCATCACCAGGTAGTTCAGCTAGTGTTTTTGCTAGTATAGAAGACTGCATTAATGATTATGCTTATGGATGGTTATCATATGGTTATATACAAACAGGCGATTGGCATTATAAAGGTGCAAACCTTGGAGACAAAGCTCAAGGGTTAAATGTTAACTATGCTTCAGATCCATTTTGGGGAGAAAAAGCTGCTAGTATTTATTATGCACTTGATAAGAGTTTTGACTTTCAAGATTATAATAGTATCGCATCAGCTATTTTAAATGATAATTATAGTAACACTGTATATGCTAAAAAAGATCCAAATGGTAGTAATGTTTCTACCAGTTATTATCAATATAGTGTAGGCGGTAGTGCAGTAGCCATAGTTGGGGAAACTTTAGGACCAAGTGTGAATGGAAATAATATTTGGTATAAAATTCAAAGTGATCCAACACTAGATCTTAATTTAGATTATATAGGTGATTCTAAAAGTAATCCACGAGTAAATTATCTATGGAATAGTTCTTATGTCTATGTACCAGCAGCTTACTTTTTAAGAATAAATGATGCCAAGTATCCAGAAATTCCTAGTGATGATAATAATGATCCTACGCCAACACCAGAACCAGATCCAACACCTACACCAACGCCAGAACCTAAAAAAATATCAGCCATTGTAAGTGATGCTAAGTATCAATATAATAATGGAATCATCTCAGGCATTAAACCTAATACCAAGGTTGAAGATTTAAAAAATAATTTAGTTAATAATGGTGGCGTTATTACTATAACTGACTCTAATGGTAATACTAAGGATACTGGTATTATCGCAACAGGTGATAAGGTAAATATTACTAGTGGTAATACTGAAATCTTGGAAGTATTAATATATGGCGATGTAAACGGAGATGGCAATATATCAGCAGTAGATTATGTAAATATAAAGAATCATATCATGGGAACTAATACTTTGAGTGGAATAAACCAAAAGGCAGCTGATGTTAACAATGATGGCAATATATCAGCAGTAGATTATGTAAATGTAAAAAATTATATTATGGGTTTAGATAATTCAATTAATAATTAGAAAGAGTGAAAAAATGAAAAAAAAATTAATAATATTTAGTCTAATAGCTTTATTTTTTACCTGGATTAATCCTGTATATGCAGCATCTCTTGCAATTAGTGCAAGTTCTAAAAGTATCACAACTGGTGGAACTGTTAAAATAACTGTAAACGCAAATGGCCTAATAGGTAAATTTTCAATCACTAGTTCAAACGGTAATGTTTTATCGGGTGGTACTAGTAGTGTTTGGTTAGAAAATGAATCTAAAACTTACACATTTACTGCTAAAAGTGTAGGTAGTGCTACTATTACTGTAAATCCAATTGATGTATCTGATAGTAATGGCAATTCTTATTCTGGAAGTAAATCTGTAACAGTTAGTGTAGTAAAACCACGTGAAAAATCAACTAATAACAATCTAAAAAGTTTAAGTATTGAAGGATATAATATCTCACCAGAATTTAATAAAAATACCCTTGAATATACTGTTAATTTAGAATCAAATGTAGAAAAAATAAAAATAAATGCAACTAAGGAAGATGGTTATGCTAGTGTTAGTGGTATAGGTGAAAAAGAAGTACAAGAGGGTAATAATAAATTTGATATAACAGTGACTTCTGAAACAGGTAGTAGTAAAGTTTATACAATAAATGCTGTTGTAAAAGATAGTAATCCTATTATAAAAAAAGTTAATGGTAAGGATTATACGGTTGTAAAAAGAGCAAGTGCCTTAACAAAGCCACTATCATTTGATGAATCCACTATATTTATTGATAATACAGAAATTCCATCATTTTATAATGAAACATTAAATATAACATTAATTGGTTTAAAAGATGATGATGGCAATATATCATTATTTAAATATGATAAAGACCAAGATACTTTAATAAAATATGACTTTTTAAAATCAGAAAGTAAAACCATTATTTTTGAAAATACTGATGAAAAAATTCAAGGATATCAAAAACAAACAATTAATATTAATAATATCGATTATGAGGTGTATCAGTCAGATATTGATAGTAATTATGTTTTAATCTATGGAATTGACTTAGAAACTGGTAATAAAGCATGGTACTCATATAATATAAAGGAACAAACAATTCAAGTTTATATGAGTAATATTATTAACGAAATGAATGATAATTTTGATAAAACCATTAAAGAATATAAATTAGTAGTGCTTTCAATGGTAATACTTTCAATAATTCTATTATTAATTGTTGTTATTCAATTATCATCTAAAAATAGATTAAAGAAAAAAATGCTAAAACAAATAAAATCAAAGCAAGAGCAAGAAGTAAATCAAAATAGTTTAAAAAGTAATGATAATAATGAAACAAAGTCAATTGATAAGAAAAATGATAAAGGTAAAAAAAATAATAAAAACTAGATTTAATAAATTTCTTTTGCTATAATTATATTCGAGAATAGGGCCTTAAGTTAATTACTTAAATACTATAATATATTAAGATAAACTTTAATTAGCAAAGAATTCATTAAATTGATTTTAACAATTTTTAATTAACTACCATGAATACAAAAGATCGTAAAATAAAAGGCTATAAGGTAATTATGATAGTCTCTAATTAATTAACTTAGATACCAGAAGGAGAAATTTTATGAAAAATAGTAAGAAGAAACAAATATTTTTAACACTAGTAGCAGTATTAAGTTTAATATTAATTACAGTAGGAGTGAGTTATTCGTTATTTACTTATTCTAAAACAGGTGTAACTGATAACGTTGTAACAACAGGTAAGATAAACTTTTTATATACTGAAGTAAGTGGAATAGGAAAAGGTATAAGTTTAACAGATGCTTTTCCAATAAGTGATGAAGAGGGTAAACTTCAAACAGGAGAAGGAAAGGTATTTGACTTTAAGATAACTTCAACGATAGAAATGAACTCTAGTATTTCATATGAAGTAACAGCAAGAAAAAAGAGTGATTCTACCCTAGATGAAGATAAAGTAAAGTTATATTTAACAGAAATAGATGGAACTGAAAAGGAAATACTACTAGATAAATATTCAAATCTAACTCAAACTAATACTAAGGTACCAGATGGAGTAGTAGAAAAGACTATCTATGAAGGTGAAGTATCAGCAAATACATCAAACTATGAAAAAAACTTTAGATTAAGAATGTGGCTAGATAATGATACTGACTTTTCAGATGGAAGCATGAATAATAAAACATTTACAGTAACAGTAAATGTATATGCCAATGGTAAAGTAGTAGATATAGCTAATACTAAAACATTAACACAGTTAATACTAGATAATAATGAATTAATAACCGATCAACCAACACTAACAACATCATCTAATAATACAAATAATAAAAATGGTTTATATATATCAACAGCTACTAATAGCGGTAATCCAACTTATTACTTCAGGGGTAAAGTAGACAATAACTATGTGAGTTTTGCAGGATACACATGGCGAATAGTTAGAATTAATGAAGATGGAACAGTAAGAATAATGATGCAAGATGGCATTAATAATGACACCCTATACCAGTTTAATTCAAATAATGAAAACTATACATATATGTATTATTCCGATAGTAATGCCAAAACTATCCTTGAAAATTGGTATGATGCTAATATTAGTAATTCTAAATATTCAAAATATGTAGCTAATGGGTCTTACTTTTGTGAACAATCTAAAAGTAAACTTTTCTCCTATTATACTTCTGGAAATGCAGATCCAATTATATACAATGACTATACACCAAGTTTTAAATGTGCAACCGATGAAAACAACAAAGGAATAGTAAATGCAAGTATTGGTTTAATTACCTATGACGAAATGATACACGCTGGTTGGTATTTTAGTATAAATAATAATTCGTATTATTTAAACGGTGTAACAGCATTTTGGACAATGAGTCCAGCAGGGTTTGATACACGTGTTAATATGGCAACAGTTTACCCAATTCACAATAGAAATGATAAAAATAACTGTCACGTTAATTATAACTATACTATACACCCAGTCCTAAATTTAAAATCTAATGTAAGAAACTATACTGGTTCAGGAACAAGTACTGATCCATTTATAGTAGAATAAATAATTTAATCATAAAAAAACCAATTTTATTTGTTTAGTAAATATAATAAACACTTAAAATTGGTTTTAATTATATATAAAATACCTTATTTACCAAGTGTAACAGTAACCGTAGTATTAACTGGTACATTGCTGCCACTTCTCATTGATTGTTTTGTTACTATATCAAAACTTTGATTATCATCTAAATAAATAAATTTGCAAGTAATTTTAGCCTTATTACAACTATCAGTAGCTTCACTCTTAGTCATCTCCATTAAATTAGGAACAATAGTGCTACTTCCTCTAGAAATTACTAATTTAACTGTTTCATTATTCTTAATAATTTGCCCACTACTGTGTGTTGATGATACAATTTGTCCTTTTTCAATATCATTACTGAAACTATAATCAATAACATAAGCTATATCATTATCTTCAGCCCATTCAATAAAATCTTCAACATTAGTAAAATTAATCATATAAATTTGTCCCTTTGAAACAACTACCTTAATAGTAGAATCAACTTTGATAGAATTACCTTTACCAGGAAGAAAAGAAACAACCTTATCTTTTTTTACATTTTCATCATACTCATATGAAAACTCAACTTTAATCCTGTTATTAGTTGCCCAACTATTAATCTCACTTACACTCATATTACTAAGATCTAAAACCGTAATATTATCTTTTCTTGATACTGTTAATACAAGAGTTGTATCTTCATTAGGACCAATGACAGTTAATGCAGGAACACTTTGCTTTAAGACTACATCTTCATTATCGTCACTATATGCATATTCAATTCTATACTTAATATTGTTTCTTCCTAAATATACTAAGGCATGAAATAAATCTTTTCCTACCAAATTATTAACTGTAACACTCTTTAACTCACTTTTCTTTCCTAGTGAACTTTTCAAAGTAACCGGTTCATTTCTTTTAATAACAGCAATAACATTTTGTTCAAAAATAATATCTTTATCAACCTTATCATTAAATTCATAGTTGATAGTAACATTAGTTAGGTGATTTTCATCAATAAAACTAATAACATCATCAAGCTTCCAACCAACCATGTTAGTAACCTCAGTTTCTTTAATATTACTAGCTCCATCAGAAACTACAACCTTTATTTTTTTAACCTTTTTAACATTAGTACCAGATTTAACATCCTGCCTAATTACTAAATACTTTGCGATATTATCACTATTTTCCCATTCTTGCTCAATTACAATATTCTTATCACTTGCCCAATTAACTACATCTTTAATATCCATATTAGTAAAATCCAAAACAACATCAGAATAATAAATGCCACTAATTATTTGAAATATACTATAAAAAGATAAAAATAAGGAACCAATAATAATAAAAATTTTAAATTTAGTACTATTGTTAGACATTCCTATAATAACATATAAAACTGCAAAAACAGCAAGTACAAAAACACTAATAATACTAATTATTTGATCTAATAAATTACTACTAGAAAGTATTACATAAATCATATAACTAATAGTAGATACAAGTGATAAAGCTAAGCAAAAATAAGTAAAAATTTGAAATATTTTTTTTTCTTTAACAAGATTTTCTTTTTCCATATAACACACTCCATATTATATTTTTATTATATAATAATTAAATGCAAACTAAAACGATATTTGTGAAATTTAATCAAAAAGTGTAAAAAAGAGTAGAAATATGATATACTTATGAAGTTAGATATTCTAGGAGGGTTGTAAGTGAAAGTAGTAAACAAATTATTAAAAAGTAATATCTTTAAACATTTAGTAATAATTGGTGGAGTTTTCTTTTCTTTTTTAATACTAGATGTATATTTAAGATATTTTTCTAATCAAAGTATGTTATTTTATGGGTGGGCCAGAAGTGCTCCTAATCTATTAACTTTTAGTTGGATTATTTTATTAATTGGCATTTTGTATTTACTTCCTAAAAAAGCTAAAATCATTACTTATGCCGTATCAATTATTTTAAGTAATATTTTAGTTTATGCAGAGTTTTTACATTATAGAGTTTTAGACAGATTTTTTATGTTTAGTGATTTATTTTTAGCAGGTGAAGGCAAGTCTTATTTTTTATTCGCAATTGGTAAGACTACACATCAGATTGTTATTGTTTTATTAGTATCACTAATTACAGCTATAATAACCATTTTTCTAATGAAAAAAGTTGATGAGCCTAAAAAAAGTAAAAAATACGTAATTATTTTAGTTTTAACTACAATATTTTTAGTAGCATCATGCCGTTTTGTTGCAATTAGTAAATATGGCAAACAAGCACCAGCTACTTCTTGGGAGGCAGCATATCGTTCTAAAAATATTTATTTGGATTATAATAATCAAAATAAATGTATGCAAATAAGTGGTGTTTATGAACTGCTTTTTAGAAGTACTTATTTATATTTAAAAGATAATTTCTTCTCAAATAAAAAAGAAATGGCTAATGAAGTAGCAGCATTTTTAGAAATGGAATCATCAAACGAAAATGAAGTAAATGAATATACCGGAATTTTTAAAGGCAAAAATGTTATTTATATTTTGATGGAGTCAATTGATTCATGGCTTGTAACTGAAGATGTTATGCCAACACTATATAAATTAAGTCAAGAAGGACTAAATTTTACTAATCGTTATGCACCAACATTTGGTGGAGGTCAAACTATTAATTCTGAATTTGCGATGAACACAGGATTATATGCTATATCAAACAATAAAGCTATTTATAATTATGATAAAAATAGCTACCCATATTCTTTAGCAAATATGCTAAAAAATAATAATTATAGTGCTGTTTCAGTTCATACCAATGTTGGTAATTTTTATAATAGAACTAACCTTCATAGGGCTCTAGGTTATGATAAACATTATGGTTTATCAGATATGAAAGATATAGATCACACTAACTATAATTATTATAATGATAGTAGCCTAGTAAAAAATGATGAAGTATATAATTTAATTGTAAGAGAAGAACCATTTTTAAGTTTTGTTATTTCATACTCAGCTCATATTCCATATGATGAATCTAATGATAGATGTATTACTAACCCATATGGTCTAAATGTAGATGGTAATAAAGAATTATCTTGTATTAGAAATTTAGCTAAAGAAACAGATGAAATGCTAAGAATTTTAATCGAAAAATTAAAAGCTGACAATAAACTAGATGATACTATCTTGGTATTAGCAACAGATCATTACACATATGGTTATTCAGATCAAGATTATATTAAACAGTATAAAAATGTTGATAATTCTAATTTATTACAAAAAGTACCGCTTGTAATTTGGAGTAGTAAAGTTAGTCATAAAGATATCGATACATTAATGGATACTGCTGATATTTTGCCAACATTATTAAATATGCTTGGAATAAGCTATAATCCTAATTACTATGTAGGAACTGATGTCTTTAGTAGTAATCATGAAAATTATGTTTATTTTGCAAACGATAGCTTTTATGATGGCAATATCTATTATGATGGATACAATATATCAGA
Source organism: uncultured Bacilli bacterium (assembly GCA_934130105.1). GTDB lineage: Bacteria > Bacillota_I > Bacilli_A > RF39 > UBA660 > Alloscybalousia. Next base: position 4,175 of record CAKOXL010000010.1, on the reverse strand, counting down.
AAATAGTGAGTATATTGGTAATATGGCAACAACCATTAGACAGAAAATAGAATTAAACAATAAAATAATTCTATCAGATTACTTTAGTACTAATAAATAATAAAAGAATAGGATAGTGATATTATGAAAAAACTAATAAAAAATAGTGGCTACTTTTTATTGATGTGGTTAAGTCTAACTGTTGTTATTAGCACTATCCTTTTCTTTTTTAATATTTCTATAACTTGTATTAATTTATTTATAAGTTTTGTTATTAGTGCAGTTTTATCTTATCTATTCAATGATAAAGATAAATCATTTTTATTAAAAGTAGTATCACTATCAACTATTATTATAGTTCTAGGCATTATTATTTCTACTTTCATGTTTGATAGATCAAGTGATGGTAATACATATCATAAAGATGCGATAGGTGTTTTAAAAGAAGGATTTAATCCCGTCTATCAATCAAGTTTTGATTTTATAGAAAAAAGAGACGATGATGATGACAAACTAACTAATTACAGCATTTGGATAGATCATTATGCTAAAGCTAATTGGATAATTGCTGCTAATATATATAGCTTAACTAATAATATTGAATCTGGTAAAGCTATGAATATAATTAGTATTTATATTGTATTTAGTATCCTATTTGGTAATTTATTAGAAATATTTAATACTAAAAAAGCACTTCTTTTATCTCTAGTTGTAGCAATAAACCCCATTACAGCATCCCAGATGTTTACATATTATAACGACCAATTAGTATATTTGTTTCTTATTTTATCAATTTTCTTTTTAATAAAATTAGATAGTAACATAAATGATAAAAAGTCGTGGTTTTATTATTTTCTTACTTTTACCGTTTTAGCAAACACCAAGTTTAATGGATTAGGCTATCTACTAGTATTTAGTTTCTTATTTGTTTGTAAGTATCTATATCAAGCTTATAAAAATAATAGCTTTTTAAAAACATTTAAAAAATTATGCCTAATCTTTATTCCTTTATTTATAACAGCCCTTTTTGTAGTAGGATATCCTACTTACATAAAAAATACAATCGATCATCATAATCCATTTTTCCCACTTTATGATAAAAATGGAGAAGATATAATTACAGAGCAAGAACCTAAAAGCTTTATAACAATGAATAATTTAGAAAAGCTATTTTATGCAACATTTTCTAAAGCTAATAACTTAAGAGAAAATGATAATACAGACTTAAAACTTCCATTTACTATTTATAAAAGTGAAATAATACCAGCTATGAGTAATGATTTAAGAATTAGTGGTTGGGGAATATTTTATAGTGGTCTATTATTATGCAGTATCATTATTTTTATAAAATATTATAATAAGTATAAAAAAGAAAATTTTATAATATATACACTAGCAATTACTATTTTGTTACTACTTATAATGAGTGAGTCATGGTGGGCTAGATATACACCACACTTTTACTTATTTATAATACTATCCCTTTATATTATTTTTAAATATGGAAAAAATAAAATTATAGCTACCATTTATACAGCCTTAATCCTAATAAATACTCTAATACCATTAATGGGTAATAGTTATTATACTTTAAAAAATAGTATTAAGATAAGAAACGATTTAAATAGTTTATCAAATAAAGAGATTAAATTAAATGTAAATGGCATGAATGGCATCATTTATAATTTAAAAGATTATCATGTTATTTACCATATTACTGAAGAAAAACAAAATCAAGAATTATATTACCATTATCTAAATTATCAAGGTGAAGAAAATGAATAAAAAGTTAAATATACTACTAATAATTTTTTTATTACTAGGTCCCGTCTTAGATGTAACTAGTTTTTTAGGATTATCATTTAGTATTATTATAAGAAGTATCTTTTTACTTAGTATTATTATTTATCTATTAATAACTAAAAAGAATTTAAAATTATTAATACCACTACTGGTATTTGGAATATTTAATTTAACATATGGATATTTCTATTTAAAAAGTGGTCTAATTTCTTCCGTTTCAGCTAGTTTAAAATTTTTATATTTACCAGTATCTATTCTATTTTTTAATGCTTATCAAATGGATACCAAAAAGGATAAAATATTAGTAACTATTTTAATAACTTACTTAAGTATTTATTTATTATCTTATGTATTAAAAATAGGAGCGGATGCATATTTACCAACTGATGGTAAAAGTGGCTTTAAAGGTTTGTTTTCATCTATTAATGAATTTAGTGCTATTATTGTAGGGTTATTACCAATTGCTCTAACTTATTTAAAAAAAGAAAAAAAGTGGTTAATATTAATTTTAGTTTTACTAGCTAGTATCTTTAGTAGTTTATTAATTGGAACTAAGGTTTTAATGGGTGGAATATTATTTACTATTTTTTATTTATTATATCAAGAAAGAGATAGATTATTTTTTCAAAAATCAAAACCGGTAAAAGTTATAATACTATGTACTTTTATAATATTTATGCTATGTTCATCATTTCTATTTACAAAAACTAGAACTTATCAAAATATGGTAGTCCAAAATAGCTTTTTTAAAGTAGATAAAGTTTTATCATTAGATTTTTTAAATAGAGTAATTTATAATGATCGCCTAAGCTTTTTAAGTGATAATTATAATTATTTTAAAAATCAAAATATAATAAAAATATTATTTGGAATTGGCTTAGCAAATAATGATATAAAAATGGTGGAAATAGATATTTTTGATATAATCTTTCGCTTTGGAATAATCGGCTTTATTATTTATATCATTACCATAATTTTATCTATTAGCTGGAATAAATTACGAAAAGTTGATAAAATATCATTGATATTATTTCTAATAATTTCACTAACATCAGGCCATGTTTTAATTTATCCGGCTGTTAGTATATATATAGCGTTAATTCAAATTCAAGAAGTTAGAAAGTGTGAAGAAAATGAAAACAGGAATCGTAATAATTCATTATAATGACTTTGAGTCAGTTAAGAATTTAATAGATAATATAAAAGACTATAAGATATTGGATCATATTATTATTTATGATAATCATTCAAGAGAAGACGTTATAAAAAAACTGAAAACATTAAAATCATCTAAAGTAGAAGTAATAATTAATAGTGAAAATAAAGGTTACGCTTATGCCATTAATGATGCAAGTAAACACTTAATTAAAAGATTAGGAAAGTGTAATATTATTATTTCTAACAGTGATATTATTATAGATAAAGAAAATGATATTGTAGATTTAATACATCTATTAAATAAAAGAAATGTTGGATTAGTAGCTCCAACCATTTTAGAAAAAAATCATTTAAATAGAGGATGGAAAAATCCAACGCCATTATTAGATAGTATGATGAATCTAGTCTATATCCATCGCTTCTTTAGAAAAAAGTATATATTTTATAATGAAGATCACTACACTAATGATACTAGTTTTGTTGATGTAGCTAGTGGCTGTTTCTTTTTAATTAGATCTGATACTTTAGAAAAAATAAACTATTTAGATGAAAATACTTTCCTTTATTACGAAGAAAATATTTTAGCCAAAAAATTAGCAAGTATTAATAAAAAAGAATTATTAGCAAATAATATTATCATAATTCATAATCATTCAGTTTCTATTGATAAAAATGTAAAAAAGATTAAAAAATTAAAGCTTCAAAAAGAAAGCCAATACTATTTTCAAAAAAATTATAACAATGCTAATATATTTGAATACTTTTTATTAAAAGCAACAGCTTTTATTAGTAGAGTGATTTTGACAGTAGTATATTTTATGAAAGATGTATTAAAAAATATTAAAGGTTAGGATACATAGTAAGGAGATTATATGAACGATTTTACTAAATATAAAGCAACATTTCTTAAAAAAGATGGTACTTTTACAAACTATAAATATGATGCTGGAATGCATAAAGAGATAATGGAAGATTATTGTCAAAAACAAGGATATAATGGTGATGATGAACAAGTAATAATTGATAATGGCAATATATTCTTTAGAAATGCAGGAAATAATATGTTTATAATTTATATGCCAAATGAATTGACAGAATTTCAACTTTATCAATTAGAGTTAATATCGCCAATAATAGATGAACTTGAATTTCTTGCCGTTGTTAGTGTAAAGAGTTTTGGGGCAAATAATAAAGAAAGTTGAATTTTATAATAAATTTGATTTTCTTTTTTTATT
>CAKOXL010000009.1 GCA_934130105.1 uncultured Bacilli bacterium | reverse complement strand
CTTCTTTTAAAATCATTAAACCAATATCATTATAATTGTACTTATTCTTTTCTACTACTTGTGTGTTAAATAAAATATTATAAGCATCTTCTTTACTTTCAGCATCTTCTATCCTACCAGGTGTTCTAAATTCTACATTGAAACTAGTAATATCACCTATCGTTAAATCACCTAACTGTGTAAATCTAGGATCAAGTTCCATAACTTTATTATCAAATGATAAAATGCCATCATGAATTAAATTGTAAGCAATAATTTGAGTAAATAACTTACTGCAAGATGCGATATCAAACATAGTATTTTCATCTATTTTTTTACCTCTCGTAGAATCTATGTAACCATCCATAACTTGTACAGTTGTATTTCCAACATGTACCCCAACACTATAACCAGGAATTAAATCTCTATCACTTAAAATAGAAGCAATATCACTAGTATAGCTTCCAAGTAATTCTTCTACCATTTCCGTTTTGGTTTTATCTTTACCATGAGTTAAAATTTGATTTACCTCTTCTAGTAAACTATTTAACTTATCGTGATCCATTTTAATACCATTACGATATAATTCTAAAATAAATTTTCCTAATTGTTCTTCCATAAATAAATCCTTTCTATGACTATTTTATCATATACTTTAAGCAAAGTAACTAAGTACTTTATTAAATATTTCTTTTTCACCTTGATAAGTTATCAAATTTATAACTTCAGCTTCTTCTATCCATTTTACTTCGCTTACTTCTTCTTCCTGATTAGATAAAATATCAGTTTTAGGATTAGCTAAAAAGAAAACAACATCTTTGATTACATTTTCTTTAGGACTATAAGTGATTTTTTCTCTAAATCCTGGGATGATAATAACATCAATATTTGTTTCTTCTTTAGTTTCACGAATGGCTGTTTCTTCTTCTTTTTCGTTAGATTCTATATGTCCCTTAGGAAACCCCCAATGTCCTTTATTATGGTGAACTAATAAATAATATCTTTTATTATTAATTTCTTTAAAAGTAACAGTACCACAAGATTTTTCCTTTTTTAAATCAGTATTAGCTATACTATTATCTTGTAATTCTTTTGATAGAACTGTATATTCCATAATTTTCTCCTTTTTTATGTGTAATAAAAAAAGAATAGTTAAACTATTCTTCAACAGCATAAACGCTAGCTTGTTTTTTATCTTTACCTACTCTTTCGTATTTTACGATACCATCGATAGTAGTAAATAATGTATCATCATTACCGCGTCTTACGTTTTTACCAGGCATTACTTTAGTACCTCTTTGACGATAAAGAATGCTTCCAGCTGTAACAAATTCACCATCACTAGCTTTTGCACCTAATCTACGACCAGCAGAATCACGACCATTTGATGTAGATCCTTGTCCTTTGTGGTGAGCAAAATATTGTATATTTAAAACTAATCTGTTCATCATTAACTTTTCCTCCTTACTTATTAATTACTTTAATGTTTTCTGGATAATTATCTGAAAGTTCCGATAAGAGCATTAACATGTTTTTAACTAATTTATCACATATTTTATCTGTTTTTAAAATAGTAATAATCATGCCATCTTTAATAAGTTTAACGTCTAAATAGTCTTTATCTATTTCATAAATCCCATTTACCGTAGTTGTTATAATACTACTTACACTACTACATACAATATCTTTACCAAAATCATCGTACATAGCATGCCCGTTAATCTTAACTAAATCAACATGTTTTTTATCTTTACTTTCAAAATTAACTTTTATCATATCCTAAACCTATTAATTACTTATTAATCTTTTTAATTTCAACTTTTGTATAAGGTTGTCTATGTCCAAGAGTTCTGCGGTTACTTCTGTCTTTAGATTTGTATTTAAATACTCTAATTTTCTTTTGTTTACCTTGTTTAACAATAACACCTTCAACAGTTGCTTTACTAACGTAAGGATTACCTACTTTAGAATCAAGCATTAAAACCTCATCAAAAACAACTTTGTCTCCTTCATTACCAGCTAATTTTTCAACAAAAATTATACTTCCTTCAGAAACTAAATATTGTTTACCACCTGTCTTAATAACTGCGTTCATAATATACCTCCTTTTAATATTTTCTAGACTCGCTCTTAAGGTACGATTATTCGTTTTTTACCTTTTCAATGCGGTTTGAAACAGGAGCTTCAAACATTTAAAATTCTATCATAAAACCTTAGAAAATGCAACTAATTTTTGATTATACTTTGGTTTTATGATTTTATTAGAAAGAAAAAGAAGTAAAAATTTCTTTATACTTCTTGTATTACGGTAATAATCATTGGTTTTGCTTCTGTTTCTTTATAGAAATATTTACCTAATTGTTCTCTTACATCATTTTTTATTTGAGTGTAGTCAACTTTTTTATTTTCAATATCGATATTATTATTTATAACTTCTAAGCAAATCTTTTTGGTTTCATCTACAATATTTTGATTTTCTTTAACATAAATAAAACCACGTGTTAATACTTCTGGACCTGCTAATATTTTTTTAGTATATCTATCAAGGGTAGCACTAATAATTACAATACCGTTTTCACCTAGCATTTCCCTATCTTTTAAAACAAGTTCACCAATATCGCCTTGACTTTTACCGTCAATTAAAACATCATCAACATCAATGTGTTCTTTTGTATCGGTTAGTTTTCCATCTACAAATTCAGCAACATCACCGTTTAATTTTAAAATGATATTTTCTTTATTAATACCAACAGCTTCTGCAACTTCAGCATTCATGTATTGATGACGATATTCTCCTTTTACTGGAAAATAATATTTTGGATTCATTAAATCGATCATCATCATTAAATCTTCACGTGATGCATGATGAAGTAAATGCTTTTTACTAGATAATGATACAACATTTAAATTGTTTCTAGCTATATCATCTAGTATAATAGCATATCTTTTTTCAATTCCGTCATAACATGGTTCTGTAATAAAAATAGTATCTGTTTCTTTTAATTTTATATATTTATCAAATCCTTTTAATATACGATCAAGGTTAGCAAATGGTTTTTCTTTCTCATCAGATATTAAAACAATTACGCCTTTATCATTTAAATTTGATAAATCTCCTATTCTTTCTTTATCTATCGTTAGATAATTCATATCTATTGCTTTATTAATTATATCTTGTAAGGCCTTACCCATAATTACGATTTTACGGTGTGTTTTCATAACTTCATTAAATATCTCTTGTACACGGTAGATATGAGCTGGCAAGATAGTTGCAATGATACGATCTTCATTTTTATTTAGCGTTTCTCTAATAAAACCACTGATACGGTTATTAGGAGATGTGTGTCCATCTTTCTCGGCATAAAAAGACTCAGATAGTAGACATAAGACTCCTTGCTTACCAACGTATGCTAGTTTACCAATATCTGTTTTATAAGGCCCTTTCATAGTTGAATCAAACACAAAGTCTCCAGTATAGACAATTGCTCCATCTTTAGTATATAAAACATAGCATACTGAATCTGGAATTGAATGAGTTGTACTAATTGGAAATATATACAAATCTTTTTTAAATTCTATTTTAGAATGTGGTCTAATTTCTTTTAGGTTGGCTTTTTTGATTCCTGCTTCTTGTAAGTCATTTTTAACTACTTCCATTGTGAATTTAGTAGCATAAACATTAATCTCTGGAATAGCTTGTACTAAATCACTAATAGCCCCCATATTAGAGTCATGACCGTGAGTTAAAAATACACCTTTAATATTCTTTCTATTTTTTACTAAATAATCCATATTAGGAACAATATAATCTACTCCTAACATTTTATCAGTTCCGTACTTAAGTCCTGCATCAAAGATAAAAATATTATGATCTACATTAACTACATACATATTTTTACCGTTTTCATTTAAACCACCTAAAGCAAATATTTTTATTTTACTCATTATATACTCCTTTCTTTTTTATATTTTATTTAAATCACATTTAACACGCTTTTACATTATATATCATTTTCATTTATTAATCAATAGATGCTAGTTTTTCTAAGGCATTTTTGGCTGCTTCTTGTTCTGCTTCTTTTTTACTTCCAGCTGTTCCTTCGCCATAGATAATATCATCTATTTTAACAGCCATAGTAAACATTTTTTGATGTGATGGTCCACTTTCTTTAACTAGTACATAATAAACACTTCTTTTATCTGTTTGAACAAGTTCTTGAAGAGCACTTTTGTAATCACTAAAGAAAATGGTACTTTTATCAGTTATATATGGAACAATGATATCTAGTATTACTCTTTTTACTTCTTCATAACCAAGATCTAAATAAATAGAACCCATAAGTGACTCAAATATATCTGCTAGGATAACTTTTTTGAATCTTCCACCTTCTAATTCTTCACCATGCCCTACTTTAATATAGTTACTGAAGTTTAAGCTACTAGCATAAGTAAAGCATGCATTTTCACATACATAATTAGCTCTTATTTTAGTCATATCTCCTTCTTGAATATCAAAGTTATTATATAGATAATCACTCATAACTAAATCAAGAACAGCATCTCCTAAAAACTCTAAACGTTCATAACTTGCCTTAAGATGTTTTTCATTTACATATGACGAATGAGAAAATGCTAAATTGTATAGCTCTAAATTTTTTGGTTTTATTTTTAATGCTTTAAATAATTCTTCCATAAGAGACTCCTTTCTTATTGTACCCTCTAATAGTTCTATTATATCAAGAACAAAAGAAAAAGGAAAATTATTTTTTCTTATTTTCCTCTTTTATTAAATATCCTAAATTTCCTTCTATATCTTTATTAGATAAAATACTTAAAGGGTTATCATAAGTTAATTTAGTAAATTTATCTTTTCCTACAATCTTCTTTAATTTTTTGTATGCTTTATCTAATTTTTTGTTATCAGATACGTAATGGGTATCTGTTGCAACAAATGATACTAGATTATTTTTTAAAAGCCACTTGAATGACTTTTTAGCCTTTTTACCATATTTTCCTATTATACTATCAATATTACACTGTAATAGGCAATTAAACTCCAATAACTCTTTTACTCTACTATTATCTTTTTGAATAAACTCATATCTTTCAGGATGCGCAATAATTGGGATTATACCATTATCATTTAAACTGCATAATATATCTTGAAAATTATATAAGTATCCTGTTAATGGTAGTTCTACTAGCATGTATTTAGTATTATTTATTGTGCTAATTTCTTTTTCTTTTAATTGTTTTACTACTTCTTCATTTAGATATACTTCATTACCTAGGTACAAGTTGATAGAATCGTTATTTAACTTTTTTCTTAGTGTATCTAAAATATTTTTTCTAGTTAATTCATTATAGCAGTATTTAGTATTTTTTATATAGTGACTTGTTAATACGATATCACTAATACCACTTTTATTTAAGTAATTTATTATGTCAATACTTTCACTTATATCTTTACTGCCATCATCAACACCAGGTAAAATGTGAGTATGAATATCGACTATTTTATCCATAGTAATGTCCGTAATATTTATTAGCTTTAGTAGCACTTCTATTTAATACTACACCTAGGATGTTAGCATTAACATTTTGCAAGCTTTTTTTAGTAGAATTTAATAGACTAATTGCTGTTTGTTTATAACTACTAACAATAACTACTCCATCTACTAATGTTCCCATAATAAGTGAGTCAGTTAAACCTCCACTAACAGGGGCTGAGTCAAATATTATGATGTCATATTCTTTTTTTAAGATATCTATTAGTTCTTTATTTTTTTCTGATGCTAATAGTTCTGATGGATTGGGTGGTGTTACACCACGAAACATTACTGATAGATTTTCTACTTTAGTTTTTTGAATATATTCTTGGTATTTTTCTTCAACATTTTCAAGTAATAAATTAGATAAACCTTTTTGATTATGACTTTCAAAAATATAATGTTGTCTTCCTTTACGGATATCACAGTCAACTAATAAAACTTTACTACCACTTTGCGCAAAAGCTGTTGCTAAATTAGCGGCGATAAAGCTTTTACCTTCACCTGGCATACTACTAGTAATTAAAATGGTATGTATTTTTTTATCAACTGATGCAAATTGTAAGTTAGTTCTTAAAGTACGAATTGTTTCACTAATAATTGATTTAGGATCATTATTTAATACTAATTCTTTATACATATTAACACCCCTTATTTATTTTTCTTCTTTTTCTTTTTATATTCTGGTACAGTTGATAGAACACTTAATCCTACTTTTTCTTCGATATCTTCTGGTTTTTTTATTGAGTCATCAAAATAGAACATTACTGTTACTATTAGGCTTCCTAATAAAAATCCTACTCCACTTCCGATTGCATATTGTTTTACTACATTAATGTTATAGGCATCTTGTGCTTCAGTTGCATGGTCTACAATACTTATGTTTTCAATATTATAGATGCTAGTTATTTCTTCATTAAATACAGTAGCTATTTCATTAGCTATATTACATGCTAATGTTTTATCTTTATCTGTTACTGAAATCACTATTAATTCGGTATCATTAGCACTAGCTACATTTACTTTTTCACTTAACTGTTTTTCTGTTAAATTTAAATCAAGATTATCAATAACTTTAGATAATATTCTTCTACTTTTAATGATTTCACGATAGGTTGAAACTAGGTTTTTGTTTAGTGATATGTCGCTTTGGGTAATTCCACCAGTAGAATTATTAGTTCTTGTTAAAACTAAGCTTGTTTGTGATTTGTACATAGGTACTTGGATATTACTTGTATAATACCAAGATGCAGTTACACCTAATACTGTTAAAAGGATAACTACTCCAAAGAAACTAAAATAATATTTAATAAATTCTGACACATTAAATTCTTCCATAAATACATCCCCTTCTTTAATGGCACATATTATACTACAAAAGCATTAAAAAAGCAATCTTTTTTTATTATGGCTAATTTTAATAATTAGAGTAAAAGAAAAAACCAATTTCAAAGATCTATCCAATAGAAATTTAAAATTGATTTTATAAACTTTAAGATGGCTAGAAAAAGTATAAAATTTAGAAAAATAGCTTTAAATGAAAAACTATTTATGTTTTAGTAATTTGGTTATATTAGAAATTATTATAATTGCTACACTACTACCAAAAGTATCTATACATACATCCATTACTTTTGCGGTTCTACCACTTGAAAATAGCTGATGTATTTCATCACTACAGGCATATAGTAAACAAAATAATATGGAATAAAGTATTGGTCTTTTAACATTATAGCTAGTAAGTAATAAATATACTATTATTCCTAAAATAAAATATAGCGTAAAATGAGCTGTTTTTCTTACTATAAATCTAGTATTTTCTATTATACTTTCTTTTTTTGATTCTTTTATATCATTTTTAGTAACAACTTCTACTACATCAACAATATCTGATGCCACTTTATCACTTGTTGACTGACTTTTACTGGCTGTTTGGTTAGAAAATAGAAATATTACTAACATCCATATAATTAGTAATATTGTATAAATAACTCTTTTTAACTTCATAGATACCACCATCCACTATTAGTTATGCTTAATATTATAGCTAGCACTATTAACTGAACTTTGATATGGTATCATAACATAATCTTTATAATTTGTTAAATGCACATAACCACTACCATCGTAACCATCCAAACTTTGAGTATTAAAAGTCCATTTAGTATTATTGTTAATAATATCTTTGATATAATCTGTAATCATATCTTTTGAAATGTTAGTTGTATATAAATCGTTGATAGATGAAAGTATATTTTGGTAATTTTTAATAATACTTGGTGATGTTGCCTTATTAAAAATAGATATTAAAATACTTTGACAGTTTTTCTGCCTTTGTCTATCACCAGTACTATAAGCTAGTCTTTCTCTTGAAATAGTAAGGATTTCAACGCCATTATAGTTTTTACATCCTTTTTCTACATATAGTTTATTTCCTGTTGAATCATCATAACTATCAAGTATTGTTGCATGTGTTGTATAAAAACTTTTATCGGAACAAAATGTAACTCCTCCTAGAGTGTCTACAACGCCAACTAAACTATTAGTTCTAACTTTAACGTAATAATCTATTTTAATATTAAGTAATTGTTCTAGTGATTTCATACTAGTAGTAATACCCCATGCTCCGTGGTAACCCATATTATCACTTTTACCATTTTTACCATAAACAGGAATATGATAATCTCTTGGGATACTAGTAAGTAATACTTTATGAGTTTCTTTATTAATAGATACTATCATATTAAAATCATATAATTGATTAGTAAAATCAGTACCACCAATATAAATATTAATGTTATTAGTTTCTTTTACTTCATTCTGATTAACTGAATTATTAGTATCTTCTTCTGGTTCTTGAAATGTTAATGTATATTCATAAACTATATTATAATCGTCTTTACTTAAAGATTTATCAATTTCAAATGTATAATCATAAATACTTTTTTCAATTAAGATATAGGATATATCACTATTAAGTTTTAAAAACATATTATTGATATCGGAATAAGAAAAAGAAGTTATTTTATATTTATATTCAAGCTCTTTGATAGCTTGATCTATATTAGGAGTATCTTCGTAATAACCAACACTATTATTTGTTACATTGTTTAAAGTATCGTTATTATCTTTCTTAGTTAAAACGTAGAAAGTATTTGTATATTCCTTTTTATCATTATTGAATGCTTTATTTAAAAAGTTATCTGTAACTCTAACGTAATAGATACCAGCTATTTGAAATATAATTAATGCAATACCTAGTATATAACCGATTACATTAAATACTTTCTTCTTTAAAAATATTAATAATATGGAAATTACTTCTAATATAGCTATCGTTCCAAATATTATTAAATAATATTTTATCGGTATTATATTAAGCTTATTAGTAAATGCAAATAATAATATATTAATTATCAACATAATAGTAGCAATTATTAAATATTTATATTTTAATATTTTATTTTTCATAGCAATACCCCCAAAAGTGTCTTATATTATATCACTATTTAATGAAAAATACTATTAAAATTATATTAATATATTATATTTGTAAATAGAGAGATTCTTTTATTTATTGCCTAATTCGATATTATCTACTTGCGTTTTCTTTATATCTGATTTTACACAAAATTCAATTGTGGAATTATACTTATCTTTCTTTTTAACTTTTTCATCATATATAAGTGGTTTAATTATTGCAAAAATTTTATTCAATTGTCTGTTAGATACAACAAGATCATAATTACAATTTGATAAAAAAGTATTTTTAAAAATAGCATTAAAATCATCTGCATTAATATCTTTACTTATTTTATATAATAACTTAAACTTATCATCTTGCGAAACAAACTTACATTTTAGTAATTCTATAATAGTAATATTAGGTATCTGAGCCCTGTTAATATCATTTATAGATTCATACCAATTTTTAAGGTATATTTCTTTACATCTAGTATCATTTAATGGTTTTATTTTTCTAAAGTTTTTTTCATCAAATTTAACCAAATTTAATTCTATTATTTCTTTCCATTTAGATTTTAAATTTTCTTTAAGATTGTAGTTATGATAATTGCGACTAAAAACAGGGGCTACTAGCTTAATGCTATCAATATCATGAATCTTTAATAATTCGTTTAATATTTCCCTTTTAAGATTATCTGGAACACTGTTTAATAAATTGATATTTTTTTCAGTGAATAATAGCTTTTTATTTTCCTTAATAAAATCCATTAACGCTTGATTACTAGGCCCATTTTTTAAATTATACATATATTTAATGTTAGTCCAATTAGCTTCTATGTGATTATACGAAATAGCATCATCATATAAATTCAATTTTACATCACTAACTTTAATTATAAAATTTTCTCTACTATATATATTTTTTAACTGTTCTTCTGCTAAATTTTGATTAGTTACTATTTTTTTAATTAGCTGTTCATCATTTATTTTAAAAGAACTATTTAAATAATATTCAGAGTAAAAATACTGAAAAGAATTATAAACATATTCTTTAAAAAATTTGATATTAAAACCATTGCCATTATTCATTTCTTTGATTGATTTACAATCACCAAATAATGTTTTTAAATTTTTAGGTGTGAATTTATATAAGTTATTTTCATATATCAGCAATATATTATTTTTATTTAATTTACTTATATCTATAAATCTAATTTCTAATAAAATCAAATTAGCCAAGACAGTACCAAATTCATTCAAAATACTATTGAAGGTGCTATTATTTACTAAATCATTATTTATGTATTGCTTTAAACTTTCCCTATCATAAACTGTTTCAATAAAATGCACACATTTTAATAGTGAACATACAAATTTTTCTTTATATTCTTTATTGTTATTGTATTTACTTTTAGTTATATAAGTAAATAAATCAATATTTTCATCTACCAATAGTTTTAATAGCTGGTTAAAACCATCTTCATTAACAAGACTAAAATTATATAAAAATTCAATACGTTTATTTTTTAAAAATTTAAACTGACCTATTAAATTTTCATAGCATTCGGTGTATGATTGCCTATTATTTATCAAATAATTAACTAAATCATAATTAAGTATATTAATAGAAGAAAAAGATTCTGGTTTTAAATAATCAATAACATTTTTATAATTTTTAAATTTTATATTTGGATAGTAATTATTATGTGATACACCAAATATAAATTTACTTTCAGTAGGAGTTAATGTAGATCCCTCAACAGGAAGTGTAATATAATCAACATAGTCTTGTGCAATAAAATTAGACATAATTAAATCTTTTAAAAATTTATTGTTCTCTAAAAATTTATAATCTGTTTTTTCATATTCTAAAATCTTGCTGATAAGATCATTTTCATTTTCTTCTTTTTTTATAAGAGTGTCTATATCGCTGTATAAATCTATAAGATCTTGTTTCTTATAACCTATAGAAGAAAAAATCTCATCTTCATTAATTACTGCATCATCACAAATAAAATATATTACACTATCATCAACTTTAAATTCATTTTCAAATTTTTTAGTAGAAATAATTTCATTATTAATTTTTAAACTACTAACAGATCCATAATTATCTTCGGCATAATCAATCATTTCTTTTTTTATCTTTTTTATTTCAGCATTTTTTTCGGCTCGTTCATTTTGATACACTTTAATATTATTTTCTCCTTGGGCTATTAGCTTTTTCCTTTCTTGTTCAAATTCATTTATAGCTTTGTCAATAAAATTATTATCAGATAGCATCTTCTCGTAATTTTCAATATCGTAATTTTTATAAGCTATTATGGCCAAAACTTTACCTGATGCAGCAATATCTAATTTTTTATCATTATCGTATAAATATAAGCTTTTTGAAAAGTTCGTATAATCGTTGATTATATTAATAATAGTTCTAATATCAAAAATATATCTAGAAATGATATTTAAAACAGATTCATTAATATCTTCTATACCAGCTTCTTCAAATCTTTGCTTTAATATAATTAATGAATTATACTTACTGATAATTGGCATTACTGAAATAGTATAATCAAAAAACTTACTTTTTTGTTCAGCATTTTTAAAAATACCATCCTTTACGGTATATACAAAAGTAACTTTTCTTTTAATTATTTTACTATTATTAATAATGAGGTTCAACTCTTTCAATTCTTCTAATACTTTCATAGTTATATCATTAGGGAATCTATCAATATCTTCAAAAAATACTACATTATATTTTGTCATGCCAAAGAAATATATAATTTCTGTTATTTGTTTAGTAAATGTTAGTTCTTTATTATCTTCCTTTTTGATATCAAGCTCGTAATTTCTTAATTTTATTTTATCTATCATTGTACCTGAGAATATATTATAAACCAATAAGCAGCCTTCATATACAAAAGGAAACAATACCGCAAAAAGTATAATCCATTTAATAAAATTTGACATATTACTTGAAAGAAAATCTAACTCAATTGATTTAAAAATATTTAAATTTTTAAGAAATATATATGCTCCAACAATAATTACTATAAAAATTATTGAAAAATTGTGAATATGATTATCAAACTTACTATTTAAATGCTTTAAATTACTTTTTGGTAATTCTTCACTATACTTCAAATTTATAATTTGTTTTAATATGGATTTTTCTATAACATCAACAATGTCTAACTCTTTTTGAGACATTACATAATCGTTACAAAAATTTTCATTATTTTCTACTTTCTCATCTTTTTTGATAGTTTTATTACAATCATCAGTTTCGTACTTTAAGAAAGTACCTGTTGAAATATCAATAACTCTCTTTTTGTTATATCTTTCTTTATAATTTTTAATTATTGTACTTTTTCCAGTACCATATGAACCCATAATTGCTAAATTATGGATATTTTTATTATTTATAGCTGCATTTAATATATTTGCATAATTATTTACAGATACATTGTCATTATATATTGGCGCAGTAGGAATGATTTGTATATCTTGGTTATTTGACTTTCTAAAAATTTTACTCACAATTTTCTTTAACATAATACCACTCCATTAAATAATTTGTATTATAATGGCTATTTTCCAAATAATTACAAATATATAGCTGAAATGTCGTTTTTTGACGACGAATTGTATTTTTTCAACAAAAAAATACTAACCTAAGCTAGTATTTATTTTTCATTTAAAACTTCGTTTATCTTCTCTTTTACTTTTTCTACACTATTATAGTCTGGCTCCATTACATATAATTTATAGTTGTAACCCATACTATAAGTATAATTATAACTATTATAACCAGTAACTGCTGTACTTTCTATATTCCAAGATGGCATTTTATCAAGTTGATATTTAATAAATGATGTAATACTTGAAGTAGAAATATCAGTCTGAAAAGATCCATCTAGCGTATTTAAGATACTATTATACTTGCTAATTAACACATTAGAAGTAGTAAGCTTATTGATAATAGCGGTTATCACATCTTGTTGATTACTTCCTCTATGATTATCACCTGTTGCATATGTTTTTCTTTCTCTAGCATAAGCTAATGCCATTTCGCCATTCATGTGATTGATTCCACTATTAATGTATAATTTACGATTTGTCCAAGGAGTAAATGCTTTATCAGAATAAATATCTACTCCACCTATTACATCTACTACTTTAACTAAAGTATTAAAATTAACCCTTAAATAATGGTTTATATTAATATCATATAATTCTTCTAAGGTATCGATACTTTTATTAATGCCATAAATACCAGCATGAGTAAGTTTATCTTTTAAACCGGTAGTACCAGCTAGTTGAACATAATAATCTCTTGGTGTATTTACTAAAAGAATATGATTCGTTTTAGGATTAACAACAATCAGCTGATTAACATCACTTCTACCCCTTACTGTATTTACATTTCCATACTGGTCTATTCCACTGATGTATAAAATGAATGGTTCTTTAGTAAGAATAGTATCATTGGATTCTTCGTGAACTTTTACTTTAATTTGAAATGTATAGATTACTTTAGTGACATCCTGAAAAGTGGCATCTTCTTCTTTTATTAAGGTTAGATAACTATCTTCAAGTACTACTGCATCTATATCTTCATCATTTAATAAACTAACTATTTTAGTAAAATCATCTACCAACTTCTCATTATAGTTTATCTTAGAATTAAGTTCATTTTTTACTTCTGTATTATAATCATCATTCAAATATGCAATAGTTTTATCACTAAGTGAACTAATATCAGTATAACTACTATCTTTAAGTACAATTACTGAATAGTTTAAGGTATCATATTTACTGTGAGCGCTATCTAAAAAATGGTAAGTATTATTTAGATATTTGATAGCAAAGCACGAAAATATAGTAAGTAATAGCATAATCACAAATGATAGTATTTTAAGTATCTTATGTCTTTTACTAAAGATACCAACTAATAAGATAATGGTAACAAGTATTAATACGCTAAATCCTATAATTAGATATTTAGTTGGCAGGATGTTTAATTTAAAGAGTGAATAACTAAGGATGGTAAAAGATAGTAGAAATAATAGTATGATAGTGATTTTAGTTATATTTTTAAATATTGGTTTCATAGAATATTACCCTTCTATTATCTAGTTTTTTTAATTACATTTTTTAATAAATTTGAATAGTATTTAAAATTATCTGTTTTAAAAAATATAATAAATAATAAAGCATTTGGTATTATTAGGCTAATCATTGCATTACTAATAAATTCTAAATAAATATTAGAAAAATTTATAATAGTAGATAAGTAATAGGTTCCACTAGCAATCAAAACAAATAACGTAATATAACCAATTGTCTCTTTGGCATATTCAATATAACTTCTATTAAATAATTTTTTATAAACATATTTAGGATAACTATAGCACCATAAAGCTAATCCACTAATTACAGTACCCATAAATACACCAGCAAGTCCAAATAATTTACAGCAAAATATTGATACAATAATATTTAAGGTAGCTTCAATCAATGGTACAAATCTATCTTCATAATAAATTCCGGCTGCTTCTTTGAAACTCATATAAGAATTCCTCATTAACTTTTGATATAAATTAAATACCAACACTTCTAAAACCAATAAAGGTAGAATGTACTTATCTCCAATCCAAATAGAAATAAAGCTATCCATAATTACTAGGACCGAACAAGAAGCAAATGTAGCTAACCAAAAGTTAAAAAATCTGATTTTTTTAAATACATCATAGCACTTTTCTTCACTTTCTGTGACAAGCATATTACCAATACTAGCAGTAAAGGAAGTAATAATTTGTCCAAAAACAGTTTGAATAGCATTAATGACTAAATAATAATTTGAATATAGTCCAACAGTTATTAATCCTAAATATTTAGATATAATTATATTATCTGTACCTAATACCGCAAATGATCCTATTTTATGAAAAAATAATGCCTTCACTTTAGTAAAAATATCCTTTTCAGTTTCTTTATCAAGATTATAAGCAGAGTCATTTATAAACGGATATTTTTTGTCAGCAATTTTTGATATAATTAAATTTTCAAATATTCTCATAAAAATTTTTGTTACTAAATAATAATAGTAATTTTTAGTTAAGTATAAGATTAATATTTGAAAAATATTTAACAGGATAGTATAAATAACATGAATTATATTAATAATATAATTTTTTTGATTTGCATACAAAATACTTCTTTTGTAAGAAAGCAAATATGAGCAAACAACATCGGCTAAAAATAATAAATATACTAGTATGATATTAATATCAATGCTAACATTTTCTATAAAAAATGGTAAAATTGGAACAATAGCAATTCCAATGATAGTTACCACAATAGCTATAAGCATATAACTTTTTTTATAAAATTTCATTAGTGATTTTATTTTTTCAATATTATTTTCTGCTATTGGTTTATACAAATTATAAATAATAGCATTACCTACTCCTAGTTCAACAATACCAAGCATAGTAATAATATTAGAAAATAAACCATTTAATCCTAAATACTCTGAACCTAATATTTTTATAAATAGTGCTTGAGCTACAAGGCCAATAACAATAGTAATAATATTAGAAATCATTGAGCCAATTATATTTTTTATCGAATTCTTTTTACGATTGGTTCTCATATTATCACCTTACTTTTTTATTCTATACAAAAAATACATAAAATTAAACAAATCATACTTATAACACAAAAAAATTATTTTTTGTTTAAAACTTAATCCGTTTATAATGACATTACCATGCTTTGACATACTTTTTAATTTTTTTGAAAACATTTGTAACTCTTTAATTTTTTCAGCCTTACTTTTTTTATTTTCGGAATGAAACTGATACAATTTTAAATACATTGAAAAATATTCAAAACAACAAGTTGAAAACTCATCATTAACATTAAATGGTACCTTATTTAACTCTTCTTTTATTTTACTTAATACAAGAATAGATTCGTTTGTAAAGTTTTTTCTATATGACATGGTAGCTGAGCCAATATTTTTTCGATAATAATAAAAAGGGAAGTCTATAAAATATATTTTTTTCACATTCTTTAAAACTTTAGTATTCCAAAGTTGATCTTCACCATATACAATATCTTTGTCAAAATTGCAATTTTTTAAAGCTTCTTTTCTAATACATCTGCCAACCGCACCTCTATTTAACCAAAATTGTTTATTTTTTAATTTAGAGTTATTAAATGATAAATAATACTTTAAAATAGTGTCATAGCTCTGTTCTAAAATACATGGGTCAGTAAATTTACTTATTAAATTTCTATCAAAAGTTATAGGGGATAGTATTAAATCGGAATCTTTATTAGCAATTAATACCTTATTCAATTGTTTTAAATAATCAATTGAAAGAATATCATCTGAATCTACAAATATCAAATACTCAGCATCAGAAACATTTATTCCATAATTTCTAGCACATGAAATCCCAGAATTATTTGTATGATAAACTTTCAATTTTGAAGATTTATAATTGTCTAAAAAATTTCTAACTTCTTGTTTACTTCCATCATCTACAGCAATAACTTCATAATCATTAAAATCCTGATGTAATGTTGAATATAGGCACTCATTCAAATATTGTAACTTTGTATTATATACCGGAATAATAATTGAAAACTTTTTCATTATTTAAGCCTCCTATAACTAATAATATGTGTATGATTACCTGCTTTATTTTCTTTAGTAAACTCTGTTCTATTATACCTTTGAAATAAATACTTATCATAATCTTTTATAATCATTGCTTTGATATCTGAAAATTGAATATCAATATATTCATTAAAAATATCCTTCGTATATATTCTGCCAGGAAATATTGTTCCTAAAAGTTCAGCACAATATTTAGTGTTTCTCATTTTATAACGAGAACAATAATTATCATAATTTTTATATGTTTTATATAATTTGCTACCATAACGTGCTTTACCAAATAATTTATAAATCATTCTCTTGTATTTATTTCCAGGAACAATATTATTTATCTTATAGTAGAAAGAATATACATAATATCTAAATAATTCATTTATTTTATAACTAAACTTGTTTTTAACATTATCAAACACTGTAATATCAACAAAAACATGCCCTATTTTTTGATCACCAGCACCTATTTTTTCAACTACTTCCGTATCCATATCAACTATCCTAGAAAAAAGTGCTGGTACATCTTCGCAATTTACCAAATTATAGTTTACAATTGCATATTTATTTTTCTTTTCCTTACTATAAACTTCTAGAAATTTATCATAATTTTGCCTATCCATCATTAAATCAACATCATCATCCCATGGAATAATATCATTAAATAATTTAGCGCCAATTACACTTCCACCACATAATGAATATTTAATACCATTACTTCTACAAACTTTATCTATGTCTCTTAATATGTCAATGCAATCACTGTGAATATATTTTAACAAATCATTCATCTACACTACTTCCTTTCTAAGATTTGTTACATTATAGAAAATAACTAACAAATATATAAAATTTATTGGTTCATAAAATTCAGTCAATGATATAATTTCACTATTATCAATAAAATCATCATCAACAAGAATTATTTTAATATTTTTGTATGTTTAATTTATCATACAATTACATCTTTCCGAATTATAAACTGGAGTCATCACAAATGCTTTCTTCATATTCATTGTCTACAAATATAACAACTATATATATAAATTGTACAACTACCGGCAAATATAAAAACATATTATTAAAAAATAGTAATAATACATTATGAATAAAAACTGAATACAATAATTTATTTTTAATACTATTTTCATGTCTTAATAGTTTATTAATATATGTACCAATAAAAGCCATAATAATGCTAAACAGTGCTGCCCCAAACAACCCAAAGTCCAAATATGGAGATGGCAAATAAGTTGAAACTGTATAATTAGGAGAAACTAAATAGTATGGTGAATAATTAATACTTATATTAGCCTTTTCAAGTATAATAGTAGGTAAAAGTTCTTTTGCCATAGAAACTCCATGATTCATTCCACCATCAGTAACACTTACTAAATTATTAAAATTGCTTATCGAAAATGTTAAATAAGAATAAACCCATTTAGTAGTAGAAGATAATCTTTCGTATTGTGGTCTTGGTTTAAAAACATTATCCATTACATCATTACCACTTCGAAAATTACCAAGAACAGTAAAAACCACTAATAGTAAAAAAATATATTTAACATATTTTAAATATTTTTTAAGTCCATTTCTTGATGTATCAAGAATCATACAAACTATACCCTCAATGAACATTGAAATAATTATTTGTCTAGATAAAATAAGAATACCAATAATAAAATAAAATAGCGCATTCTTTATATCTTTTTTATATATACTATAAGCACCTAAGCAAATTACTAAGCCATTAAATGCTCCATGAAGTGAAGATATGCCATAACTAAAATAATTTTTTGAACTGCTAATAAACATCCATAATAATGGAAAACCACCAGAATAAATAATTTCTATTATAAAAACTACAACAACTATACATTTAGCAATATTTAATCTTTTTTTAAGTGAACCAGTTCGTGTCTTATCTTTCTTGTCTTTGATTTTAAAAAGATTAAATATTAAAGAAAAGATATTATATACTAAAATACTAATCAAAAATACTAATAAAGTTCTATCAGATAAATTCTGCTGTAAATAACTAAGCTTTAACTGATATAAAGTTAACACAAAAAACCATATAAAGTTAAATATAAATATTGGTGATAATACTTTTTTATATTTTAAATAATCAAAAAGCATAAAAGTAACCAATAACAAATATATTAAAATTAATGTCATAGTACACAACTCTCCCTCCACACATTTAATCCCTCATTATTTTTTTTATAATTATTATTCTATTTCTTATCATTTTTGATAATTTATGATGACTTAATGAAGATACATTATCATTATGTCTTCTATATTTCAGTAATTTATCATCTATAAAAATATTTTTTCCATACTTATCATTTAACAATCCAATCCATTGATCATGCATTTCAATATCATTAGGTATTGGTAATATTTTATTTCTCATTTTACTATCAAAAGCCATACAACATCCAATATACGAGTTTTTCCAAATATTTTTAATAACTCCATTTTTAGATCTTCTTAATTTATAAAAGGAATCTGTTATAATCTCACCATTATTAGAGTTAAAAACTATTGCATCATGTATCACGCAACTACATTTTTCTTTTTCAAAAACTCCTAGAATTTTATTAACCTTATCATCAATCCATATATCATCTTGATCTGACAGAAATATATATTTACCATTGCAGTGACTGATTGCATTAGCAAAATTTTGCTTTACTCCTTTTCTTGGTCCATTGTAAATTTTAATTCTTCTGTCATGGTATGCCTCAATGATGTTTAATGTATTGTCTGTTGAACCATCATCTGATATTATTAACTCATCATCGATATTTAACTGAGATAAAATAGAATCCAATTGTTCTTTTATATATTTTTCACCGTTATAAGTAGCCATAGCTACAGAAATTATGTAATTTCTTTTCATCATCTCTTCCCCGCTTTCATTCCAAATAACCTAGCCGCCATATCAAATGGATATCTGAAAAGTAATCCAAATCTTTTTTCTTGTAATATTCTTTTTAATATATATTTAGCCATGCTACCACCACTCGAAGTTGTTCCATACTTATCTAGATAAGTATTTTCCTTTAGGAAAATACCAGTAAGTTTGTATCTATCATAAAGCTCTTTTAATGTAAATTGGTGTGAGTGATAAACAATGGAATCGGCACAATATTTTATCTTATAATTGTTCATAATTAACTTATAAGCTAAATACATATCCTCATTAATTGGTAGATTCTTTCCGTCATAACCATTTAGTTTTTTAAATATATCGACTTTGATAGCACTAGAAGCATCTGAAAAGAAAAATGTTTTTAAACCAAGCTGATTTATATCTGATTTTGATTTAATTCTTGATACTGGTGGATAATTACATTCTCTAGTATATTTTTCAATATTATTGAATTTTGTCAATTGTCTACTATATGTTGCTTCTACCTCACCATTGATGATAGGATTTACTAATTTTTCCAACCAATCATTGTTTTCAATAACAATATCTTGGGAAATAAAGCATATAATATCTGCTTTACTTTTTAGTGCTGCTTTTTCACGGACTAAACTATGGGAAAAATCTTTTTTATCTATTACTTCGTAATTTAAACTATTTTTCTTTAATATTTCTTCTGATTTATCAGTGCTTTTAGTTAATATATATTGGATTCTATTGATTTGTACGTTTTCTTGTTTTAATAATGATTCATGTAATTTTTCAATATAATTTTCTGCCTGATATAATGGACAAATTATATCTATTTTCACAACTATTCCCCCTCTTCATAAAAAAACTATATGCAATATACCACTTATCTTCTTGCATATAGTTATCTGTATTTATGGTACCCCTATTAACTTTTTATTCTTTTATTTTGCGCCATCTCTTTTAATAACTGAGATGAATGTTTTAATTATTATTTTTATATCTAATATAAGACTTCTATTATTAACATAGAAAAGCTCTAACTTCATTCTATCTTCATAGCTTGTACAACTTCTACCATTACATGCCCACCATCCGGTTAAACCAGGTGTAACACTTAATAGCTTGTCCTTATTAGTTCCATACTTTTCAATCTCTTTTTCTATAACCGGTCTAGGACCAACAATAGACATATTTCCGATTAATATATTTAATAACTGTGGAAGTTCATCAAGTGAAGATTTTCTTAAAAAAGAACCAACTTTAGTAATTCTAGGATCATGATCTAACTTATAATTTTCTTCCCATTCTTTTTTTATCTTTGGATCCTTTAAAAGCTCTTCTAATCTCTCTTTTGAATCAGAGTACATACTTCTAAATTTGTATAAGTAGATTATTTCGCCATTCTTACCAATTCTTTTATGCTTATAAAATGCCTTTCCTTTAGAATCTAATTTAATTAATACAACTATTATAAGGAAAAGAGGACTTAATAATATAAGCGATAGAAGAGATATTATGATATCAAACGTTCTTTTTATAAAACGATATAATATATCACTTTTTACATTAATTACTTCTTCTGCTTTAATTTCTGCACTAACCCCATTCATAACTACTCCCCCTAAAGCTTTTTAGTGCTTCATATGATAACACAAGCAATAAAAAAAAGCAATCAAAACATTGCTTTTTGTCAAAAAATGTCGTTAAAATATTAAAAACTAGGAATAATTACTGTAATTTTTCAATCTCACTTATATCTAGACCTGTATATTCTATTATTTTATCAATAGTAACACCATCATTTAGCATATTTTTAGATATTTCTATTTGCTTAGACTTAGTACCCTCTTTTATTCCTTCTTGTAAGCCTTGTTCTATTGCTTCCTTTCTAATTGAATTTTCGGTTTTTCTTCTAACAGCTTCTTGATCATAGTGAATTTTAAACTCTTCATCCATCGCTAATCTCTCCAATTCTTTTATAATTTCTATATCATTAGGATTTTTTGTTAGCATCTTCATTTCTTCAAAACTAGTTGCTCTAAATAAAGATAAGCTAATATCAACTTCACTATTATCATAACATACTTTTTCAAAGTTTGGTAAATAAATTTCAAAGCTTTCTATGTCATCAATCGTTATTTTATGAGTGTGATCCTGAAACAAAAAATTTCCTGTTTTCATTTCTGGTAGTTGCTTATTTTTAAAATTATTAAATAAAATTAATTTTACTTTTTTACCACTATAACTTTCTCCAACATCATAAATACTACCAGCTTCTCTATACAAATACTGATAGTTTTTTGCTTCTAAAAAATTATAATAAGTACTATTCATTTCAATAATTACTATCGTTTTATCTTTTTTTAATTTTAAATCAAGCCTATAATCTTTTACATTATTTCCAGTATTTATTTCATTATCAATAAGTTCATAATTACTTATATCAAAATCAAACTTTCCTTTAATAATATTTTCTAACCATGATCTTGTTTTTATATTCTTATATAAGTACTTAAATGTTGTATCAGATAATAAGGATATAAAATTTGTCTTTTCTTCTTTTTTCATCTTACGCTCCTTTATTTTATATTAGAATATTAAAAGTAAATTTAATATTCTAATAATATTATTTAAGTTTCTTTTGAAATGACTTAATAAATAGTTAAATTTTTAAGCATTGTAAAAGTTATTAAAACAGTGTAAAATAATAGTTATGGTGATTATATGAAGTACTTTTTAATAGGTATTATTGAAGTTTATCAAATGATTCCATTACCTACACATCGTATGTGTAGATATAATCCAACATGTTCACAGTATACAAAGGAAGCCATAATGAGGTATGGCGCTATTAAAGGAGTTCATTTGGGCTTTAAGAGAATATTACGTTGTAATCCCTTTGGTAGTAGTGGATATGATCCAGTACCAAATTTAAAGATGAAAGGAAAAGAAAAATGAAAAAAATTAAATATTTGGGTGTTTTCTTACTTATTGCACTTATTTTAACAACAGGATGCTTTAAAAGGGATAATCTAGAAGGAATTGAAATAGTTACTACGGTTTACCCACTTGAATATGTTACTAATTATTTATATGGAGAACATTCTATTGTCAATTCTATTTATCCAGATGGGACTGATACTTCTAGTTATAGTTTAAGTAAAAAGCAAATTAGTGATTATAGTAAAAAGAAATTATTTATTTATAATCGTATAACTGATGATAAAGATATAGCGATTGAATTTTTAGATAAGAATCAGAAAATGTTAATTATTGATGCTACTTACGGTATGGAAATAACCTATGGTGAAGAAGAATTATGGTTAAATCCTTCTAACCTACTAATGATGACACAAAATATTAAAAACGGCTTAAAAGAATATATGACAAATAGTTATCTGGAAAAAGAAATTGATAAAAAGTATGAAGAAATTAAAGTTTCTTTATCTGAACTTGATGCCGAAATTAAATTAACAGCTGCTAATGCTACTAGAAAAACAATTGTAGTAAATAGTAATAGTCTTAAATTTTTAGAAAAATACGGATTTGAAGTTATTTCATTAGATGATTCAGTATCAAATGTTAGTGATAAAACTATTAGTGAAGTAGAAAATAAGATTAATAATAATGAAGTTAAACATATTTTCTTACTTGAAAATAAAGAAAACTCTAGTGCAGTAAATAAAGTTATAGAAGATACAAAAGTTAGTACTTATACATTTAGAAAATTAGATAATATAACTGATGATGATAGAGATGATAAAAATAATTATTTTACTATTATGATTGATAATATTGATTTACTTAAAGATGAGCTTTATTAATTAATATAAAAGAAAGTTACTATTTTACGGTAACTTTCTTTTCTTTATTATTCATATCTACTTTCTCTACATATACCCAGTGTCTTTTTTTAGGAATTATTTCACTACCACAATTTATACAATTAGATGATGTTAACATATTAGTTTGATAAGCACATGATGGGCAAATTATTTCTTCTGTTTTGGTTTTTTCTTTAACAAATGTTAAAATATATTCATGTGTAATTACTTTATCTTTACTGCCACTTATTATTACTTCTTCTTCAAATTGACTATTAACTACATTAGTTGTGGTTTTAGTTGATTTCTTATATTCAATATCGGAATATTTTATCCATACTTTAGCTATTTCTAAATCATTTATTGTTTGAAAGCTAATTAATTTAGAAAACTTTTTCTTAATGTCTTTAACTTCATCACTTTGTTGCTTATCTTGGTTTTCTTTTATTGATAATAGTATTTGATTATATACTTTATCTGATACAGCATCTTTTAAAAATGAATAATCCGAATATTTAATTCCATTTATAATATTTACATATATTTCAAACATTTTATTTTCAAATTCACTTTTGGAGTAGCTTTTACCGATTTCTTTTAAATAGTTATTACTAACTTCCTTAAAGTTTTTTTCATCTTTGATATAGTATATCAGTAAGAATATACAAACGATAATTACTAATATTAAAAATATAATTCCAACTACATAAAATATCATTTACCTGTTTTCCTTTCTCTAATATAAAGGATAATAGCTATTACTGCTAATATAACCCCTACTCCTACTAAGTAAAAGCTTACTTTATATTTATCGTATTTATTATTAGTTTTATTAACATTATTATTTTGTTTAATACCTGATGTTTCTTCAATTTGATAGTTAGCATTATCTTTATATTCCTTTACCGTACCACTTAAATCAGTGCGATAAGTAATTCCTAATTCTTTTCCTAGTTTGTTGTCATAAGTAGTGGTTGAATAATTATATACAGTCTGTTGAAAAAGAGCCTTCTTATTTTGAGCAAAGCCAAGATATGCTTTATCCCCTATTACTGTAAATGGAACACCAGAACCATTTTGATTATATAATGATTTAGCTTTTAACATTAAGTTATAATTATCTTCACTATTAGTTTCATAATAGTAAATTCGCATATTAGGGTATCTTTCTTTTAAGGCATTTAAATATACTTTTTCTTGACTACATATATCGCAAGAATCACTATAAAACAAGTAAACATTTACTTCGTTAAGAGCTAAAGCTTTAGTAGGAATTATAAGTAATGTGATTAATATTAATAATATTTTTATTCTTTTCATTTTCTCACCTTCTACTTTTAAATTATACCAAATAAATAGTAATAGTGGAATAATGATTATATGTTTTTTATAACTTTATCTTAAATTTGATTATTAAATTAATCTAAAAAAGAACAGATTCTAGCTACTAACTTTTGAAAAAAGGGCGCACTATATACTAATCTATTAGAATTTGATTCAACGGATTTAGCTATTTTTTTTACTATACATTTATTATCATTACGACCAAAAAGTGCAAATAAATTTTTTTCTATTTCAGTTAAATTTGGTTCTAATTTTTGAAAGTAGATACTATCTTTTTTATTTTCAATCATTACATCATTAAATCCGGTATTAAAGATACCTGGTTCTATTAATTTTATTTTGATATCTTTACTTATTAGCTTTAATTCATTTTTAAGACATTTAGTTAAACTAATTAATGATGCTTTAGTCGCACAATAACTTCCTAAAAAAGGAATTGGTATAACGCCAGCTAGGCTTGATATCACAACGATCTTTCCTTTCTTTTTTTCTAGAAATAAGTGTGCACAATACATTTGGATAAATTGTATATTAGAAAAAACGTTTACTTCAAAATTATATTTTAATAAATTAATTGGAATATCTAAGACGCTTCCACCAAAACCAACTGCTGCATTACAAATTATGCAATCAATATCTAAATCATAGATTAATTTTCTATCTTTTTCTTTGGTTATATCTAGTTTGAAAACTTTGGCTTTATCAAGAACATTTAATGCTTTTAGTTTATTAATAACTGTTTTTACTTGTTTATCTTTGTGAACGGTAAAATAGACAAAATTATTTCTATTAATTAATTCTATACCTGTATCAAAACCTATACCACTGCAACTGCCTGTAATTAAAATATTCATAAAATCACCATTATTATTATTTACACTTTAGTATTAATTTATTTCAATTATATTAGAATAAGTTCTGTTACTTAACATTCATAATTATAGTATTTAGTATCAATTTAGGAAAAAGACAAAATAAAAGAACACTTGTTTCCAAGTGTTCAGCGCGCAATATCTTATAAAATAAGGTTAAAATCAATATGGTAGCGAGAGAGGGGATCGAACCCACGACCTTCCGGGTATGAACCGGACGCTCTAGCCAGCTGAGCTACCTCGCCATGAACATATTAATTGTATCAAATAAATATCATCTTGACAATACTTTTTTTAATTTTTTTGTTGTTTAAGACTTTCAAGCTCTTGCTCCATCGCTTTTATCATTTTTTCCATCATATTAATAGTATCTTCTCTACTAAAAGAATTATTCATATTTTCACTTCTTTCTGCTTGAACTTGTTTATAAAATGCATTAGTTGATAATACTTGAGCTGTTAACATTAACCAGTTTCCTAAAGCATTTTGCTCATTTGCAGTTAGATCATCTATTAATAGATATCCAACAATAACAGCACTTAATGAAAAAACTTTAGCTGGTATATTTGGTAAATGCATTTTATCACCTACTGATTTATAAAATTCCTAGATTAGAATAAGGAATTAATACCTGAAAACTACCATAACTATATGGCGCTATTTGGTATCTATTAAAAAATATTAGTAAGCCATCATTAGTAAAAGCAAAGTTTTGGTAATTAGTAGTAGTTGGTTTAGTACCATCTAAAAACATATCCCTGATATTTGTCTGCATTAAATCTTTATTACTTGCTAGTATATTTCTACTACTTTCTGATAAAATGTTTAAAATGTTACTATTTTGCTCTAACAGGGTATCAATAGTAATTATTTGGTTTATTTTAGTATCATATGAAATTGTTTCTATAATTGTATTAGGATGAGCACCACCAGTAGATAAAAAGATTGTAAATACATAGCTTACTTTACTTTCAAATTTATATATATCATAAGTTATATCTAAACTATAAATTTGGTTTTCTAAGGGTGGTCTATCACTATTAATAAAGTCACTTAGATATTTTTTTATAAGATTTTCTATTTGAATATTTAAATTATTATATCCAGTATATGGATAGTTAATATTAATTTTATAGCTATAATCTGGCGCAATTTCTACTATTTTCTTTTCAGTATCTATTTTATCTACTTGATTAACTGATAGGATAGATACTGTTTTAAATTTATTACTATTATCTTTTCTTAGTAAAAACAATAGTAGTATTAATGTTATTAAAAGAAGTACAAAACTAATAATTATTTTTTTCATATCATCACTATTTTAATAAATGAAAAAAAGTTTAAAAAAAGTACTATTCATTAGTACTTTTTAATAAAAATTCAAGTTTTTCTTTTAGATGACTGATACTTGCACAACTCATGAAGCAGATGACACTACCTTTATGTTGTAATAGTTTATCAATTGTATCTTCTCCTATTATTTCACCATTATTAATTAAATCAAGTACACATTGGGTAGTAACATTAGGATAATCTTCTTGCTTTTCGCGATTACAATCTATTTCAGTCATGTAAACCTTGTCTGCTTTTTGTAGTGCTTTAGCAAAGTCACTAGTAAATGCCTGGGTTCTAGAATATGTATTTGGCTTAAATACAGCTACAATTTTTCTATCAGGATACTTTTGTCTTGCTGCATCAAGTGTTACAGATATTTCTGTTGGATGGTGTGCATAGTCATCTATTATTATAGTATTATTGATGTTTTCTTCAGCAAATCTTCTTCCAGCATTTTTAAAATTTTCAAATAAATCGTGAATTTTTTCTTTAGTTACGCCAAGATTCATACATACTATAATACATGCTAGGCTATTTAGAATCATGTGTTTACCATATAGTGGTAAATCAAAGTGATAATAAAATTCATTATTTATATAAACATCAAAAATACTTCCTTTATCAGTTAAGCTTATATTTTTAGCTACTACGTCATTATTTTCATTAAAACCATAAAAAATTACTTTTTTGTTAAAATTTATTTTGCGTATATTCTCATTATCACCACAAGCTACAATCATATCTTTGGTTTGAGATGCAAATTGTTCAAATGTATTTATTATATCTGTAATATCTTTATAGCATTCTGTATGTTCTAATTCAATATTGGTTATAACAGAAATTGTTGGATGGTAAGCTAAAAAATGTTTATTAAATTCATCTGATTCTATTACAAATAAATCATTATCTTTGGAAGCATGCCCGTCTCCTGAACCTATAAAGTAATTGCAGCCATAAACGTTATTTAAAACATGACTAATTAAAGATGATGTTGTTGTTTTACCATGAGTTCCACATACTGAAATCGTTTTAAACATAGTAGTTAAATCACCAATAATTTCGTTGTATGGTTTTATAGTTAAGCCTAATTCTTTTACTCTTTTTATTTCTTTATGATCTTCTGTAAATGCTTTAGAAAAAGTAACAATTGTATCCTTTGGTAATTCTTCTAAACCGTCATTAAAAATCTTAATTTTTCTCTCATCTAATCCTTTTTGAGTAAATTTATAATCTTTTTCATCGTCATAGCCTGATACATAGTTTCCTAAATCATGTAATAAGCAAGCAAGTGTTGCCATTCCAGAACCTTTTATTCCAATACAGTAATACCTCATTTTATCACTCCTCGTTTATTTAATTATATAAATTAAAGTATTAATTTAAAACTAAATTGTTTCTTATATAAATTATTTTAACATAGTTTTTTAATTGTGATAAAGTATTTTTAATATAAATGGCATAGTTATAACATTTCATTATATAAAATTAAAAAAATGCTTATTCAGCATCTTTTTTTAATTCTTCTTTTCCTTTGTAGAAACCACATTTAGGACAAACTCTATGAGGTCTAATTGCTTCTCCACAGTTTGGACATTTAGTTGTTCCAACTCGAGTTAAAGCATTGTGACTTCTTCTCATTCTTTTTCTTGTTTTTGATACTTTTCTGAATGGTACTGCCATATTATCACTCCTCTCCCAACATATCTTTTAGTTCACTAAAAGGATTACTAGCATTTTTAATACTATCTTCATCTACTAATCTCCAGCCATCCCCTTGATATTCATTGAAATTTTCTACATTAGTCAATTTCAAAGGAACTTCTAAGATAATATTTTGCCATAAAATGTCCGTAATATCAAGTGTATTTTCTAAATTTTCACCAAATTCTTCAATTTCTTCATCTATTTGGCACGAAAACTTGTAATCAATTGGCTCTAAGCTTATTGAATCTTCTAACACCATAATACCAGACAATTCTGCATTTAAAGTAATTATATCTGAACTATTTCTAACTACGCTTCCATAAAGTTTTAAATCTTTTAATTCTAAAATATCCGTATTACAATATTTTTCTTTAGGAATTATAACTTCACTATCAATATTTATGATATCTTTAGTACCTCTATTTAGCATAGTTACATCAAGTTGCATACAATCACCACCGCTCATTCATTATACAATAAAACTTATAAATTATCAATATACGATAGTATTTTTTTTTAATTCATGTTAAAATACATCTAACTTGGAGGGTGTATGAAGACTGTTGGAATTATTTGTGAATATAATCCTTTTCATAACGGGCATATATATCATTTGAAAAAAGTTAAAGAAATGTTTAATGATTCTTTAGTTATTTTAGTAATGTCTGGTAATTTTACGCAAAGAGGAACACCTAGTATAATTAATAAATGGGATAAAACTGTTATTGCTTTAGAATATGGTATTGATTTAGTAGTTGAACTACCCTTTCCTTTTGCATCACAAAGTGCTGATATTTTCGCTCGTGGCGCCATTTCTATTTTAAAAGAGTTAAAAGTTAATTACTTAGTTTTTGGTAGTGAAAGTAATGATGTTACTTTATTAACTAAGTGTGCTAGTATTTCATTAAGTGATGAATATCAGTTGGAAGTTAAAAAAAATATTAGTAAGGGCATTAATTACCCCACAGCACTTAGTAATGGTTTTAAACCTTTTATTAAAGACAATTTATTTTTACCTAATGATTTACTTGGTTTATCTTATATAAAAGAAATAGCTATACAAAAGGCTAATATTACGCCTATAACTATTAAAAGAGTTAGTAATAATTATCATGACTTAGATATTAATGGTGAAATAGCTAGTGCAAGTAGTATTAGAAGTTATTTTACAAGTGGCAAAGATTTTAGTAAGGCTGTTCCTTATATGGTGTTAGATAAAATGAAAGATAGTGTATTTATTCAGAAAAATTATTTTAAGTTTCTAAAATATAAAATTTTAAGTACAAATGATCTTAGTATTTATCAAACAGTTGATGAAGGAATTGAAAGTAGAATTAAGAAAGCTATTAGTAGTTCTACAACGTGGAATGAATTAATTGAAAAAGTAAAAACCAAAAGGTATACTTATAATAAAATAAATCGTATGCTAGTTCATATTCTTTGTGGTTTTACTAAAGATGAAGCAAGTTGTTTTAAAGATATAACTTATATTAGGGTATTAGGTTTTAATAAGAAGGGGCAAAAGTATTTGGGAAGTATTAAAAAAGGTATTAATCTACCTATAATAACTACTTTTTCTAAAGATAATGCTATGCTTCAATTAGAAGCTAGAGTTACTGCTGTTTATGCTTCTGTTTTAGATGAAAATGAAAAAAACAAGTTGATTTATGATGAATATGCAACTAAAGTAATTATTAAACAATAATTTTTAATGTAAATAAGTACGTGAATAAAACACGTACTTATTATTTTGCTTATATTTAGTTAATATTTATGAAAAGAAAAAGTAGCCATAAGGCTACTTAGTAAATCTAGCTATTTTACTTAATTTCTTCTATTTTCATGAAATTTGTATGTTCATTTTGTGGGAATCCACCAACTACTGTTACGATATCTCCTGATTTAAGATCCATAACTTCTTTAGCTGCTACAATTCCATCACTAATAATAGCATCAGTGTTGTCATAAACAGGAACAACTTTTGGATATACTCCCCATTTTAAAGCAAGTCTATGTGCTACTTTTTCGCTTGTTACAGCTGCAACTATAGTAGCGTTAGGACGAAGTGAAGAAATGTCTAAAGCTGTTTTACCAGTTAATGTTGATACTACAACAGCTTTAACTGGTAAGCTTTGTGTAGAACGTGCAGCACATTCAGCAATAGTATTGTGAATTGCTGTACCTTTTAATTTATATTCACTTAAATTGTATTTAGTAATTTTTTCAACATTATGACAAATACTAGCCATCATTTGAATAGTTTCTACTGGATATTCACCCATTGTAGTTTCATCACTTGTCATGATAGCATCACAACCAGCTAAAATAGCATTAGAAACATCAGTTACTTCTGCATTTGTTGGACGAATGTTATGTTTCATACTAGTCATCATTTGAGTAGCCATAATAACACCAGTACCATTAGCATGACAAGTATCTATCATCATTTGTTGATATAATGGTAAATTTTCAAGACCAGTTTCAATTCCTAAATCTCCACGAGCAATCATAATATAATCTGATGCTTCAACGATTTCTTGTAAATGATCCATTGCATATTGAGTTTCAACTTTAGAAATGATAATCATGTCAGGTTTTCCAAATTCACGACATAATTCTCTTACTTCATTAACATCAGCTGCACTATTTACAAATGAAAGAGCTAAATAATCTCCATCCATATCACATGCATATTTGATATCTTCACGATCAACATCAGAAACAAATGGTACATCTAGTTTGATACCTGGGATACATACACCACGACGTGATTTAATAGTACCACCATTAATAATACGGCAAGTTACTCCATCGCTTTCAATGCTTTCTACTACTAATTTATAGAACCCATCATCTAAAAGTACTGTTGAACCTACACTAAGATCTTTTAATATACCTTTATAGTTGAATGAAATTCTTTCTTTTGTACCAAGAACATCTTCTTCAACAATTCTAATAGTATTACCTGCTACTAAGTCAATATAGTCGCCTTCAAAAGTACAAGTTCTAAGATCTGGTCCTTTTGTATCATATAATGTAGCAATATTAGCACCTAATTCTTCATTAGCTCTTTTAATTAATGCTTCATCCATTTTTCTTTCTTCTATTGTTGCATGAGAAAAGTTAATTCTTGCAACATTCATACCAGCTTCTACTAAACCTTTGAAATTTTCCCAAGTTTGAGTAGAAGGACCAATACTACAAATAATTTTTGTCTTCTTCATATTTTCACTCCTCTAATTTTTTGCAATTACAATGTTATCACATTTTACTACTGTTTTCAATTATTTTTCACTATTTTAACGATTTTTATACAATCATTTATGGAATTATTACAATAATCTAAAATATTATTTTTGACACTCTGGACAATAATAAGTACCCCTTCCATTTACTTTGATTTTTAAAATGGTAGTACCACAATTAGGACAAGGTTTTCCTACTTTAGTATGTACATATAAATGGTTTTGAAAAAGTCCAGTTACTCCCTCTTCTGATGTATAATTTCTAATTGTTGTTCCGCCTTCAGAAATTGCTTTATCTAGAGTGGTGACTGTATTTTTAATTATTGACTCTAACTTATCGCTTTCAACTTGATTAGCTGGTGTTAAAGGGTTAATATGTGATAGAAATAATATTTCATCATCATATATATTTCCTATTCCTGTAATAATAGATTGGTCTAAAAGAGCTGTTTTAATAGGAATTTTTTTGTTTTTTAGGTGCTCTTTTAAATAATCTACTGTTAAATTTTTATCCCATGGCTCTAGTCCTAATTCGGTAAAAGGTGGCATATCATTTATTTTTTCTTTAGGAATTAACTTCATTCTTCCAAATTTTC
Organism: uncultured Bacilli bacterium; assembly: GCA_934130105.1. Classification (GTDB taxonomy): domain Bacteria; phylum Bacillota_I; class Bacilli_A; order RF39; family UBA660; genus Alloscybalousia. The sequence continues at coordinate 11,312 of CAKOXL010000009.1, read as the reverse complement.
TAACATCTTGAAAATGTAGTTCTTCGCTATCATCAATAGTAAATACTACATGATGGTGCTTTTCTAGTGGACTATTAATCTCTCTATAGAAAAACTTTCCTTCCATTCTAAGATGGACTAATAAATAATCGGTATCAAGTTCAATTACTATCCATTTACCACGTGTTGAAAAAGAATTCATTGTTTGGTTTTTAATTTTATTAATAAACTCTTTACTTGTAGGATAATCAATTATCGGATCATAATATACTTTACAATCTGTAATTTTCTTTCCTAATAATCTTTTTTCTAATTTTTTAGTAACCGTAATGACTTCTGGTTTTTCCGGCATATTATTACCTCCCTTGTAACTAAGAATATACTCAAATATAATTTAAATATCAAAAAATTAATAAATTAAATTTTAATAGGACGTTGTTCTAGTCAAATGATAAGGTTTATATTCCTTAGTCTTATCTTGTCCTTTTTCCCATATAAAATCATTTATATCAATTCTATCAACACATTTATCTATCTTCTCCCAAATATAATTTATTGCTACAAGCTGACTTGCTCTAATTTCAACTTCATATTCACTATTTTCAGCAATTTCGGTTTTAGTATCTAGTAATAAAGATAGTTCTTCATCATATTCTAAAATTCCAAGTTTCTGCATTACCTGCGGTATTTTATAATCTGCACAACCTAAAAGATTGGAATAATCAACTTCTTTTTGTTCTTTATTTTTGATTACATGTAAAATGTCAGATGTCAATAATTGAGCTAATTTATAAAAATATATTGTTTTTCCTTTGTATGTTCTAGTATCTTCAAAACTGTTAAAATTATTAATTATAGTTTTAAATACCTCTTGATCTGTATTCATATCTTTTATGCTGTCATAAAAATTACCATTCATTTTTGCATTTACTATTTTTGCTATACCAGTGATGATTCTATATCTTTCTTCTAAAAGAGGAATATCTATATTGCCTTTTAAAAGTTTTCTAAATTCTTCTAATTGCATATTTTCTAATTTTCTATATACTTCTACACTATCGCGACCATTAAATAAATTGAATATACAATGTAAAAGGGCAATTCCACCATCTAATTTTTTTCCGTTTGCATCAATTGTCCATTTAGGATTGCCCCAAAAAGAAAAATCTATTGAATCATATACAAGCAAGAAATTAATTAAATCTTTTGTACTCATTTTGTAAATGTCATAGGAAACTTTAGTTAAATAATGAACATTATTAAATTTTAATAATTCATCTACCAAAGTATCAACTTTATCATGGTTAATTTTAACATGTTTTGCATTATCAACCACAAACTTGCTTGTTTCTAAAATTTCATTGAATTTACTAGTCATACTATTTATCTCCTTTTTTTATTATTTATACCTTTTCTGGCATGATTTCAATTAGTTGAAAGATAAATTAATTATTTTTTACACTTTTAATATTCTGCAATTCAAATCTATATTTTTGTTTTATATCTGGATATTTTTCATGGTCAACTTCTGATATAAACATGTCATATGGCCTTATATATAATAAATTTTCTCCATATAATGCTCTATATACTACGTATTTTTCATTCGTTTCACTATGAATAGCGATATCTTCAACTAGATATAAATCTCCTTTAAAATGTTTATATACTCTATTTACTTTTACTTCATTCATAAATACCTCCTATTTTGCTTCGTACCAATCAGAACCCATTTCAATATCTACTTTAAGTGGTACATTTAGTTTATAAGTGTTTTCCATAATACGTTTTACGATTTCTTTTACGGTATCAATTTCATCATTTAATACATTGAAAACAAGTTCGTCGTGCACTTGGATAAGCATTTTACTTTTTAAATTTTTCTCATTAAATTCTTGATATATCTCAATCATTGCTTTCTTTAAAATATCAGCACTACTTCCTTGTACTGGTGTATTTAAAGCAATTCTTTCTCCTTGCTGTCTAATCATGTAGTTTTTATTTTTTAATTCATCAATTACTCTTTTACGGTTCATGATTGTTTTTACATAACCTTTTTGTTTTGCATCTTCTATTACTTCATTCATATACTGTTTAATTTTAGGATAAGTATTTAAATAAGAATCAATGAAGTTTTTAGCTGAAACAATATCAATTCCTAAATCTTCTGATAAGCCAAAACTACTAATTCCATATAAAATTCCAAAGTTAACTGCTTTAGCAGTTCTACGCATATCTTTATCAACTTTATCAATTGGTACACCAAATATATCAGATGCTGTTTTGGCATGAATATCAGCGCCATGCATAAAAGCATCTATCAAATTTTCTACATTGGCAAGGGATGCAAAAATACGAAGTTCAATTTGTGAATAATCGCTTGATAAAATACAGGAATTATCTTCTGGAACAAAAGCCTTACGAATTAGTTTTCCTTCTTCTGTACGGATAGGAATATTTTGAAGATTAGGGCTAATTGATGATAATCTACCGGTTCTAGTTAATGTCTGAGTAAATATGGTATGAATTTTACCATCTTCCATAATTTCATTGATTAGACCCGTAATATAATTACTCTGTAATTTGGTAAGCATACGATATTCAAGTATTTTATCAACGATTGGATAGATGCCAACTAATTTATCTAATATTTCCTTACTAGTAGAATAAGAATTATCTTTTATCTTTTTAGGGTATGGAATTTGCAGAGTTTCAAAAAGAATCGTTCCTAACTGTTTGGGAGAAGAAATATTAAAAGTAGTACCAGCTAGTTTATAGATTTCTTGCTCTAATTTTTCTATTTTTGTACCTAATTCTTTTCCAGTTTCCTCTAAGTAGCTTTTATTTACTTTAATACCGGTAAACTCCATATCTGTTAGTACTTCTACTAATGGCATTTCAATATTATGAAATAGCATTAAAGAGCCATCACTATTTAATTCATTTAAAAACATATCTTTTGTCTTATAGATAAATTCAGCCTTTCTACCAGTAACATCAGCTAATTCTTCTAAAGATGGAATGTGTAGTTTTGTACCATGTCCAAAGGTATCATCATAAAAAGGAATATCATAATCTTTACTATGAGCTAAATAACTAATATCATCTTTGATGTTATAGTTTAATAAGTAAGAAGCTATCATTAAGTCATAGTCACATTTAGGTAAAGAAATAGCATATTTTCTAAAGATATAAAGTACTTTCTTTAAATCATAAGTAAAAGCATTATAGTCATTTTCAAATAAATTAGGATACTTTATTAAGGTTTCAAATGGTATAAAACTACATTTATTTTCAGTATAAATAGATACTCCTAATACTCTATCTTTATGGTAATTGGTACCAAGAATTTCTAAATATAAGGCATAATCACTTTCTATTTTAAAATCAGTTAAATCTTCTAATATTTCTACCTTTAATTCATCATGATGACATTCTACTTTACGATTTTGTTCTAACATATTCTTATCAATATCTAGTTTTTTTATTAGAGAGTAAAACTCCAAATCTTCTAAAATATTTACATATTCTAGTGCATTGATACCATGATAGTGAATATTTTCTAAATCAGTATTGATAGGAACATCTTGATAAATAGTAGCAATATCTTGACTCATATAGGCATTTTCTTTATCTAGTAGTAATTTTTCTTTAGTTTTACCACTGATTTCATCAATGTGGTTATAAAGATTGTCTAGAGTTTGATATTTACTAAGAAGAGAAATGGCTGTTTTTTCACCAATTCCTTTTACACCTGGAATATTATCACTAGCATCTCCCATAAGAGCTTTTAAGTCAATCATACCAATTGGTTCTACTTGATAGGTTTCTTTAAATAATTTCCTATCCATTCTGATAAAGCCTGTTTGCTTTAATAGTTTTACATCTACTTCATCGGTAATTAATTGAAGTAAATCTTTATCACTACTGATAATAGTTGCCGTGAAATCAGGATTCTCATTTACTTTTTTTGAAAATGTTCCAATAATATCATCAGCTTCATAATTATCTATTTCAAAGTAATGAATTCCCATAGCTTCACAAATTTGTTTGGCTACTGGAAATTGCATTTTTAATTCTTCTGGTGTTTCACTTCTACCACCTTTATATGATTCGTATTTGTCGTGTCTAAAAGTTTTTCCTTTATCAAACGCAATCATAATATATTCTGGTTTTTCTTCTGATATAATTTTATTAATCATATTAATGAAACCATAGATTGCATTAGTAGGAAAACCTTTTGAGTTTTTCATTGTATTTCCTGTATAAGCTGTTGCGTAATAACTTCTAAATAATAAGTTATTACCATCTACTAAAATTACTTTTTTCATAATTAGCCTCATTTCAATTTAAGTTTAGTTTTCTTTTTTTGGTAACATAATTATTATACAAAATTGTTAAAATAAAGTCCATTAACCTGTTATAAAAGTGTTAAATAATTTATTATTTTATTAAAAACATTTGTTTGACATTTTATTTCTTACATGTTAATATTAGTTAATAAGGAGGGGTATATGGAAACGTTATCAGAAAGACAAAAGGAAATTTTGGATGTAATTAAAAAGTTTATAGCTGAAAATGGATTTCCACCTACTGTAAGAGAAATAGGAGCTATCGTTGGTTTATCAAGCTCAGCAACGACATATTTTCATTTAAAAAAGTTAATTGAAAAAGGCTACATTAAACAGGATTCTTCTAAAAATAGAACTTTAGAGTTATTAGTTCCAAATGAATATTTAAATAACGATCAAAAGGTTGTTGATATAGCTTTACTTGGAAAGGTTACTGCTGGAAACCCTATTGAGGCAATTGAAATGCCAAATGAGTTTTTTAGCATTCCAGTTAGCTTAATACCAAATAAAAAAGAAGTATTTGCTCTTAATGTTAGTGGTGAATCAATGATTAATGTTGGAATCTATGATGGCGATATTATTATTGTTCAAAAACAAAATACTGCTAATAATGGTGATACAGTTGTTGCTATGACAGAAGAGAATACTGTTACTGTTAAAACTTTTTATAAAGAAAATGATCACATACGTTTACAGCCTGAAAATGATTTTATGGAGCCTATTATACTAACAACATGTACTATTTTAGGTAAAGTAATTGGATTATATAGAAAATTTTAAATGTATTTATTTAAAAACAAATAGTCATTCTAATTAACTATTTGTTTTTTTATATTTTTAATCACACAAAATGCACCAAAAAGGTGCATTTTATTATTAGATAAACTCTATTCTTCTTCGGTAAGATCGTAATCAATATCACTTGGATCATCGATTTTGTTACAGTGGATTTCATCATGACATTTTGTACATAATACCATTATATTTTCTTCTGGAGTTATATTAATAGCATGGATTTTAAGATATTAATTTTTAAATTGAGTTAGAAATTTAATTATCCTTTATTATAGTTCTAATAATATAACTAGTAATTAATAAGCCAGCACTACTTGGAACAAAACTAGTAGATCCTGGAGTTCTATCATGTGTTTTAATAGGCTTTTCACTACTCCATAAAACTGTGATTTTATCATTTATTTTCTCATCTTTAACCCACTTTCTAAGTATCCTAGCAAGTGGATCATAATTTGTTTTTCTTATATCACTGATTTGTAATTTACTTGGATCTAGTTTATTTCCGGTTCCCATTGAAGATATGATAAATATGTTATGTTTTATACAACTAGAAATAAGAGCTTTTTTTGTCATGATAGTATCACAGGCATCTACTACATAATCTGGTTTATATTTTAGAATAAATTCTTCTATATTAGAATTATCTAAAAAGATATCTAATGCAACTACATTTGCGTTATTATTAATATCTAAAATTCTACTTTTTAATACTTCTACTTTTTTACTACCAATAGTTGAATCAAGGGCGATAATCTGCCTGTTCTTATTAGTTACATCAACAACATCATGGTCAATTATTATGATATTTTCTATACCACTACGAACTAATGACTCTACAACATAGCCACCTACTCCACCAACACCTACTACCATAACTGATGTATTTTTTATTTTGGTTAAATTTTTATTACCAATTATTTTTTCTAATCTACTAAACATAAATTCCTCACATACATAAAAAAATCCAAAAGGTCGATATGTCAAACGATAAAACCTGCATTATATTACAGGTGGGTGCCCTTACGCTAATTTTCTAGGATTCCTTTTGCGAACTGCAAAGGCTTTCAACACAAACAGCTGATCAAAGCTCCCGAATCGTTTACTTTAGTCGGTTTTATATGCGACACTCTCGATCCTTTCAGACATTTATAGTATATCATAAGTTTTAATATTTATTAATACTTTTTTATTTTTTTACATAATTTTACTAAGAAACTATAATAAATGGATTAGTGCCTGTTCCATCACCAGTTGTCAATGTATCAGCCTTTAAATTTAGGACTGGGCGAAGGCGATAAGCACCATAACTAATAGCATCCATACAGTATCCTTCTATATAAACGCCCCAAATAATTGGATAATTACCTTGAAAGCCACCAGGACTCATTGTCCAATAGTATGTATTATTATATAAATAATATAGAAAATTATCTTTTCTGTAATAGCCACCAGCAAATACTGCTTCATCATAAGTAATTAATCCAACACTGGCATTGACTATTCCTTTACCATTTCCATCTGTTTTGCATTTAAAGTCTGGTGTATAACTTGAATATAAAGTCATACTAGCACTACCAGATGTATAATTACTATCATATTTAGTTTTTGCTTCTTCACAGAAATAAGAACCATTCGCTATATGTGATGAATAATTAATATTATTACCGATATTAGTACTATACCAATTTTCAAGTGTTGATTTAGCCATACTATTAGAATAATACATATATGTATAATCACTATAATTTGAATTATATACATAAGTTGCGTTATTATTGATGCCATCTTGCATTATTATTCTAATTGTTCCATCTTCATTAATTCTTACTATTCGCCACGTAAAACCAGCAAAGCTTACATAGTTATTTTCTACATTTCCTCTAAAATAGTATGTTGGTTCTCCTGTATTAGTTAATGTTGATTTATATAAACCACTTTCATCATTTGTGTTATTACTTGATGTTGTTAATGTTGGCTCTTTTTCTATTACTTCATAGCTCTTTCCAAAAATATTAATAGCTTCTCTTCTAGTTATTTTGATGTTATATACTTTTTCGTTTCCATTTTCTGCTATTACTCTAATTTGGAAGCTATTTTCTCCTACTGTTAAATTTTTATTGCCTATTCCTTTTACTTTAGCACTATTACTATTTGCTTCTGCCGTTATATTAACACTTTCTATAGTGTTTGCTACTGTACATGAATATTCTGTTACACTACTACTAAATGTTGGTAATAATGTACAGTTATCTATGCTTAAACTTTTTAAGGTGTTATCTGAATCTAAAGTACCATCTACTACTTTACCATTTGCATATACATTTACTGTTATTGTAAACGTTTTATTATTCATGCCTCCATCTGAAAAGTCAGTATCATTATCTAGCCACATTCTTAATCTAAAGTTCTTTTCATAGTTTGATGTATTAGCTGATACTTCTCCTTCATAGATTGTCTTTTCTACTACACCATTTGGTACCTTAGTATTAGTTTGAGTTAGATTTGAATATTTATCTAGTAGTAATTCATTTTCAGTTCCATCTATTTCTGTTAAATATAACTTTACCTTATCTTCATCCAAGGTAGAATCACTCTTTTTCCTTGCTGTTACTTCATATGAAATACTAGAGTTCATTTCTATCGTTGAAGTTATTTTAAAATCAAATACCTTTCCTTCTCCTGTTTGAAGTTTACCCTCTTCATCACTTATTGGAAAAGCATCTGTTAAACTAATACCTTTTCCTATACCACTTACTTCAGTATATAGAAAGTTTATCTTACCTGTTTTTATGATATTATCAGTTACACCTGTTTTAGAATAAGTAAATAACGAATAACTTACTCCTACTGTAATTAATATTAAACTTAATACTGCTACTAGTGTTAAAAATATTTGTTTCTTTTTATTACTTTTCATAAGATAACCTCCATACTACTTAGTCTTATCTTTTTATACTTTTTTATAAGCCTACATTTACTATCATCGATATTTTATATTCTATCAATATTTTAGCATTCAAACGAATGCCAGTCAATTTATTTGAATAAATGCGTGTAAAAATAATAGTAGGAGTGATACTATGTATCTAAAACGATTAAAAGATCTTAGAGAAGATAATGAACTAAGACAAGACGATATTGCTAGAATATTAAATATAACACGCCAACAATATAGTTTGTATGAACTTGGTAAAAGAACACTACCAATTGATTTATTAAATATACTGGCTGAATTTTATAATACGTCAACCGATTACATTCTTGGTAGAACCAATAATAAAGATGCTTATCAAGAAAAAGTAATGAATAGATAAATGTAAACTATATAGTAAAGTGGAAAATTATTCCATAAAAAAACTTGAAACTTTTTTTCTTTTGGCTTAATCTTAGACTAGGGAGGCAAACACATGGAAAGAAAAATAAGAGTAGTACAATATGGATGCGGAAAAATGGCAAAAAAAACTATAAGATATTGCTATGAAAAAGGTGCTGAGGTTGTTGGTGCTATTGATGTTAATCCTAATATTATAGGTCATGATATAGGAGAAATTGCTGAAATAGAGAATAAAGGGGTTCTAATTTCGCCAAAAGAAAAAGCTAAAGAATTATTAATGGCACTTAAACCTGATGTATGTATTATAACAACTATGAGTCTTCTAAAAGACTGTGAAGAAGCGTTATTATTATGTGCATCACTTGGTATAAATGCAATTACTACTTGTGAAGAAGCATTTTATTCTGCTAATTCTAATCCTAATTTATACAATGAAATTGATAGATTAGCAAAAGAAAATAACTGCACTATTGCTGGAAGTGGTTACCAGGATATATATTGGGGTGAACTAATTAGTGCAATAGCTTCTTCTACTCATAAGATAACCAAAATTGTAGGTGAATCTTGGTATAATGTTGAGGATTATGGGATTGCATTAGCAAAAGCTCATGGTGCTGGTTTAACATTAGATGAATTTGAAAAAGAAGTAGCTGCAAACGATAATATCAGTCAAGAAGAAAGACAAAGTATTATCAATAGTGGTGAGTATCAACCAAGTTATATGTGGAATGTTAATGGTTGGTTAGCTTCAAAGTTAGGGTTAACCGTAATAAGTCAAACTCAAAAATGCGTTCCAGAAACTTATCAAGAAGATATTCATTCTGATACTTTAAATATGGATATTAAAAAAGGAATGGCAACAGGTATGAGTGCTGTTGTTACTACTTTAACTAAAGAAGGAATTACTTTAGAAACAAAATGTGTAGGTAAAGTATATTCTAAGACAGAGTTCGATAAAAATGAGTGGACAGTTATGGGCGAACCTGATACTACTTTAGTAATTAATAGACCATCTACTGTAGAATTAACTTGTGCAACTGTTGTAAATAGAATTCCTGATGTTATTAATGCAATGCCTGGTTTTGTTTCAACTGATAAGATGGATGAATTAAAATATAGAGTAAAACCGCTTAACGAATATGTATCAGATATTACAATAATTTAAAGAGCTTACAATTAGTAAGCCCTTTTTGGTACTATAAAAGTGTAATAATTAATTACAGAAATGTGATTGATTATTACACTTCTTTTTATTATGATTGAAGTGATTGGATAACGTAGCCCTTTTAGAGATAAAGTTCTCGTAATAAAAAGTGTTATCCAACCTTCACATAATATATTCGATTAAGCAAGTTGAGGATGAAATAATACTCGTGTAAAGAGCCAAAATGAGGATATGTAGAAGAGTTGGAACCAGTCATAATAGTAAAGAATAGAAAGGATAATTAATATGAAATATGGAGTTGGAATTGATATTTCAAAAGGAAAAAGTACAATTGCTATTTTAACTATGGCAGGTGAAGCTATTGAGGAACCTTTTGAAATCTCACATGATGTAAATGGATTAAAATTATTGGAAGAAAAAATAAAAGATATTCCTAAAGATGATTTAAAAATTATAATGGAAGAAACTGGAACATATCATTTGCCAGTCTATTGTTATTTACTTGATAAAGGTTACTTTGTTGTAGCGGAAAATGCTTTAAAAATTAAAAAATATCTTGATCGTGGATTAAGAAAAGCAAAGACAGACAAAAAGGATTCATACAAATTGGCAGAATATTGTTGTGAAAATTGGTATAAGTTAAATAAACAATACAAAAACTCTGAAACATATGATAATTTAAGATTTTTGTCTAGACAATATATAACAAGTATAGAAATTCAAATACAAGAAAAAGTGAATTTTTCTAATTTATGTGATTTACTATTTCCTGGGTTTAATAAATTATTAGATGAAAATACATTTATATTAGGATTAGAAATTTTTAAGAAATATTATCATCCTGAAATTGTCAAAAATAAAAAACAATCTCAATTTGTTAATGAGATTGATAAACTTTCAAAAAAATTAGGACATAAAGGAGCTGGAATCACTTTAGCTAACAAGATTTTTAATCTAGCTCAAAACACAATAAGTGTACGTCCTAATAATAAATATGCACAACTTTCATCAACAAGCTGCGCTGATGCTTTAATTTTACAAATAAAAACATCTAAAGAAATTATATCAAATATGAATGAACTTGCAAAGGAATTACCTGAATATGAAGTAATTAGTGAAATACCAGGATGTGGAAATAAATTAACATCAAGAATTATTGCTGAAATTGGTGATATAAGAAGGTTTAAAAATGCAGGAAGTTTAATAGCTTATGCAGGACTTGATGCGCCACCATATCAATCAGGACAATTTGAAGCAACTAATCGCCACATATCTAAACGAGGTAATAAATATTTACGAAAAACAGGTTATGAAATAATGAAATCAATAAAAACAAGTTGTAATGAAAATAGTGAAATTAAAGTATATATTTTAAAAAAAGAAAGTGAAGGTAAAGCTAAGAAAGTTGCAAAAATTGCAGGATTAAACAAATTTTTAAGGATGTATTATGGAATAGTAAAAAAGAAATATAAACAACTGGAAATATGTTAAATTTCGATTTCTAAATATATCAAAAAAAGACCTAGCAATAGGTCTGCGTTAGCATACCTAAATATTTAAAAATAAAAATTTAAAAATGTTATTAAAAACTGTTGATTTTTATTAGCAAGTTTTTATTTTATATAAAATTAATGTAGTTATCATAATTGTCAAAATGAAATGTTTTATCAAAGTTAATTTCATTGTA
>CAKOXL010000008.1 GCA_934130105.1 uncultured Bacilli bacterium | reverse complement strand
ATCAGTATAATGTCCTTTAACCATATTTTTAAAATACCATTCAATAAAATTATCTACTTTAGCATCTAAATTAACATCAGTTTCATTAGTAGATTGTAATAATAATTTAGTTCTTAATTCTTTTAATTCTTCTTTTAAATTCATATAAACACCACCATTTTAGGTTATTATATCATATATTTCTAAATTTTTATTATCTTTAATAGAATTATTAACTAATATAAATGTATTAAAATAATTTTTAAGAAAAAGGTTACGAAATATTAAAATAAATGCTATAACATGTAACTAAATAAGACATTATACCAACATTTAATGCGCACTGTACATTTTTTCGTTATCATCAAAAAATACAATATTTTGTGGTTTTATTTCAATAATATTTATAACTTTTTCATAAATTACATTATCAAGCTTTACCCATTTCATTTTATAAGATTTAAACATGTAGTTCTAACTGTTCTTTATATCTATTAAAGTCCATTAGTCTCAAATTAGACAATAATACGTTTTTATAATTTTTTTCTTCAATTCTTTAATTATTCTGATACGATACTAATCCTTCATGTGCTTTTATAACTAAATCATTTTCAAACCAATGTTTTTACAATTGCTCATAAGTAATTTTACAATTAAGTTTATCATATAATCCACTATTATCTAACGGTTTAGCTAATACATTCCCAAGATCAAATAAAAAAACTTTATCCATGTTTATTTCATCATTTCATTTTCAATATAGTTAAAAATGTCTTCATATGTTTTATATCTATCGATTGATGTATCAAAATAAAGAATATTACTATTTAAACATTTTTTATATAACTCTTTACTATTAGTAATTGTTTCATTTGCAATACTATATAAATCATCATCACTATATCCATACGTCCATTCAAGTTTGGTATCATTTTTCCTCATCTTTTCTACCATTTCTTGAATAGTAATATCTTTACAACCTATACCAATTATTATCGAATTATTAAAAATTTTCATCGCATTATCCAATGATATATCAGCTGAATCTATCACATAATAAATGTCCTTTTTTAAATGGATATTATTCTCATTTATCAGCCAATTAATAAATTTGCAAAATTCAATTCTTTCAATAGTATTTTTAGTCGTATAACCTAAAGATGGATATATATTTATAAATGCATTTCTAATGCTATCACCACTAATATAGCTTAAATTATATTTCTTACATAATATAGAAGATAGCATTGATTTTCCAACTCTAGATGGTCCAAGTATTATTATATTTTTCATATCATCACCACTATTTATAATTATAACATAATAATGTCTCTTATTTAAAATCAGCAAATTCAACAATTTTTATTATAGTAAACAAAAGTTAAGTCATATATTTAATATCTTTCTTTTATATTATTTTGCTTTGTCAAAGTATTTAATCACCTAAGGGCATTTTTTATCATATAAAAAATCAGTCATATTTCAGGCTGAAAATATATTTAAAGTTCTATAGTTAGAACAGACTTGTCAATGGTGCCAGTATAACAACTTTTATATGCTAGATTTCAAAATGTTTTTATATTCTTCATCTAAGTTATCTACAATGAAATTATTTTCTAAAATTTGTTTTATAAATTCTTTATCTTTTGTTTTGATTATTGTATTAACTATTTTTTCTTGGTTTATTTGATGAATACCACTCATATATTCACCTAAATAATATATATTTTTGGAATCTACAAAGAAATGATCCAATAAATCAAAATTATAACCTTTCCTATCGTAATTCATTCCTAAACGCCATATATTTTCTAAAGCATTATCATAATTTTTAGCCACATTTACTAAATCATTAAAACAATCTTGATCTATATTTGGTGTAAATGGTACAAAAATGTAAGAAGTTATTAGTAACATTAATTCTAAATCACTCATATTCTTAACAATGTCAATATAAGTTTTATTATGGATTATTAAATCAATTATTCTTTCATATTCATTTTCGTTATTAATTATTAATTCTTCTAAAGATTTATCTTTATTTTCAATATTATCTAATAAAACATTCAAATCTTTTTTGTATTTTTTTCCAATTTTAGAATTTAAAAATATTTTTATTTCATTAATAAGTATATCTTTGTTAATCAATTTGTTTATATATTTATAAACACTTTTGACAAAAAAATTATTTTTTAATATTACTGAAAAAGACAATTTTTTAATATCTAAATTAATAAGTATTTCTCCAGCCTTGCCTTCACTAAATTTTGTACTGTTATTTAATTTAATCTCATATATGTTTTCATCATAAAAGATTTTTAAATTTTTTCCAATCTCTAATTCATCAATTGTCTTAATAATTACTTTATCTTCATCTATTTCATATTCAAAATCAACTTTATTATTATCAATAGATATCCTGATGTCTTTAAACATATTTTCTATTCCTCAATTCTAAAATATTTTATAAATTACAAAATTTGCTTCGTCAATCTGCAATTGTGTTTCTAAATTTTAAAAAACAAGTTAATCTATATAAATATCTTAGCATAAAATTAAGTATTTTAAAACTCGAACTTTTTATAGTTCGAGTTTAGTATCAATCTGGTGTCCCTGGGCAGAATCGAACTGCCGACCTATCGCTTAGGAGGCGATCGCTCTATCCTACTGAGCTACAAAGACAACTACCACTTAATTATATCAAAAAACTTAAAAAAAACAATCATTATTGAAGATTGTTTACTAAAATCATTACTAAAAAACAAGTTGCAGTAGATAGCTGTTTACTAATTACGCTACTTCTTTCATAAATTGATGCTATATCATCAACTAAATCTACTAACCAGCTTTCTAAATATTTAGGAACTCTAGGTGCAACTGGAAACATATGAGAAGCAATAATATCTTCTTCCATTTCCGATATTTCAAAATATTTTTTAGCATTTGATACTGCATAACTAGGATGTTTAACCATTGTAATCATTCTATCTTTTCTACTAAGCTCACTATTATCTTCAAAAAAGAAATCATGTAGTAATGCAGCCCTTGCAACCTTTTCTGAATCTAATCTTAAGAATTTTGATAAAAGATAAGAATAATATGAAACACGTATTGAGTGATCTAATCTATTAACACCATGGTGAACGATATCTTCCATTTTTTTGAATTCACTCTTTTCCAATATATCAGATACTTTACTCAGATAATCACTATCTTCATAATATTTACTCATTCACTACACCTCATACTTTTCATTACACTACCTGATAATAATATCATATTTATGTAATTCATGCAAGATTACTAAATTAAGTATAATATTGATAAAAATTAATGTATCATTAAAAAAGAGGGAATAAATCCCCCAAATCTATATTAAAATGCCCTAAAGCATTCTAATATATATTATGGCAACAAATAATAAAAGTTACACATTTTTATATATAAATTTCTAACTTCTATTATAAATATTATATTTTTTAAGGGCTATAATTTTGAATCTTATACCCCGTTTTACCAAATTTAACTTCTACACTTCCATCTATATCAGTTCTATAAATCATACTTTTACTTAAATTATCTAATACTGACTCTTTTGGGTGTCCATAATGATTATTCTTACCCACACTTATCAATGAATATTTGGGATTTATACTATTTATAAATTTCTTACTAGACGATGTACTTGATCCATGATGCCCTACTTTTAAGAAATCGATATCTTTAAGATTATATTTTTTTAAGATATCCTCTTCCCTTTCAACACTTGCATCACCCATAAACAAAAATTTATAACTATTATAATTAATGTAAATCACACTAGAATTATCATTTTCATTATCATACTTTTTAGTATTTAAAAAAGTTAGTTCATATTTACCAATATTCAATTCTTCAATACAAGAATAATAATCTATCTTTCTTTTATTTAATACTTTAATTAAATTTTTCTCTAAATCATTAAAATCTCCACAATTAAAAATAACCTTATTTATCTTAAAATTTTCAACTAAATTAATAGCTTCACCCATATGATCATAATCACCATGCGTTAAAACCAAGTAATCTATCTTTTTAATACCAGATGATTTTAGTAATGGTAATATCGTATTTTTTGTTAAAGATTTAGAAATATCAGAATTATTCTTATTAGAATTAATCTTACCACCAACATCAATCAATATAGTTTTGTTATCTATATTAATTAAGGCACTATCTCCCTGCCCTACATCAATATAAATAAAATAATCATTAGGAAAAATATATAAATGAAAATATTGAATAAATAGTAATATTCCAATAAAAATAATTTCACCTATTTTTTGATTATATATATAAACAGTTAAAAATAGATAATAAACAATCATCCATAATAAACTAGGCTTCATAAAGCTTAACTTAAAAATAGCTATTTGATTAAATATATGTGACATTTTTTCCATAATCAAAGCAAGCGAAAAAAATAAAGAATCAAATATAGGAAATAAGAAAGTGATAATAGCAAAAGGAAAAATAATTATTGAAACAAATGGTACAAACAATAAATTTAAAACGACACTTAAAAAGTTTATTTGATAAAAATAATAAATAGTAATTGGTAGGCTTACTAGAAAACTAATGGCTGATACTTTAAATAAACTAATAAAATAATTTTTACTTTTCAATTTATTTTGTGCAAAAATTAAATAAAAACTAACAACAAAAGAAAACTCAAAACCAATATCAAATAAAATATTCGGATTACCTAAAACCAAAATACAAAATGTTAAAATAACTATCTTAATTGTTTCAATCTTAAAATCTAGTATTTTATTAATTCCAAGTAAGCTAAAAAAGATAACACTTCTACTAACAGAAGCTGTACTTCCTAATAAAAACATATAGAATATTAAGAATAATATAGTTACCAAATAACTAGCAAATTCATTAATCTTTAATTTTTTTAATAAAAAGATAATGATACCACTAAGTAATGAAATGTGCATGCCAGAAATAGCTAATAGATGACTAATTCCATTTTCTTGATAACTACTTAAAGAATTAGCACTAACAAAATCCGTACTACCTAAAATAAATACATATAAATAACTACTACTCTTGTAATTACTAATATGCCTAATAACTAAATTTTTAATTTTATAAAATATGCTCGTATTATCTTTAATTTTTTCATAACTATCAACACTAATTAAATAATAAATATTTTTTCTTTCTAAATACTTTTTATAGTTAAAAGTAGATGGTACAGTATTATTTTTAGGAATCGAAAACTCACCCTTAACCGAGATAATATCACCAAGTTCGTAATTTGTTATAAAAAAAGTCTTTTCATCATCATCTTTAAAATAATAATTAGCTATTATTTTTTCTACACCATTTAACTCCATTTTAAGTAAATTATCATTTATTTTTATACTAGTTATTTTTCCAGAAAACGTATCCATATTACTATTAAGTAAACTATTATGATTAATAACACATATATAAATAAAACTATAAACTAATGTAATTAAAAATAAAAGTAAATAGATATAGTTACAATGTAATATTATCTTTAATTTTTTCAAAAACACTATCGCCAATACCTTTAACGTTTTTTATCTCTTCTAGTTTCTTAAAACTTCCATACTGATTTCGGTAATTAATAATACTTTGTGCTTTACTCTCACCTATACCGGATAAACTCATTAACTCCTCTTTACTAGCTGTATTAATTGAAACCATAAGATTAACCGGTGTATCTCCAATAATGTCATCATCTTCACTATCACTAGTAGAAGTATCAAGTAACTCATCACTTTTAATACAAGCATCATTTTTAATTTCATTCTTATTAAGACAACCATCTACTTTTTGCTCTTCTTGATTTTTAGTTGAAATAAAATTTTTAACCTCACTCTTAGAATAAACAATAATTACCATTTCATCTTTTATTTTCTTGCCTAAATTTAAAACTGTTGTATCACCATTAGCTGTTAATCCACCAGCTAAGTTAATGACATCTTCTACTCTTTTATCACATTCTACTTTATAAACACCAGGATTTTTTACTTCTCCTTTAATATCAACACTAACAAAACATACTACTGTTTCGTCTTCCTCTGAAATATCATCATCACTTAATAAAATATTATCATTATCATCATTCACATAATTAATATCACCTTTATCACTAACAAAACTACTACTACATAAAATACCAATTAGAACAATTAAAAGTAAAAAGCCTACCCCCATAATATAATATTTTTTTGCAAACAAAAATTCTTTTAAACATGTAAATTTATCCATAAAAAATAACCTCCTATAAGAGATTATTTATACTTTTTTGTCATTTACTTAACTTTTTCTTATTTTTTTCTTGATAGAACTTATTTTCAACATTTACTCTTTGAACAAACGTTAAAGATAAAACCAAACACATTGAAAAACTACCACCATAACTCATAAAAGGAAGTGGTACACCAGTCATTGGCATTATTCCAAAAATACCACCTAAATTAACAAATATATGAAGTAACAAATAAGCAGTTACACCCATACAAATCAAAAAGCCTCTAGTATTATAGCTTTCTCTTCCGATTTTAATAATGCGTCCAATAAGTAAAAAGTAAAGAATAAAAATAGAAATAGCACCAACAAAGCCCAACTCTTCAACAATAATAGCGAAAATAAAATCAGTATGTGCTTCTGGTAAATAAAGATACTTTTGGGTACTATTACCTAAACCAACACCAAATAATCCACCATGATTAATAGCTATATATCCATTACAAACCTGATTACCATTACCATAAAACTTTTCAGTACTACATGGTTCAGTGAAGTCAAAACGTGATAACTGGCCTTCTGTTAAAAGTTTATTGCCACCGCCAACAAACACCAAAGCACAAATCAAAACAAAAGATACAACAATTACTAATATTTTATTCCTAATTTCCTTAGAAATGGGTGATGTAAAAAATATACTAGCTACTAACAATGTAAAAATGATTGTTGTTCCAAGATCTGGCTGAACAAAAATTAGTACTGCTATAATAAAAGATACCGCCATCGGATATAATACCCTTAAATATTTATTTAGACTATCTTTATATTTGTCATAATACGATGCTAACCAAACTATAATAATAATTTTTGCAAATTCACTAGGTTGAATAGAAAAGAATCCCAAACTAATCCAACTAATAGCCCTATTCTTAATAGTACCATACATTCGTAATAAAAATAAGATAATCACTATCAAATAAACGGCTATACTAGTTAAGAAAAAATAACTCTTACTATGAAATCTAATTAAAAACAAACTGAGAACTATACTTATAATTAAAAAGATACTTTGTTTAAAAAAGTAACGATATGGGCTTGCTGAATATTTCATAAATGCTGTAATATTAGAAGCCGAAAAAATCATAATAAGCCCAAATACAAATAAGATAAACGATATAATTAGTAAAGGCATATCTAAATTCTTTAATATTTTCTTCATAACTATCTTCCTTACTATTGTTATAACAATATAATAACACAAAAATTATATTTTTTAAATATTAAGATGCTTAATAGACATTTATAATAACATTTATAGGGCATTTGGAATATTTTATATTAGATAACAAAAAGGAGGGAAAAGTTATGTATAATTACGGAGGAAACTATGGCTCTAGCTGTGGCTGTGGCGGATACTCTACTCCAGCATATGCTCCATACTATCCAACATACAGTTATGGTAACAATTCTAATTACGCTATTGTACTAGTATTATTTATTTTACTAGTAATAGTTATTGGTTCTAGATTCAGTCGTTAAATAAAAGCAGTTAATTAAACTGCTTTTTTTCTTTATGATAAAAAATAAAATAGATAATAAATATCATAAAAATTATTAACATCCTACATTTAACTAAAATATAATTATCACTATTCTTTTGTTTAATTTCTTCACAAATATAAAAAACAGTGATAAAATACATACAGAAGTGGTGATTATATGTTAAAAATGAAAGATATATTAGATGAAAAGGATAAACGACTACATTTAGTAAGCGAAGAAGTTACCTTTCCATTAAGTAAAGAAGATATTAAAAATATCGAACTAATGGAAGAATATTTGGTAAATAGCCAGATTGAAGAAAAAGCTAAAAAATATGATTTACGACCTGGTATGGGAATGGCAGCCGTTCAAATAGGTGTACTAAAACGTTATATAGTAATTGTACAAGAAGTAGAAGAAGGTTTTGATTCATATATCGTAATTAATCCTAAAATAGTATCAAATTCAACTGAAATGATTTACGTTGAAGATGGTGAAGGATGCTTAAGTGTTAACCGTGAATGTGAAGGAATAGTACCAAGATATGCAAGAGTTACCGTTGAAGGATATGATATGGACGGTAATAAAATTAAAATTAGAGCAAGAGAAGAATTAGCTATAGCCTTTCAACACGAGATAGATCATTTGAATGGTATTTTATTTGTAGATAAAATTGATCCTGCAAATCCATATAAAAACATGGAAAAATATAGAGCAATTTAATGCTCTTTTTATTTTGACTTAATATTTAAAAATTTATATAAGATGGTAATTCAATAGTTACCTTAGTACCAACACCTACTTTAGAATCATATAAAACATCACCATCATGAAGCTTTATAATCTCTTTTAATATACTAATTCCAATTCCATTTCCTTTAGATTTAGTTGTATAAAAAAGTTGACCAATTCTTTTCAAATCACTCTCACTAATACCATCACCATCATCTAAAATTGTTACTACTAACCTATTCTTTTTTGTAAATAAATCGATTTTTATATTTTTACTATTTGCTTCATATGAGTTCTTAATCAAATTAATAAAAACCTGTTTTAATCTATCATAATCAGCTTCTAATAACACCTCATCATCAATTTCTGGTAAACTCAAACTTACATGTTTATTTTTTAAAATAGATTCCATAGTAATAGAAACATCTTCTAATAACATCATCATATCCATAATTCCCTTATTAATACTAAGCCTCTTGAGATTTAGAAAATCATCCATTATAGTTAAAGCTCTACTCATTTCACTGCGTACTATTGGAATATATTTATTAACTTTATCCTGTTTCTTTAAATCAAGCATATCTAAATAACCCTTACATACAGCAATCGGATTTTTAACTTCATGAGCAATCTGAAAAATAATATTATCATTATTCTTCTTTTCATTATAATATTTAAAGAAATTGTAAACGATATTTAATAATAAGTAAAAATATAAGAAAATAAAGATAATATATAATAAATAAATACTACTATGTTCAAAATACAAAAAATAAACAAAACTAGTTAAAAACGTTTTAGATAATACTAATACTTTAATTGATAATTTACTATTATTTCTAAGTATATAATCAATAATAAAATAAAAAATATATATTAAATAATATAACCAACTGATTTTAAACGTAATTGCATAAAATAAAACATTAATTATTGATAAAATTAAAGCTTCCCTTCTCTTTTTTAACATATAAGCTATAAAGCAAGGAAAATCTAAAAATATAGAAACAACTACATTACCACTAAATAAAACCAAAATTGCTTGAAGAAATACTAAATATATAAAAATAATATCTTTCTTAATATTTTTACAAGTTAAATATTGATAAACTATAAAACTAGATAAAATCGTTATTAAAATTAAAATTACAGAACGAAAAAAATACATATAACAGCCCTCTTTCCATTACCATTATATGTATTTTAATTGTCGAAAAATGTCGTTTTTTGACATAATACCTAGAAATTTGTTTATTTTAGTCCATCAATATATTTTTTTAACTGTTTACTATCAGGTCCTAAAATTATTTTTAATTGATTATCAATTTCTACAATACCCTTAGCACCTAATTTTTGTATTGCTTCTTTATTAACAATACTAACATCCTTTAAAGTAACCTTAAATCTAGATAAACTAGTCTCTGTTGAAATAATATTATCTTTACCACCTAAATACTCTACTAGTTTATTAAGCTCCAAATGAGCATCCTTTTTCATTGACTTTAATATTGCTAATAAAATTATTATAAATACAACTACAATAATAACATATTGTAAATAATCCATTTTAATCACCAAATACATTATATAATATTTTAAAATAAAAAGATAGTCCCTTTTAAAAATGGGTAATAATAATACACCAAAGTACTAATTTTTGAATATCTTATACTAGATAATTATAAAGGAGTACATAATGCTATAGAATTTTTATTATCTAGAAATTAGTTAATTTCAATAATTATCAAATGCTATGAAAGGAGGCATTTATTATGTGTCAAGATCAAAACAATACTACTAATGAGAACTGCTGCTTAGCAAACATCCTAGAAGTAATTGTAAAACTACAAGAACGCAGTGAAAAATTTGACTGCTTAGGTGATGGCTGTGATCGTCCATTTTTAGGACCTACTCCTGCAACAGTTTGCTATAACACAAGACCAGTTACTTTCTACCACTGCTCTAGTGGAAGTTTGTGGACATTCCCTTATACCTTAAATGGAAGTAGTGATGTTAGTTCAGTATTTAGATGTGAACACGTAGAAGGATGTTGTGCAACTTGTAGAGTTTTAGCTCCAAACCCTGATAGTTCTACCGTTTCCTCTACTCCTTATATCCCAACAGAAACATTCTTTACAATCAACTTAAATTGTGTAGGAGCACTAAGATGTTTACCAGATACATTTATTGCTTGTAGTTAATAAAAGACCGTTAAATACGGTCTTTTATTATAATATCATTTATTTCAACAATTGGAATCACATCATTATCAACTGTTACTATACTATTTTTTATTCTCCCAGCTATTTGTGTATTATAATCTTTTTTGTCAGTCTTAATAATTACATTAATATTAAAAATATAACGACTGCTTTTAAATAACTTTCTTATTTTTTCTTCAACCGTTGATAGTGAGCGATAACTATTAGTATCATCATTTTTAACTAATGTTTCTTTATTTTCACTAGCATAAAAGACCCTTTTATTATTACTATGCTCTAAATCAACATTTTTTTTAAAAATTTTTGGTAATTCTTTTTTCATAACACTTCATCCTTTCTATAAATTATATTCAAAATAAATATTTTTAAAACTTTTTTGCATAATAATAATGAGGGATACTATGATAAAACTTAAGAAAATAAAATTAAATGTACCAATAACCATATATATACTATTATTTATTTTTATTAGCATTATTTCTATTTATAGTAGTATGACATATCTGCCAAATTATCTTGGTAATTTAGCACTTAAGCAATTATATTTTTACTTAACTGGTATTATTTTAATGTTAGTTATCACCAAAATATCAAAACAAACTATCTATAAATATGCTTGGTATATTTACCTAACTAATATTATTTTATTATTATTACTATTAATAATAGCTAAACCAATAAATAATAGTAGATGTTGGTTTATTATTCCCGGTATTGGCTCATTTCAACCTAGTGAATTTATGAAAATAGCTTTAATCATTTTAACTAGTGTTATAACAGGTAAATGGATAGAAACAAATAAAAAAAATTCACTATTTAGTGAACTAGTTTTATTAATTAAAGTAGGTATTATTTTTTTAATACCAAGTATATTAACATTTCTAGAGCCAGATACAGGCGCTGTTTTTATTTATTTTATTATTATTACGTCAATATTACTAGTATCACCATTAAGAAAAAGATGGTTTATTTTTCTTATATTCTTAATAGTAACTGTAATAACGGTCTTTTTAGCTATGTATTTTTTTAATCAAGAATTATTCATCAAGCTATTAGGTACTAATTTATTTTATAGAATTGATAGACTTTTAGACTGGAAAAATGGTACAGGAATGCAACTTGAAAATTCTCTAACAGCAATAGGTTCAAGTGGTATACTTGGCCACGGATACAATAAAACACCAATCTATTTTCCAGAATCAGGTACAGATTTCATTTTTGCTGTTTACGCATCAAATTTTGGACTAACAGGTAGCATCATATTATTACTTATTATTTTAGGATTTGATTATAGTTTAATAAAGTTATACAAAAAAACAAACAATATTAATGATAAATTAGTACTAGCAGCAACAATTGGTATACTACTATATCAGCAATTTCAAAATATAGGAATGACTCTAGGAATAATACCAATTACTGGTATTACATTACCGTTTATTAGTTATGGTGGTTCTTCTTTAATATCATATTTAATTTTATTATCACTAATTTATAATATTTACAGTGAAACATATAAAACAATTAATTAATTATCTTTTAACACTTCTTCATAAACAGCTTTTAATTGTTTACCAATATTTCTTTGATCTTTTTCCTTAACAACTTCATATGCATTTTCGGTCAAACTTTTCAATTCGCCATTTAAAAACTTTTTAATTTTTACTTCAAATTCATCAACATCTTTAGCTTTATAAACATTTTTACCATCTTCCAACCAACCATCAAAAATAGGAATATCACGAATAATAGCATTAGTCTTACAAGCAAAAGCTTCAATTATAGGAATGCCTTCAGTTTCTTCAAACGTTGGAAAAATATATAAATCGCAACCATTTAAAGCCGCTCTAATCATACTTCTTTCTACATAACCTGCAAAAATTAAATTATCAAGCTTAGTATTAACAGCTTCTCTTACAGGATGAGTAGCAGCAGCAAGTGGACTATAGCCAAACCAAATAAACTTATATTCTGGCATTCTCTTAGCAAGTTCTACAAAATCAACTATGCCCTTACGTTCGATATATAAACCTATTCCAACAATTACTTTATCATCTTTAGTATAATTATACGTTCTTCTAAAATCATCGCCATAACTTTTATTACTTTCAAAAAAATCAAGTTCAACGCCATTAGAAATAGCATAAATTTTTTTATTTTCCAATCCCTTATAACCAAGTAATAGATTTTTAGAATATAAAGTAGGAGTAATAATTACATCTCCCAATTTATAACATTTTATTAACCACCATTTAATAAGTTTAGATGTTTGCTTAGCAAAAATAAAGCCGTTTTTATAATCCTCTTCGGTAGAATGAGCATGATAAACAATCTTTTTACCATTTCTCTTCGCACGTTTAGCTATAAAATAAGATTTTAAAAACCAAGTATTGATATGCAAAATGTCATAATCATCTTTAGGATTTAAGGTATATTCAATATTTTCATCTTCTAGTGCTTTCATTTGATGATTAATAGCTTTACCTAAGCCACTCTTATTAATAGCCTTTAACCCTTCAGCATAAAGTAATACTTTCATATATAACACCCTTTCAAATCAAGAATATCAAATAATATTACAACAAGTGTATTACAATATTTAAAAAAAATCAAAATAAATTTAAAAAAGTTGATATATCTATCTTTAATAAATAAAATAACAAAATAGATGCTACTAAAAATGGACCAAATGGTATCATATGATCACGACTAGTAACATAAATCAAAATAGATGCTGGTAATGCAATACTGCTAGCAATGAAAATAACAAAAATACCAAGCAGTGGATGTAACGTTAAACCAGCAATAAACATTAACTTTACATCAGCTCCACCAAGAGTTTCCTTTTTAAAAATCATATTACCTAAAATCATAATCAAGTACATTCCTAAGAACGTTATAATACCACTAAATATCTTTAAAATGCCGCCATAAAATCCTAAATTTAAAAAATTAACAATAATAATTAAAATAGAAATAGTAATAGTAACTTCATCTGGTATAACCATGTAATTTAAATCACTAACTATAACAATACTAAAAAATGATACTAAAAGTAAGCAAATAATAAGTTCATAACTAAAACCAAATGAATAAAAACTAACAGCAAATAAAAGCCCTGTAACAATTTCAATAAACGGATAAAAAATAGAAATAGGCTTTTTACAATTTCGACATTTTCCAAGTTGCACAAAATAAGAAATAATAGGAATAAGTTCATACCATTTTAGTCTTTTATTACAATTAGGACAATATGAATGTTTAGGGTTTATAAGTGATTCATTTTTAGGTAAACGATAACCAACAACGTGATAAAATGAACCAAAAATAGCTCCTATTATAAAAAATATAACTAAATAATAAAACATATAATCCCCTCTAACCCATATTACCTACGGCACCATAAATATCAAACATTGGAATTACAATTGATAATAAAATGAAACCTACTGCAAACGCTAATAAAACAATAGTAATTGGTTCAATTAAGCTTTTTAAACTAGCAATCGCATTTTTATGTAAATCTGTATAATAATCTGCTACCTTTTCCATCATTTCACCTAATCTACCAGTTGATTCACCAGTAACTAACATTTCATACGCTACAACTGGAAAAGCCCAATTTCCTCTAAATGATTCTGAAATTTTACCACCTTTACTAAGAGATTCTAAGGTGTTCATAATAATTTCTTTATATACTTCATTATTAGATATTTTAGAAAGAATAACCATACTATCTGTAATATGAACACTATGATTTAAAAGTTGGGCAAACGTTCTAGTAAACATACTAAGTTCATTATAAATAATTATTTTACCAATTCCAGGTGTCTTCATTAATATAATTTGTACTGTCTTCCTAAATGATTTAATATTATTATAAGCAGTAATAATCGTAATCAAAATAGCCGCTATTGAAATAATAATAGCAATATAATGGTGTGATAAAAAATTACTAGCATTTATTGTAAAAACAGTTATTGCAGGTAATCCTGCTTCTGTTTCTGCATACATTTTAACAAAGCTTGGAACAACATACAATAAACAAAAAGCAACTACTGCTATGGCAAGAATAAATACGATTGTTGGATAAGTAAGAGCAACTAACATTTGCTTTTTAGTTTTATCAATTGATGTATAGTAATCACTCATTTCATCTAACGTAGTTGGTAAATCTCCTGTCATTTCACTGGCCTTTACCATATTTATTAACAATCTAGGAAAAACATTGGATTGATGCTCTAAAGCTGTACTAAAATTTTCACCTGCTACTAAATCATATACTACCTTTTCATAAACCTTCTTCTTAGCTGTATTTTCTGTTTGTCTAGCCAAAATACGAACAGCATCAACTAAAGGAATGCCGGCTTTAATATATGTTGATAATTGTGTTAAAGCAAAACTTAATTCACTACTTCTTAAATGAACTCCAAACAAACTAATATTCATGTCTAAACTAAATTTTTTCTTAGGCTGAATTTTAATAATTTCATACCCTTCATTAGTTAAGAAAGCTTCAACTTCACTAATACTCTTAGCTTCAAATGAACTTTTTATTACTTTTCCATATTCATCTCTAACTTGATAATCAAAAACAACCAAATCTTTTTTATCAACAGAAGTAGTACTACTATCTGCTAATGAACCAGCTTTAACTGTTTCTTGTAATAATTTTTCTTGTCTTTTAGCTTTTTCTTCTAACAATTCGTTTTCAATCTTCTTTTGTTTCATACCTTTAACAAGTTTCATTGGAAGGTTAAAAACATCTCTCACTATATGATAAGTTCCAATAAAAATATTCATATTATCAACCCTTTTATATACTTCTATTCTATGGATAAGTATAACATATTAAAAAATATTTTTAAACATTTTTTTAAACTTTCATATAATAAAGTAAAGGAGTGGGATTATGTACGGTAATGGTTTTTTCAATCCCTATATGTATCAACCATACTATCAAGCATCTAGTTTAGCAAGTGGACTTGGTGCTAAAAGTGGTATTGCATCTTTAGGAAAAATGTCACAAACAGCCGGTGGCCTAAAAGGTTTATTAGGAAAATTTAGTTTCAGTGGCTTTTTAAATGGTGCCAGTAAAACATTAAACGTTGTAAATCAAGCTATTCCTATTTTTTATCAAGTAAAGCCAATGTTTAACAATGCTAAAACAATGTTTCGTATCATGGGAGCCATGAAAGATGATGATAACAAAAATACTACTACTAATAATAATATTCAAAATAAAAGCATATCAAATCAAAGTACAAAAAAAGAATTAAATACAGTTAGTAATTATCAAACCTATCAAGAAGAAAATCCAACTTTCTTCATATAAAAAGAACTAAAGCACTTTATTAATAGCTTTTAGTTCTTTTTTTAATGCATATCTTTTTTCAAAGTATTTTCTTGGTAAAACTTCTAACAGCTTTTCCTTTGTATCTTTTTCCCTACTCATATACTCAACAAATAAATTATCATGTTTTTTAATTAAATAAGGTCCACATAAATATTCATTATAAGAGTATCTTTTTTTACCTCTTTTAAAACGAATTACAGGATAAATAATTTTATTATCTTTTACCAATACTTCATCATCAATATAAAAACCAAACTTACAAATCTGTTTTCTAACTTGGTAAGTATCACTATTGGGAGATAGAATAATAGTATCAACATGCTTATATTTATTCTGATTATATTTTAAAATACCAATCATATTTAATCCGCCCATACCAGATATCACAATAGTATCGATATCATTATCAATAGTTTCAATACCATTGCCAAGTCTAAGTATTATTTTATCACTTAAACCGTATTTTTTAATATTATTATAAGCACTTTTTAATGGTCCTTCTTTAATATCAGAAGCAATTACCTTTTTAGGCTCTTTATTTAAAACCAAATAGATATCTAATAAAGCATGATCACAACCAACATCAATAATAGAACGATTACAGCAAATTAAACTAGCTACACTATTTAATCTATTATTTAACTTAATATTCATAACATCACCTATTTAATTATAACAGAAAAAGACTATTTCTAGTCTTAGTTTGTTAAAAAGTCTTTTAATTTTCTACTTCTTGATGGATGTCTTAATTTACGAAGAGCTTTTGCTTCTATTTGACGGATTCTTTCTCTAGTTACACCAAATATTTGTCCTACTTCTTCTAGTGTTCTACATTGACCATCATCAAGACCAAAACGTAATCTTAGGACTCTTTCTTCTCTATCAGTAAGTGTTAATAAAACACCACTAAGTTCTTCTTTTAACATCTCACTAGTTGTATATTCTTCAGGTGACATTGTTCTCTCATCTTTAATAAAATCGCCTAAATGAGAATCATCCTCTTCACCAATAGGTGTTTCTAATGATACTGGATCTTGACTAATTTTATAAACTTCACGAACTTTTTCTATACTAATACCAAGTTTTTTAGCAAGTTCTTCATCAGTTGGTTCACGATTTAATTCTTGAGTTAACTGTCTTTGAACACGAGCAAGTTTATTAATAGTTTCTACCATATGAACAGGAACACGAATAGTTCTAGCTTGATCAGCTATTGCACGAGTTATTGCTTGACGAATCCACCAAGTAGCATATGTTGAGAATTTAAATCCTTTAGCAGGATCATACTTATCAACTGCCTTCATAAGACCAATATTACCCTCTTGAATTAAATCAAGGAATAACATACCACGTCCTACATAACGTTTAGCTATTGATACAACTAAACGAAGATTTGATTCAGCTAACATTTGTTTAGCATACTCATCTCCCTGTTCAGCTCTTAATGCATATTCATATTCTTCATCTGAAGTAAGTAGATTAATTCTACCAATTTCTTTTAAATACATTCTTACTGGATCATTAATCTTTACATCTTTTGATAAAGCTAAATCATCTAAATCAAAAAGATCACTTTCACCATTTTCATCATTTCCAGATTCATCTTCATCAGATGTTATCTCAATATTATTATCAACTAAAAAATTATATAAATCATCAAGTGAATCACTATCAACATCAAGTCCTTTTAATTCATCAGCTAATTGTTCATATGTTATAAATCCGTTCTTTTTTCCTAACTCTAATAAACTTTGTTTTCTTTCTTCAAAAGTTTTGATTTCTTTTGTCATTTTAGTCAACTCCCTAATCTTTAATTTCAAGTTTAATTTTAGCCATTTTTTGAGCAATTTGTGCTTTTATCATTACATCACTTGTATCTTTTAACTCTTTACCTAATCTATTTAACTCAAGTATTATTTGATAATTTCTTAAAGTACCAATATAATCAAGTAACGTTTTATCTTCTACACTGCTATCAAGGTCAAGATCTAAAGCCTTCTTTAAAACTACAAGTAGTTTTTCTTTATCACCTAGATAAGTATAAAAATCTGCTGGTGTTATTATACCATATTTTTGTTCATAATATGAAATTTCACTTGCTAAAAAGCGTTCATCTTCATTAGGAAAATTAATATAACCATTTCTATAATAATTTAAACACCTTTTATCTACCAACATATAATATAATAATGCATAAGTTGCTAAGTAATATTTATCTTTTTTAACTACTTTTTTATCACTAACAACAATAGAAACTGTCTCTTTGGCTTCTACTTTATTATTCTGATTAGTAAAAGATAATAATCTTTTTTCTAACGTATTATAACTTATATCAAATTCTTTTGCAAGTTTTTTTAAGATAAATTCTCTGTGAATTTCATCTTCTATTTTACTAGTTTCCGCTAAAACGCTATTAATATACTCAGTTTTTTCTAAATCACTAGTTAAATTTATATTCATTTTAAGTCGTTTTATGCGATAATCACTTAAAGTTATGGCATTTTTTATCAAGTTTTGAAATGAATCAGCACCATATTTTAAAATATAATCATCTGGATCTAGGCCATTATCTAATTGGACAACACTAACAGTGCAACCTAATTTCTCAAGTTCACTCCCATTATCTAAGCAAGCTTTTCTACCTGGTTCATCGCCATCAAAGCTTAAAACAACATGGTTAGATAAACGTTTTATAAGTTGAGCTTGTTCTTTTGTCATAGCAGTACCCATTAAGGCAACACAGTTTTTAATACCTGCTTCCCTAGAACGAATAACAGCCATAAATCCTTCCATTACAATAACCTGATTTTTGCTTCTAACAAATTCACGTGCTAAATGATAATTATATAAGGTATCTCCTTTTTGAAATATCTCTGTACCCTTAGTATTTACATATTTATTTTCTTTAATACCATCATATCGTCTTCCCGAAAAACCTACTACTCTGCCATTTAAGTCATATAACGGAAACATAATACGATTTATATAAACATCTTTTTCATAACTAGATAAACCAATATCATTTAAAGTATTTAAATCATACCCTTTAGCTAATAATAACTTAGTTAAATCATCATTTTTATCTAGACTTAACCCAATTTTATATTCTCTAATCATATCTTCCGTAATATATCTATTGTTTAAATAATCCTTAGCTTTTTTAGCATAACTACTATTCATATTATTTTGATAATACTTATGAGCAAGTTCATATATTTCATATAACTTATCATATTTAGATTCTTTTTTGGCTAATCTAAGTCCCTTAATTTCAATACCTGTTTTATTAGCTAAAATAGATAATGCTTCTTTAAATGATACATGTTCGTAATCCATAATAAAATTAAAAACATTACCACTAGCACCACAAGAAAAACAACGATATATCTGTTTTTCACGTGATACACTCATAGATGGATTAGTATCATCATGAAAAGGACAAACTCCGAAGAAGTTCTTGCCCTTTTGTGTAAGAGGTAAATAACTAGAAATAATATCTACAATATCAGTTTTACTACGTATTTCATTAATAACATTAGTATTATCCATAGTACTACCTCCTTAATTTTTTATTTTTTAATAATTAGCAAATTTCATAAATTACATATACAGCATAAAATTAACTTTATTATAACATATTACGACAAATTTTACTCAAATTTAGTGATAAATTATATACATGAAAAATTTTAAATATATTTTAATTAGCAGTATCATCATCTTTTGTTTAAACTTCCCTGCACATTTTCTATTTGATATCTTAAATAATGATATCATAGCTGTATTTTTCTCAACAAATGAAAGTATTTTTCAACACATGAAAATGATTTTTACTTGTTACTTCATATTTTATCTAATCTTATTTATAATAAGGAAAAAATTTAATTACAATAATGTTTTCTTAACTAATTTAATTAGTAGCACAGCAACAATTACATTATTTTTAATTATTTATCTTCCTGTTTATTTAAGATTTGGTGAACATATGGTATTTACATTGATTCTATTATTTCTAACAATCTTATTTGGACAATTTGTAAGTAATTTTTTCCTAAAGAAGGAGGATTATAAAGCATTTAATATTATTAGTATAGTTTTAATTACTACTATATTTATAATAGGAGGATATTTAACTTACAACCCAATTAAGACTATGTTATTTTGGGATCCAGAACATGAAACTTATGAAATAGTAACAAAAGATTAAAAACTAAGTGACTAAACTTAGTTTTTATTTGAAATTATATTCACTATAACTATTACCATTTAGGTAATTATCTATCATTACTTTTCTAGTTTCTATTAAATTAGATGGTAATTCATCAACTGGAAACCAAGTCAAGTCATCACATTTATTAGCTTCCATTATTCTACAAACGCCATCATAAACATTACAAGAAAAAGATGCAAGTATATACTCATCACCATTAAAATTAGCATGAGTAACAGAACTAAAATGCAAATTTTCTTTTTTTATTTCAATTCCTATTTCTTCATTAGCTTCTCTTATTAAAGCACTCTTTAAACCCTCACCAACTTCTAAGTGTCCAGAACATGAAACATCATACATACCATCTAAAAGGCCTGTATTAAATCTTCTTTGTAATAAAATAAATTCTCTATCACCAACATTTTTACTTAAAATTAAAAATACCGCACATTTTAACTTATATCTTTCCATAACTCTAAATAACCCCATCTATATTAAATTTTTTCTGATAAATGTCTCTATATTTTTATCAATATATACATCTATTACGCCATTTCCTACCATTTTAATCCAACCAAGTCCATTAATTACTAAATCTTCACGATATTTAATTTCATATGTATTTTTAGCTAAGTCTTTCATAACATTTTGACGTAATGCATTCATCTTTTTTACTTTTAAACTATTAGGAATATACAAAGTAAAACTATTTCTATCTCCACTTTGATAATCAATTCTGCAAATATCATCAATTACCAAACATTGTCCCTTTTTTATTTGAAACGTTCTAGGTTTTATTTCCTTTTTGTGAATTAGTTTTTTTAATGTATTACTACCTATATAGTTAGCAATATTCCCACGATCTACTAAACCTGGTGTATCAACTAAAATTAAATCTTTATCCAAAATAATCGCAACAGTATTTAAAGTAGTACTTGGAAGAGGTGAAATAGTTAATTTACTCTCATTATCTGTATAATCACTTATTAATTTATTAATTAAACTGCTTTTACCAGTATTAGTGTGTCCTACTACATAAACTCTATTTGAGGTTTTATATTTCCTTATTTTATCCATCAAAAGATCAATATTATAGTTTTTATTAGCACTAATTATAATAATATCTTCATAGGTAGCTCCTAAAGATTTAATATATGAAATAATTTTATCATCATTAGTACTTTTAGGAAGAGCATCCCTTTTATTTAAAACTAATATCATTTTGTTAGAAATATAATTTCTAATAAGATTAATATCTTTATCAATATTTAATAAATCAACAATATGTAGTACCAAATCATTAGTTTTACCAACTGTCTTCAATATTTCTATATACTCATCATTTGAACGTGTTGAGACCTGATACTCACCATAATTTTTCATTCTAAAACATCTTTGACAAATATCATTATCTAAACTTGTAACATAACCTTCTTGAGTAATATTTTCATTTTGCAGTAATACCCCGCACCCTAAACAATACTTATTTTTACTCATAATATACACCCTTTTTCATAATTTCCATTCGTTCATACTTTTTTAATACTTTCTTTTCAATTAAACGATTCAAGCTAGTTATTTTTAAATCTTTTGTACCAAGTGGATCTACTAAAATAGTAAACATATGATAACGATTTCCTCCATAAATATCAGTTAGCATCTGATCACCTATCATACACATTTCACTACATTTTAAATTATATTTTTTTCTAATCTTACTATACCCTATAGGTAATGGTTTCATTGCATTTGCTACAAAATCACACTCTAATATATTAGCATACTTTTTAACTCTTTTAGTAATATTATTAGAAATAATCACTATCCTAAAGTCTTTTTTTAAGTTATCCAAAAACATCCTAGTATCATCAGTTATTATATCCTGATCAATCAAAGCAATAGTATTATCAAGATCAAATATAAGACATTTTATGCCAAGTTTCTTTAATTTCTGATAATTAATATTTTCTATTTTTTTTTGATACATATTGGGATAACACCACATACCAATCACCATAATATATTATACTGAAAAAATAAGAGAAAGTAAAAGAAAAGATGTTACTCTTCTCTTTTAATTATTAATATGCTGTCTTACCATATAAGTATCCATATCAATTTTTTCAAATGTATAACCGTTTTCTTTACCATATTTTATGATATCACGAAGAGCATCCCTAGTCTGGGTTTTAATATCATGCATTAAAACAACATTGCCTCTATTTTTAGATAAATTTTTAGTAACATTATTATAAACGGCTTGCTTATCTTTAGAAGTTGATGCATCATTAGAATCAACATTCCAATCATAATAACGATATCCTCTAGAAAATAACTCTTCTGATAACTTAGTCATTATACCACTACAATATCTTCTACTAATAGTATTACTACTACCACCAGGAAATCTAACTATTTTAGTAGTTTGACCTGTAATTCTTTTTATCCTATCACTTACTATTTTTAAATCATCAAAGTAAGCATCAACTGATGCATAAACTTTAGAATAAGTATGACTAGCAGTATGAATAGCTATAGTATGACCTTCATCATATATTCTCTTAATCAAAGAATCAGGTCCATTATTAGTAACAAAAAAAGTAGCTTTAACATTTTCTTCTTTTAAAATATCTAAAATAGTACTAGTAGTAACACTACTTGGACCGTCATCAAAAGTTAAGTAAATAGCGCCTTTCTTTAATACTCCGCTGTTAGGATCAGTCTTATCTGAAACAATAACTTTTCTTTCAACCGTTGCTTTATTATTACCATCATCAGTAACTTCATAAGTAAGTGTATAAGTCCCTTTTACTTTTGATATTACTTCACCACTTACTTTAACTCTATCAGTTAAATTAGTACTACAATTATCACTTACCGTATAACCAGGCTCAGTAAAAGTATCATCAAGACCTAAATACATAGTTGAATTACCTTTTAAAGTAATAACTGGAGCTACATTATCTACCTCATTTATTTTTCTAGTAATTGAAAAACTGTTTTTAGAAGAATCTTCAACTGTATAAATTATTTTGTTGCCACTTCTTTTAACCTTTACTTTATCAGTTATATCACCATCATAATCATCTGTTGCCTTATATCCTAATTCTTCAAAATTAGTATTTGGGCAAATATTTACATCACTTCCACCAGATAATTCAATAGTAGGATCATTTTTATCAACAACATTAACTATTCTTATTTTTTTTACTTTGTAAAAGCCATAACTAACCGTATAAACAACATGATAATTACCAACTTTACTAGTATCTATATTACTACTCATAACTATTTTATCAGTTAAATTCTTATTTAAAAATTTAGCAGTAGCACCACTTTCTACATAAGTATCATTATAATTAATTTCTATTTTACTACTGCCATTTAACTTAATTATAGGAATCATAAAATGAAATCCAATAAATAATAATATCAAAATAAATAAAATTATAATCAAAATATAAACTTGTTTTTTAAGATGATATCTATGATCAACTCTACTTACATCATACCCTATTTCTTTTAAATTAGGTCCCTTTACTATATTTTTTCTTTTTCTATTAACTCCCATAAATATTACCTCTCACTATGGTTATTATAACACCATACCAAAAATATAAAACAAAAAAGACATCTATTTAAATTAATAGACATCTTTTTACAAAATTAGTTAATAGATTTACTTTTCATAAACTCTCTTAATATTTTAGTTAAAGCACGTTTTTCAATTCGAGATACATAACTTCTAGAAATTTTTAACTCTTTTGCGATTGTTTTTTGAGTCTGTTCCTTAGTATTATTTAACCCATATCTCCTTATAATAATTTCTTTTTCTCTATCTAGTAAAACATTTAGATAATTCTTTAAAAGCTTTATATTATCTTTCTTATTAATCTCATCAGCAAAATCAGGTTTAGGAGCTTTTAAAACATCTAAAATAGTTATTTCATTACCATCTTTATCAAATCCAACAGATTCATTTAAAGAAACATTTTTTAAATTTTTATTGTTTGAACGAAAATACATTAGTATCTCATTTTCAATACATCTAGCACAATAAGTAGTTATCTTAGTGCCGTGTTTATTGGAAAAAGAATCAACGCCTTTAATAAGGCCAATAGTACCAATACTAATTAAATCATCACTATCATCTATTTTAGAATCATACTTTTTAACTATATGAGCAACAAGCCTTAAATTATGTTCAATTAATTTATTTCTAGCATCTTTATCACCTAGTAAATGTCTTTTAATATAATACTCCTCTTCTTCCTTAGTAAGTGGATCTGGAAAAACATTGTTTGAATAAGACGCTGTTAATAAATGTAAATCTGAAAACAACAACTTAAGTATCTTTTTTAACATATTAATCACCTAATAAATAATATGTCAAATTATGTCGTACAATTCAAAATAAATCATAAGTTATTAAAATAATCTTTAATAACTTCTAAATCACAGTATGGTAAATACTTATCTTCAATAGCCATATAATTATCTATTCCTTTACCAGCAACTAAAACAATATCACCACTCTCTGCTAAATCAAATGCCCTAGCAATTGCTGATTTTCTATCTACTATAATTTCATAATTATTTCTATCCGATAAACTTGTTAAATCTTTAACGATATCTTCTACCTTTTCATATCTAGGATCATCCATAGTAAATATTACATAGTCAGACTTTAATAATACTAAATTTCCCATAATAGGTCGTTTTTCTTTTTCTCTACCACCAGCACTACCAGTTACTGTTATTACTCTACCCTTTTTTACCTTATCAAGTAACTCATATATTTTTGAAAAAGCATCAGTAGTATGCGCATAATCAAGAATAATATCAAACTTTTGGCCAAAGTCTAAAAATTGTACTCTACCACTTGGTGCTTTTATTCTGTCAACTCTTTTAATAATATCATCAATACTATATCCAAGAGCGATTAATGTTAAAATCGCACCACATAAATTATAAACATTAAATTCACCTAATAAAGGATAACTAAAATTATAAAGTTTATCCTGATATTTTAAGGTAACATCAGTCTTCTTAATAGATAACTTTATATCAACAATCTGTAATGATGAATCATTCTTACCATAAGTTAGAATCTTACCACGTGAAACACTTCTAAATTGACTATAATACTTATCATCGACATTTAAAATAGAATAGCCATCATCTCTTACTTGTTTTACAAGTTCCATCTTACATGATACATAATTATCAATAGTTTTATGAATGTTTAAATGATCTTCTGTTACATTAGTAACTACACCAATCTTAAATTTAAGATTAGATAATCTTTTGCGATAAAAAGCTTCTGATGATGTCTCCATACTTAAATATTTACAACCATTATCAACAAAACGTCTTAAATAACCATAAAGCCTATCAGCATCAGGAGTTGTGTTCTTAATTTGTTCATTAAATTTACTGCAAATTATACCATTAGTACCTAAATAACCACAAATATCATCACCTAGTAATTCTTGAATAATTGTAGCAACAGTTGTTTTACCATTTGTACCAGTTATTCCAATAATATCTAAATCCTTTTCTGGATAATCATAAAATCTACTAGCTAATAAAGGTAACTCCTTATTGGTATCATCTACCATAATAGTAGGAATATCATAATCAACCTGTTTAGAAACAACTATAGAGCTAGCACCATTTTTTATGGCTTCATCTATAAAATCATGCCTATCAGCTGTAACACCAGTTGTGCAAACGAAAATATCACCAGGTACAACCTCTTTAGAATTGATTTTAATCCCATTTATAGATACATCATCTAAAGTATAATCAGGATATAATTCACTCAACTTTTTCATTCTTTCCTCCAAAAACCTTGTAAGGCTTCATTTTCTCTGTATCTTTTAGATACCTTTGATAAATTGCTAATAACTTCTTATTTTTATTAAATACTACTACTAAATCACTACTAGTATCTAATTTTAAAATCGCACCATTTAATACTTTCTTGCTAGTATCATCATCAACTAAGATACTATCATAATTAACTAGCGCATCAGCTATACTAATTAAATTATCATAACAAACATCATCTAAAGAAATTGCTTGATCTAATGAGAATATACCTTGTTTGATACGATCTAAATTTTTCATTGTACAAGAGTAGCCTAGTTTAATGCCAATATCTCTTATTAAACTACGTATATATGT
Organism: uncultured Bacilli bacterium; assembly: GCA_934130105.1. Lineage (GTDB taxonomy): Bacteria > Bacillota_I > Bacilli_A > RF39 > UBA660 > Alloscybalousia. The sequence continues at coordinate 17,491 of CAKOXL010000008.1, read as the reverse complement.
TCCCTTACTAACTGTTACTATAAAACTAAAAGTATAATAACCATTCTCTTTTTTTAAGTCGTTAAGATAATCAAGTGCTAAAATTTCAACTTCTCTTTTTGGTAATACCACATCTATATTATTTCTAGCATATTCATGTAACCTCTTACCATTTACATGAATAGCTGAATATTTAGGTACTTCCTGCATATATTTTCCTATAAAACTATTAAGTACTTCTTTTACTAATTTGTTATCCAATCTATCTACATTATATGTTTTTATTACTTCTCCAGTTACATCTAAAGTATCAGTTTCAACTCCAACAATTACTTCTGCTTTATACGTTTTAATATTACTAGTTAAAAGTTCTATTATCTTACATCCATCATTAACTCCTAAAACTAAAACACCAGTAGCAATAGGATCCAATGTACCTGTATGTCCAATATGCTTAGTTTTTAATTTATTACAGCAAACATTGACAACATCACGACTTGTCATATTTTTATCTTTATTAATAATTAATATTCCATCCTTCATAAACATCACTAACACTATTTTAACAAACTAATCTATTAAAAGCAAAATAAATCTATATTATAAAAACTTGATAAAGCTTTAATTTAAAATACTAAATATATAATAATTATTAAAAAAGAAAAACTACTTATTAAAAGTAGTCTAAGAATAATAACTAATAACCTCTTCTTTTAAGTTATTATTAAATTTTTTATTTCTTATCATATCTATTTCTTGTTTATATGGTGGATAATCATCTATATATGGTGTTTCTAATATTTTGGGAATATTAACAAGTCTTTCATTATATATAACATTAATTAATTTATCAAAACCTATCGTACCAAAACCAATATTTTCATGTCTATCTTTATGTGAATCTATAATATTTTTACTATCATTTACATGAACACAATGTATTTTATCAATTCCTATTTCTTTATCAAATTGATCTAGTAAACAATCAAAATCACTAATATCATAACCGCCATCATTCAAATGACATGTATCTAAACAAACTCCAACTCTATTTTTATAAATGATACCATCTAAAATCATCTTTATTTCTGTAAAATTTCTACCTACTTCAGAACCTTTACCAGCCATTGTCTCTAAAAGAATCATCGTATTACCTTGATATTTTTCTAAAACTTGATTAAGTCCTAAAATAATATTATTTACTCCTTCAGATACTCCCAATCCAACATGACTACCAGGATGTAAAACTAAATAACTTATTCCAAGTTTATTGCAGCGATTAAGTTCTTCTATTAAAAAATTAACACCAAAATCTAAGTTTTTATTATTAGCTAAATTAATAATATATGGTGCATGAACAATAACATTATTAATGTTAATATTATTTTTTTTCATAAGATCCATAGCTTCAATCGTTTTAAAATCATCTATCTCTGCTCTATTTGTATTTTGTGGAGCTCCTGTATAAAACATAAACGTTGTAGCACCATATGAAATAGCTTCTTTAACAGAAGCTAGTAATTGTTCATTTTTATTAAATTTTACGTGAGAACCAATTATTAAATTATTCATTAATACCAGTACATCCTTCCCCACTATAAATTGTTGCTTTCCAATTTATTTTATTTCCTAGTTCATCTCTAGGTTGAACATCATTTAATCCAGATATTTCTGTATATTCTTTTTGATATCCATCTTTTGTACCACATAATGGTTGAATAGTTATTTCCATTTTATTTTTAGCATTAGCTATTATTCTATCCGTTGTTAAAGAAGAAATATTAGTTAAAGGAAAAGCATAACCTTTAGAATCCTGCATTGCAACATAATATTTATATTCAGGATCAACACCAGTTCCAACATTTACAACAGCAACATAACTCTTATTATTTACATAAGTACCACCAAAGGCTGACTTTTTATCTTTATTATCAAGATTTGCTAAATCAAATGTTACTATCGTAACTTCATTATTTCTTATTGGTAAAGGATAAAATTCACTTGTAAAATCACTTCTCATAGTTTCAACAAAAAAGCTTCCAGTTGAAACAAAACCATCTTTTTTACTTTTATTTATATATTGTGTAACTTTTGGAATAGCAATTCCAATTAATATACCCAATATAACAAGAACAGCTAACAATTCTATTAATGTAAATGCTTTTTTATTATTTTTCATCTTATCACATCCTAGTATAAATATAACACATTAAAAAATAGTTATCAAGAAAATTGAATAAAAGAATGAAATTTAAAATTTATAATTTTTCTTTAAATTATAAAAGAAAAAAGATTGTCTAAAACAATCTTTTAACAACTAGCACTACTATAAACAGTTGCATTCCATCCTGATGTAGTTTCATATTTTTCAAGACCTTTAATAGATCTTAAAATTTTATAACTACCATCTTTAGATCCACACATTTCATCTATACCAACCTTACTAAAAGAAATATCATCTCTAATAATTGAATTATTTGAAATTTTATTTTCTTCAGTTAATGCAACCGAATATCTTTTTGTATCACGAATAGCAATATAATATTTATAATCAGGATCAACATCAGTTCCAACATTAATTATAGCTACGTAACTAAATCTTGGAATCCAATTACCACTAAACGGAGACTTACTACCGCCCTTACTTAATCCTATTAAATCTAGAGAAACAATAGTAACATCATTAGTACCAATAGGTAAATCATAAATATCACTATGTGCACTATTTCTAACAGCATCTATAAAATCATTAGCTGTAGCTATTAGGCTATCTTTTCTTGATTTAGTAATATATTGCGTAACTTTTGGAACTGCTATAGCTAGTAATATAGCTAAAATTACGATAACTGCTAATAACTCAATTAAAGTAAAAGCTTTTTGATTTTTTCTTTTCATATTTTTACCCCTTTAAGAATTTTAAAATATTAGTAAGTATGTGTAATAGTTAATGTTCTAGGAGTACTACCAGAATAATCATCTTCAATGATACTACCAGTTATAGAACTATCAGATAATGCTTTACCACTATTAAGTTGGATTACATAATCACTTTTTAAACTATTATATTCAATAAGTGAAGGTGTTGTTGCATTAGTTCCAAGGCCATACCCTTTATCATCACGTGCTGCTACATAATATACATAACGTGGAGCTTCAGCAGTTCCCTCATTAACAATTACTACATAGCAGTTGCTAGTTTCCCAAATACCATCATATGGTGATGTTTTTCCACCTTTTTCAAGTAATGGACGAATTGTATCAAATTTAATAACAGTAGCTTCACTATTACTTGTTGGAAAAGCATAACTACCAGCTAAAGCTTCAGTTCTAGCAGAATCCATATACTGTTTTACGTTAGATATAAATGTACTTTTTCTAGATGAACTAATATATTTAGTAATAGATGGTACTGCTATCGCAAGTAATATACCTAAAATTACGATAACTGCTAATAGTTCAATTAAAGTAAATCCTTTCATATTTCTCATTTTTTTCATTATATATCCTCCTCTATTTTATAACATAATTAGTATAACATTGTTGAATTTAATATTCAATATTTTTTAATTTAAAACTCCTACTCATAAATATTAATTTGCCCAGATACGCCCGTAACTTGCTCAATTTTATTATCATCCGGTAATTCAAATTTAGTTGTAACAAGTTCATATTTTCCATCTTCACTTAGTTTATCAATATTAACTAAAGAAATACCATTATTATTACTATTTTTATCATTAGCTACTAAGTTAACATAGTATTCTAAATAGCCATTTTTTCTAACAATTACTACATATGTATCTTTTAAATTATATAAATCACCATTAGGATCATTTTTAATGTCACTAGTACCAAGTCTAGATAAAGTTATTTTAACAATCTCTCCTGTTGCCGGTTTATTTATGCTACCATTTCTAATTTCATATTGTGCTTGAGTTACAAGTTTTTTAGCATCTGCTATATAACTATCTTTTTTATTCTTATCTAATACTGAAACAACATTAGGTATTGCTATTAACATAATAATAGAAATTATTATAATAACACCTAACAACTCAATCAATGTAAAAGCTTTATTATTCATCTTCTTCCTCCTTATTATTAATTCAATTATAAACTAATCTTTTAAAAACATCAACTTAGAACAAAAATAAGTCTTAAAATTTTTACTATTATAACTATAACTTATAAAAAATATTAGTACTATTAAAAAGTATATTTTCAATTAAACTACCAACACTATATTTGAATGATAAAAATATATAATTATTTTAGAAAAGGAAAATAATAAGTATGGAATATAACTCTATTTGGCAAAAAACAAGTATAGAAAATGCAAAAACAAAAGACGATATTAATAATTTACAGACTGATATTTTAATTATAGGTGGTGGAATTGCCGGAATATCAAGTGCCTATTTTTTAGCAAAGGAAAAGAAAAAGGTAACTATAATCGATAGAAGCAGTATTGGTAATGGTATCACTGCAAAAACAACAGCTAAAATTAGTTATTTACAAAAGGATATTTATCAAAAATTAGAAAGTAATTTTAACGATAAAATAAGTAAAATGTATTTTGATTCACAAATAGATGCAATAAAACTAATTAAAGATATTATAAAAAGTGAAAAAATTGAATGTGATCTAGAAAAATGTGATTCCTATATCTTTACTAAAACTAAGAAAAACATAAAGAAAATAAAAAAAGAGGCAAATATATTAACAAGCTGGGGTGTTAAATGTCAAAATGTAACAACACTACCAATTTTATTTCCAATTGAATATGGTATTTGTGTTAATGATACGTACACTTTTCATCCACTAAAGTATATAAATTCACTTAAAAAAATTCTTGATTCAAAAATAGACATTTATGAAAACGTAACAGCTTTAGAAGTAATTCCTAAAGATGATCTTTTTTTAGTAAAAACAACTAAAGGAACTATCAAGTCTAAGTATTTAATAATTGCATGCCACTACCCTTTTTTTATTTTCCCAGGTTCAATTTTTTTAAAGACATATATAGAAAGAGAATATGTTAATAGTGCAAAATATAAACTAAATAGTAAAAATTTTACAGCGCTTAGTATTGATAAAAAGCTCCACTCTATTCGTTTTTTTGATAATAACATCATTTATGTTTCTAATAGTCATAGATTAACAAACAATATAGTATATAAAAATAACTACAATCAAAGTAGAAGCGATTTTAAAAGATTATTTTCTAAAGAACCGGAATTAACTTGGATGAATCAAGATATTATGTCTAATGATAATCTACCAATTATAGGAAGAGTTGACAATAAGCATAATAATCTTTTAGTAGCAACAGCATTTAATGCTTGGGGAATGACTAATGGTACAATAGCTGGTAAGGTATTAAGTGATATTATTTTAGGTAACGAAAATAAATATATTAAGCTATTTAATCCACGTAGAATAAGCATTATTGGTAGCATAAAATCTTTTATTGGCAGTATGTATTATGCCAAAATATATTGCCAAACTACGATAAAGAGAAATTCAACTTTTAATAACAACAGTGTATATGTAGTTAGAATAAATGGAAACTATTATGGTGTATATTATGATTACTATGGTAAAAAACACATGGTTAAAAATAAATGTCCACACATGAAATGTAATTTAATTTTTAATGAAGAAGAAAAAACTTGGGATTGTCCATGTCATGGTTCACGCTTTGATATTGACGGTAATGTAATACAAGGGCCAGCTAACTATTCAATATCAGTTAAAATTGATGATTAATTTAAATTTTTAATTTTTTTCAAAAAATGTATTGACATATTTTTATGTTTTGATATAATCAATATTGTCTTTTGAATTTTTTAAAAGATGACATTGATTGCGGACGTAGTTTAATGGTAGAACCTCAGCCTTCCAAGCTGACTACGTGGGTCCGATTCCCATCGTCCGCTCCATTGAGATGATTACTCACACTTTTGTGTGAGTTTTATTTTGCATATTAAAAGCTATGAAATTAATCATAGCTTTTTATCTAAATTTTGACAATTTAGAAACACAATTGCAAATTGACTATGTCAATTTGCAAGCGTATTAGACATATTACAGATTATTAGTATTTAACTTATTATCAATATAATTGATAGCATGCTTTCTAATTTCTTCCATCTTATTTTTAGTATCCTTAATTTTATAGTCAATTCTATCCACCAGAATATTTATATAATCCTTTTCTTTAATATATTTTAAACCAGAAGAAAAATTATAATCAAAAATAAATGCTATATAAGATACCCAACAATCCATATCAGTTTCTCTTTCTTTACTTATAATAATTTTATTACTCATAAAATCATTGTAGATTTTTTCTGTTATTATATCATTTTCTAATTTTTCTTTTGAAGAATTAAATATATCTTCAAATTTGTCATTTGCTTTTACTCTAAAATTATCCGTTTTATCAGCATCTCTAATAATTTTTGCATGTAATAATTCCTTTTCATTAAGCCCATCTTCTATTTGCAATTTATTGTGATTTTTAATTGATTTTAAAATAATTGAATCATATTTATCTTCCTCAACAAAACTTCTTATTAAATTATCTTCAAATAATATTTTAACAGCTAAATCTGCATGATCTACATTTTTATAATCTCTATAATCTCCAAATTTCTTTGCTTGTTCAAATCTAGCAATATCATGCAGTAAAGCAATTAATTTTGCAAGTTCTATATCTTCGTCTGATAATTTTAAATCTTTTGCAATATATTCACTCAATGAAACCACACCATAAGTATGTCTTACTTTTAGTTGTATCATTCCATCAGCTAAATCATAACTATTTAAATATTGTTTAAATTCTTTTTGTGCTTTTTTAAAATCAATCATATTAGTTTCTCCAACTCTATATTATATTTTTTTAATAAAATATGTCGTTTAATATTTCCATCTTTTTGATACCAAGTTTTTATTTCGTATCCCATACTTTGAAGATTTTTTAAACTATAATCATTTCCAAAAGTTACTTCTGCCACAATATTATTGATACCTAATTCTTTGGCTCTTTTCTCTAAATGTTCTACTAATATATTTTGAAGATGATTTCCCCTATATTCAGGCAATACTATTACACCATCTATATCGGCACATTTTCCTTCTATATCAGGTATATAACTTTTAATTTGTTTCATTCTATTAGATACTGATAAAAATATCCATGCTATCATTTTATTATTTAAAAATGCGCCATAAATTTTTCCATCATTAATTTGGTCATTAACAATTCTTAAATATGTTTCTTTTTTAAAAGAAAGAAAATACCCTTTTTCATTTTCCTTAAAATTATTTATCACAATATTCCCTGTTTTATAAATATCATCAACATCATTAGAATCACATAATCTTATTTGTACATCTTCAATATTAATCTTCATAGTTATATTTTTCTTTACTATTTAACTTTTTTATGAATGTTTGTTTCATTACCGTATATGGTCTTATATTCTTGAAGTTTTTTTATTGCTCTTGTTAATCCATAATTTGAAGCAAGTTCTAAATAGAATTTAGATTTTTCTAAATCTCTTTCAGTTCCAACCCCATTATAATAAAAATTTGCACCTAAATCATATATGCCAGCTATATGACCTTTCATTGCACTATCATAAATTAATTTAAAAGCAATATTGTCATCTTTTTTTACATTTCCAAAACCAAAATAATAATAAGCGCCTAAGCAAAACATAGAAAAAGCTTGTCTGTTTGGAATATTCTTTTCTTGTTCTATTAATTTTAATAGCGGTTGATATGCTTTAATAAAAAGTCCATATGCTTTATTTTTATCTTCTTTAACACCATCACCAAAATAGTAACAAGCACCTACGCCATAAATACATCTAGGATCTTCTAATTCTTCCCCTTGGTTATACCAGTATAAAGCTTTTTCAAAATTTTGCTCAAGACCATTTTCACCACTATCATAACTTCTACCTAATATATAACAAGATAATCCATCTCCATTTTTTGCATTTTCTTCTAACTCTTTTACATCAAATATCATAGGAATAATTTTTTGTTCCATACTTAGACCTCCAGCTTATTTTATTAATCCTGTTAATATTGAATATTTCCAATTAAATGTAGTTACTTCACAACAATTCTCATACTTAATAATCATAGTTTTAATAAACTCATCATCGATTTTTTTATTATTTGCTTCAATCATCAAACAAGATTGAGGATATTTTTTTATTTTCATTATTTTTATCTCCTTATATTTTTAATTTATTATTTAGTGAAATTGTATATATTAGTAATTTTCTATATCTTTTATATCAAATTCAGGAATAATAACGTCATCATCTCTATTAATAATAAGCACGATTACTTTGCATATTTTGATATGGCGTTATCATAATATCACCTCAGTTCACATTATTTTCTAGTACTTTTTTATCATTCCAAATTTTATTTATATGTTGAGTAAGAGCCATTATAAAAGCTTCCCTTGTCATATCAATCCTACTAATTACACTATTAGTTAAGATGCTTACTCCACCTTTTCCCATTCTTAAATCATGCTGTTTGAATATATTATCCATAACTTGCCCAAGATCAGTTGCAATTATCTCATCAACATACTTATCTGGCACTGGGAATGCTGAACTAGTACCCCAACTTTCATATCCATTTTTATCTTTTATTACTGCAACATTTATAATTACCCATTTACCTAATAAATTAGTTATCCCTGTTTCTATACCTAAAAAATATTCTGCATCTATATTATTTTCTTCAGCATACTTTCTCAAATTATCCACACGATTTCTTGCACCTTCATAAATTTCATTATTTACTGGCTCATCGCTTACATCTGAAGAAACAGGAATGCCTTCTATATCAAACGAATCAAAATAATTTTCTAATGCTTCTTTAGCACCTTGTATTTTACAAGGATTTTTTGTACCTATAAGAATCTTCATTATTTTATCTCCTTAAATCCATTTCTACTCCATAACCATAATTTGGTATGAATATCAATTGGTTTATATTTAGTACCTTTAAAAAGTTCTTGCCATCTATCTATAACTATTTGTTGAACATTACTTGAATTAAATTCATCATCAGTTATCAAACCTAATCTATGAGTTGCTTTACATACATGCGTATCAGGAGCAACCGTTAAACACTCAATATTTTTGTATCTTCTATCAGTATATTGATAAATAACATACATCCAATAATTACAAATTTTAGTTCCCGATAAATAAGGAAATTTCTTTTTATTTTCTTTTTGTATAAAGTCCCTAATCTTGTTAACATCATTATCTAATTCATCAAAAAGTTTTCGTATATCACCATCAAACATTTCTACAAATGTATTACATAATGTTAACCATATTTCAGTTTGTTTTTGCTTTTGTAGGGCAACCTTATATTTAGTTAAAGCATATTGAACCTCTTCAAAGCTTTTTTCTAAACATACTTTAGGATTAAAAACAAATCTTGCTTCATCATCATTATATGTTTTTAGAGCACCTTCCCATAATGTATAAGAATTTCTTTGATAATTTAATGCCATTGGTAAAGTGAAATATAAATAATTTTCTAAACTACCTTTTTCAAAATTAGGGTTTGCATCTTCTGGCATTACTTCTCCACCAAGTTCACCATTTTCATACATAACTATAAGCTTATCTACATTATCTAATATTGCTTTCTTATTCATTGCTATCTCCTAATAAAATTTAAGTCATAAGACTACTTTAATTATACATTAAATACATTTTATCCATTTCAATTATATTATTCATGATATTTCATGCAATACATATTTTTTTATCATCCCTGGTGTATTTTTTGAATTAAATCATAAGTTTTATTAATATTAGTTGAGTCTAAAAGCTCCTCAGTTGTATATCTTACTTCCGATGTTAATTCTCCATTATAATTAATATCTGCTAATGCTTTTCTAACATTTGTCCAATTTATAGTTCCATCAAATGGTTGATTATGAGAATCTGTACCATAATTATCATGTATATGAGTAACAATTAATTTATCACCAATTTTAATTATTTCATTGTATATATCTAAATTACCAACATTTGCATGTCCAAAATCAAAGCAAATACCCATAACTTTTCTTTTATACTTTTTATTATAATATTCAACTATTTCTAGAAGTTCATCTATATATGGAGCTGTATTTTTAAATAGTGATCCATCAGTTTTCATTTGGGTACCATTTTCAATAGCAATTAAAATATTATTTTCAGAAGCTTTTTTTACGAATGGTTCAAGATACTCTATATTGTGTTCAATAGATTTTTCTATATCATAGTTATAATTTTCATCTAAATATGTGCCTACATGAATTACTATTTTCTTAACGCCTACTTTTTTTGAAATATCAATTGCTTTTAATATTCTATTCTTTAATATATCAATATCAGTTCTATCATAGTAGGCATTAAAGAAAAACGAATAATGAATTGGTGCATGTGCTATGTTAAATGTAATAGATGAAGTATTTAAAAAATCAATTAAGTCATTAAATATTTCTTCATAATTATATCTATCAAGCAATTCTGGTATTTCACAAAAATTTAAATTGGCATAATTAAATTTAGAGTTTTCTATTCTTTCTATTCCTAGTTTGAAATTAGCAATGTTATTTCTTTCACCTACAGATCTTGTTGTAGTTGAATATATCAAATCATCTTTCATAAATTTTTCCTCCTTAGTTAATATGATTTTTTAATATATATTAGGTACTAGTAATATGTAATATAGTTTTTCAATATATCAAAAGAAATAATTAAAATCATCTTAAATCGACTTTACAATTTTATTAAAAAATGAATATAAATTGTTACCTCTATATCTTATTTCTATTAAATATTAAAATATATTTTATTTACTTTTTCGGATAAGTCATTAAATAACCAACATTATCACTATAATAATCATCAATATTACGATATATTCTCTTAGCTCTTTCTACTTGCTCAAAATATTCTTTAACCATTTCATCTTCTGGTGATGTATCTAATTTAGAAGTAACTCCATTTCGTGAAAGATAATCAACCTTATTAACCACATCAACTAATTCTTCAAAGTTATCATTTCCTATATACCTTATAAGTTCACTGCGATCTGCCTTTATTTTAGCACTAGTAACTTGTTTTCTAAATTTAGCTAATAACGGTTGTAATAAATTTTTAGTAATTGATGCAGTATTAATTTCACTTGCATCTAATAAAGTAAATTCTTGTGGTTCAATTAAATATATACCCTGATTATGTAACAATTCAACTGCTTCAATTGTAAAAATATCATTTAATGCTTCATTAAATTTTTCATATTTACGAAAACATTCATCATATGGATTATTTATAGAATTATAAGTAAAATCATTAAAAGATTCAAAACCAGTCCGCTCCGAATTTAGATCTATAATATGGCCACATTCATGCATAAAAACATGAAATAAACTACCGCAAGAAAAAGTCCTTATTGTATAAAACATTAAAGACATAGGCCAGTTATCATCATTAATTACACTCAAGCCATCAATACATACACTTTTATTTCTTACTCTTTCATAAATATATTCTAAACTATCATCATCACTAAAATCCTTTTTTATATTTGTAAAATCTCCTCTAGTCATATAATATTCTCTAATTGCTTCTTCATATCTATTTTCTCTAGATATAGCTATATAGCTAACTAAATCACTTGAAGGTATATATTTTTTTATGTTATCTTGATTTAAAAATTTCAAATAATCATCTACATCTTCATCACTTAGATAAACCATATAAGACGAATATTTATCAATTACATCAAGGCCTATATTTCTTAAAAAATTTGCCTGTAAGGAAATAATAAAAGATTTATCATCAAGACTAACATCTTTAGATTTCAATTGTTTCATTTTATCAGAGCCAAACGATTCAATAAAGGTTGCTGAACTAATATCAGAAAAACCTAAAATAATATTAATTTTTTCTTCTAAGGATTTATCGGAAATAGCCTTTCTTATAGTGAGTGGTAACTTTGAATAAATATCCATAAAAAATAGTATTTTGTTTCTCCTCAAAATTTCTTTTTTCCTTTTTGTTTCGGATTCTACAAATTGTTCATAAGGTCGAAGTTTTTCTTCCCACTCTCTATATTCTGATAATAACTGTTCATAAACCATATTAAGTTCATCAACTTTTTCTAATACCTTATGATATTCTTCAGTCTCAATAAATAAATCAAAGTTTTCTTTAGTTATTTGCTCATATCCATTATCAAGAAGATAGTTAATTATTTTAATTTTATTTGCCAAAAGTATATCAGGGTTTTCAGCATTATCAGACTTAAATGCTTGAAGTGGAACCCAATAATCAGTATTTTTATTAAATCCAAGATATGAGCTCTTCATATAATATTCTAATATCTTTTCAATTTTACTATCCAATGGTTGTAAATAATTAGCTTTTTTATATTTTTCTATATCTATACCAATTCCATCTAAAAACTTAATGGCATACTCTCGCCTTTTACAACCTTTAATAAATGATATATAATCATCTAACCCCTCAATATCATAATATTGGATTACGAAGGCATTTTTCATTTTTTTTAAAATAATATCATGATACTCATCACCATACACAGTAGTAAATGCATCAACTACAAACGGTAATAGTTTTTCAACATCAATACTTAAATCAACCATTTTACACCTCGTCAATTAATTCTTTATTAAGTCTTTCAAAAACTTCAAAATTGTTAGGATAACATAATTTACCTCTATATTCTTTTTTACCGCCATTAGAATAAATAATAGATAAATTCCAACTACTGTTATCAGTCATCTTTGTATTAATATACTCTTTATCCCAATTATCAATAATATCAAAAAGATTCCTTAAATATTTAATTTTTTTCTTTACTTATTAAATACGAAATATTTTTATATATAATTTGATTTTTTTAACTTATATTAATAATTAACGACTAGCCATCAATCATATATACAATACTTTTAATATCTTTTACGATTGTCACCCATAGAAAATTATACCATATTATTATAGATTTTCTTTTATTTCAGGAAATAAATCATACAAATTATACCCAAGTAAAGAATCAAAATATTCCTTTAACTTATATGTTTCTTTAATATGATACTGTGTATTAGAGTATGCACCCTTTCTAATCATAATATCGATTAACCTTTTATCAACTGTAAATATTTTATTACCCTGTGGGCACATCAAGTCGCATAAATTTATCAATTTTTCTTCTACAGTATATTTATGATTTTTTATAAAGTCAGTTAAAAAGGGATTATCCTGTGGGTTTGGTACACCAGAAGCAGTACACACAATATCATTATTTAAATATGAATGAGTTAAACATATATAACAATATTCATCATCATACCCCTTGTTTTTTAAATATTCATATCCTCTCATAACATGTCCATGAGATTCACCGTTATATTTACCAATATCATGTAAATAGCCAAGTGTTATTGTCTTGTCTATATCTACATCATAGCCCTTCTCATTTAATGCTTTAGCAATTCTACCAGCACTATCTCCAACACATATGCAATGTTCTATCCATCTATCATCATTTGATTTTTTTCTTTCTTCTTCTAATAGATTCCTTGCATCTTTGCTTGTTAATCTCATAATTCATACTCCTTTATCCCACAATTACTTGAACCAAAATTTTCTAACTTTCCATCTTCAGGAATTCTATTAAAATAAAAATATACTCCTCTTGCAACACCACCATGAGTTACAAGCAAAACATTCTTATCCTTATATTTTTCCTTAACCTCATCTAAAAAAGATGCTACTCTTTTAAATAATTCAGAAATTGTTTCTAAACCCTCAACTTTTTTATTTGAATAATAATTCCAATAATCAGTATAATAAAATTCCCCTAATTTTTCATTTGTTAATTTACCACAGTCTCTTTCTTCTAATCTTTTATCATAAATAACGGGTATATTATTAACATTGATAATATCACAAGTATGCCTTGTTCTTAATAAAGGTGAACATATTATTAAATCAATATTTAATTTTTCTACCTCTTTACTTGCTAACCTTGCTTGTTCTATACCAATTGCATTAATATCTTCATCTAGTTTTCCGTTATATTTTTCTTGATCATTACAATTTGTTCTACCATGTCTAATTACATATAATTTCATATTAAACCAACTTTCTAAATAAATCTTCGTATATTTTATCTCTATTCAATTTAGTAACAAAAGTAATACTATGTCTATTATCAGTTACTTCATATGATGTATCTTCTCTTATATTAGGACAACTTATTTTCTTTATCTCAAACCAATTTTTATTTATCATATATGCAATTACTGCTATATCCCATATTACCCTTGCTTCTTGTATACCATGATAACCATCATTATAAAATCTATCAATTAAGTAATCACAAACCTTAGATCTATTAGCTAAGTTTTCTCTTAATTCATTAATATCAATCTTTAACTCTGATACAACATCTCTACAAGGTAATACAGTAATATTAACTTTAGATTCAAATACCGTTTTAATAGCTTCAATATCCTGCCTAAAATTATATTCTAAATTATCTTTATAACCTAACTCATTTCCGCCTAACCAAACAACTTCTATTTTATCAATTATTCTAGGTTCTTTTTTTATAGCAAGTGCAATATTAGTAATTGCACCTATTGCCATAATATAGGTTTTATCATTCTTTAAGGCAATTTCTATTATTTTATTAACTGCTTCATTATCCTCATAATACCCATTTTGCATGTAATCAGTTGCACCTTTAAATACTTTGTTTCTAATATCAAAATTTAACCATTTACAAAGCTTTAATGTTTCATTATAACTTAACTCTTGGCCATCTTTAACTGATACATTTCTTGTTTTATGAGAATATGGAGCAATTGTAATAGCCTGAACATTAAATAAATCCTGACTTTTTAACATATATACAAGTACAAACTCATCATCACACTCATTATAAATATCTGTATCTAATATGACATTAATTTTATTTTTTTGATAGTTTCTAATATATTCATAAAATTCTTTCCAACCTTTAACTCTTTTGATATTAGCGTATCTGTTATATTTAGTATCCATTAAAATAGCGGTTACGCCATTATCAATGCAATCACTACATATACGAACTGAATCATCAATTAGAATATCAATATCATACTCTATACATTTTAATGTCTTAGCATGTTTATCATAAGAATCAGTAAAGATCAAATCATCATAATAAATATGATTTTTATGAAGCCATTCTTTTGTCATAGTATAAGGATCACTATATTCACCATTATCTCTTCCAGTAATAATACAAATAAAACACCCATCATCATGAAGTTTATCTATATATTCCTTAGCACCATCAACAAGATCTAAATTTCTTACTATTCTTTCTATATTATTACTATAAAAAGTTTTATCTTCATCATCAGTCCAATCAAACATACCATTTCTAATATAGTTAACATCTTTGTTTACAATACCTGTATTTCTTAACTCTTTATCATGTAACAAATATTCATTTAATAAACTATCGTTAAAATTAGCTATTACATTATCTATATCTATCCCTATTCTCATAATTTTCCCAAGCACCCTTCTTACATCAAATGTTATTTATATTTGATATTTCGCAATGACTATAAAATTCAGCTACTGAAATATGGTATTTTGGCCTTTTATATTCCCTAATTACAAGATTGTCATCTTGATAATTATTATTTAACTCATACTTTATAAACTTTTGTTTAACATCAAATAATAATTCTTTTAAACTGCTATATTCATGAATTCCTCTAAATTTTTTCCAAGAATGTTCAAACCAATAATACTTGCCATTCTTTTCAAAGGTTAAAAAGGTATGAGTTGGGCATTTATCATTATCATAATGAACTAAAAAATAAGTTCTTATATCAAAATTAGTTCCTTTAAAATAATATCTTTCAAGCTCTACTTGATCCCAGCATACCCCAATTTGATTTTTTATTACTTCTTTAGGAGACTGTAATTTATAATCATCTGAAAAATTTTCATCCATAATGTGCTTATTACCATTTTTATCAACCCAGCCATACTCAATTTTATTCATTAATTCCATTATTTCAAATTCATCATAATAATTCCATATACCAAGTTGTCCTTTTGCTGGTACTGGTGTTTGTAATATATTAACATCTTCCAATATCCATGCATATCTACCCTCACTGTATTCACCACAAATATATTCTTGATAATTACTGTCTTTTATTTTCTCTACATATTCACTAGTCATATAGATACAATCAACAAGATTACACTTACAGACTATAAAGCCATAATTTAATTTTTTACCTGCTATAAGAGACATTAATTCATTATCATTTGCATCTTTTTTAGCCATTTTTGTCATGCTAGCATGTATATATAACCAACCACGATATGATGTTTTCCAACTTCTTGTTTCAATATGCTTCTTTCCATTTAAAATCAAAGTTGCAAACGGTTCTGTTAAACTTAAAACTTTCATATATGTCACCCTTTTTTCTATATCAAAAATTATCTACACTAATTTCCTACTTTTTAAATAATCATAAAGTACAGGACACATACTTTTAATATCAATTGACGTATTTTTAATAGCAAACATCAATATATCAAACATACTACAAGAATTATCTATGTAACATAATTTCAATTTATCTACACCTATCCCATGTCCTGAAAATGTATGCAAATTCCATCTATCCATTTTATTTGATTCTAAATCAGAATATAATGGTGAATATCCTGCTTTTATTAAATAATCCTTACAATAATTTTTGTTTTTAATCTGATCAATATCATTAAAACTAAAGTCTACATTTTCTACAATATCTACGTTTAATAATACATATTTTTTTAAAAACTTATCAAAATACCTGTATGCCACAACCTTATGCATTTTATTAAGTTCAGTATATTTAAAATAAAAGTTTACAAATGATTTAGGAAACCATTTATACTGCATTAAAAAACTACCAATATTAAATAATCCTGGTATATGTGGATACTTTTCGCAAACATTAATCCAACAATCAAATAAAATTAATAAATTATCCAATCCATCAACAAAGAAAACCTTTTTAGTAACCTCTAAAGCCTGAGCATGAAATCCAATTTTAGGAATTAAGCCCTTAATTTCTATCGACTTTAAGTTTTCCTTTCTTGTAAAATGAAAATAATTTTCATTCATATCTTTAGTAGTTAACAAGTATTTTTTCATTCTATCACCAAAATTATTTTATAACATAATGCAACAAATTTCTAGTTTTATAGCTAAGAAAAGAACAAAAGAATAAAAATTAAGATTTTTATTCGCCTTGGTCGTTACCTTCCAAGTTTCCTACTTCATAGATAGAGTACCCTCTATTCTCCATAGGCTTAAATTCCGATAGTCGCTACCGTACTCATTATTTTTATTTATCTATACTTCATCTTAG
>CAKOXL010000007.1 GCA_934130105.1 uncultured Bacilli bacterium | reverse complement strand
GTTATTGTGTTTCTCAAATTTATTATAACAAAGGTTTTTCTTTTTTTATGTCTGCCCCAAATAATTTTACACTATCAGGGTTTATTTTATATTGCTTTTTAAATTATTATTTTGTATAATTATACTTGTAAAGTAGGGCCTTAAGTTAACTAATTAGAGACTATTAATATTATCTTATAGTCTTTTATTTTTGCGATTATTTAATGCTTTTGTTATTAGCTAAAAATTGCCATAATAAGTTTAAAAAATTAACTATCTTACAGTTTATTAAAGCTAATATGACTATTTTCTGGTATTTAAGTAGTTAACTTAGATACCAGGAGGGAAGTTTTATGAAAAATAATAAGAAAAAGCAAGTGTTTCTAACACTAGTAGCAGTATTAAGTTTAATATTAATTACAGTAGGAGTAAGTTATTCATTATTTACTTATTCTAAAACAGGTGTAACTGATAACGTTGTAACAACAGGTAAGATAAATTTCTTATATACTGAAGTAAGTGGAATAGGAAAAGGCATAAGTTTAACTGATGCATTTCCAATAAGTGATGAAGAAGGCAAACTTCAAACAGGTGAAGGAAAAGTATTTGACTTTAAGATAACTTCAACAATAGAAATGAATTCTAGTATTTCATATGAAGTAACAGCAAGAAAAAATGGTGATTCTACCCTAGATGAAGATGAGGTAAAATTATACTTAACTGAAATAGGTGGAACTGAAAAGGAAATTCTACTAGATAAATATTCAAATTTAACTTAAACTAGCACTAAAGTACCAGATGGAGTAGTAGAAAAAACTATCTATAAAGGAGAAGTATCAGCTAATACATCAAACTATGAAAAGAACTTTAGATTAAGAATGTGGATAGATAATGATGCTGATTTTTCAGATGGAAGCATGAATAATAAAACTTTTACAGTAACCGTAAATGTATATGCCAATGGTAAAGTAGTAACTATTCCTGAAAATACTACTTATAATTTTGACTATACAGGAAGTGAACAGACATTTATTGTACCAATAACTGGTAAATACAAATTAGAAACTTGGGGTAGCCAAGGTGGATCGTATAATGAAACATATCGAGGTGGGTATGGTGCATACTCAACTGGTATAATTTCACTAATAAAAAATGAAACAATGTATATAAATGTTGGTGGTGCTGGTTCAAAAGAAGTAGCTGGATATAATGGCGGAATAACTGGATGGATTGATATATTTACTACTGCCTATGGTTCTGGAGGAGCTACGCATATTTCCACAAAATCAGGTTTACTTTCTGAATTATCATCAAGTATTGATGACATAATTATTGTATCAGGTGCTGGTGGAGGTACATTTTATAGAAATGATAATAATAGATATATAAATTCAGGCATTGGTGGAGATGCTGGTGGCTATATTGGTAGAAATAGTTATGGAATGTATACCACTGGTATATATACACTTGATATGGAGGCATCTGGCGGAAGTCAGACTAGCGGTGGAACAAATGCAAAATCCCATCGCTCTGATGATAATAGTATAATTTTAGGAAAGCCTGGCTCATTTGGCTTAGGAGGCTTTGCTGCATATGGCGGTGGTGGTGGCGCCGGCTATTATGGTGGAGGCGGTGGTTCCTTTACAGGCGGTGGTGGAGGTTCATCATATATAGCTAATCCACTTTTAACAGATAAAGCTATGTACTGTTATAACTGCCAAGAATCAACTGAAGAACAAACTAAAACTATTTCAACTACATGTACTAGTGAAACACCAACTGCAAACTGTAGTAAACAGGGAAATGGTTATGTAAAAATAACTTATTTAAGAAGATAATAATAAATAAAAAGAATTATGGTATTTAGTTAATATCAAAAGTTAAAATGGTGATTATATGAAGATAAGATTTTGACTAATGGCATCATCTTAAAAAATACGTATAAATTTGTTGGTACAAAGGTCATGTCTATTTTGTTGCGATTTACTAAAAAAATAGAGACTAAAAAACATTTACAAATAGGTAAAAAAGTTATATAATCTAACTATCAGTTGAAAAACAATGACTAAGAAATAGTAATAAGATATTTTATATTAAGAGAGTCTGTGGTTGGTGCAAACAGATTATAAAAACTTATGAATTCACCTTATGAGTTTCTATTATAGACGGATACTTCACGTTAAGAAGATAAGATATAGAGAAATCTATAATTAAGGTGGTACCGCGGTTATCTCGCCCTTATGGCAGGTAACTGCTTTTTCTTTGTCATTGAAAGGAGGATTTTTATGAATGAAAAAGTAAATAGCATTAAAGAAGAAATATTAAATGATATTAGTAATATTTCATCACTTAAAGAACTAGGTGATTTAAAAGTAAAATATCTAGGTAAAAAAGGTCTTGTTACAGAGTTAACTAGTAATATGCGTGAGTTATCTATTGAAGATAAGAAAGAACTTGGTAAGCTTTCTAATGAAGCAAGAATCTATGTAACAGATATGATTAATAAAAAGGAAACAGAGATAAAAGAAATTGAATTAGCAGAAAAATTAGCTAATGATACTATTGACGTTAGTTTACCTAGTGAAAAAATAAAAAAAGGAAGTCGTCATCCATTTAACCGTATTATTGAAGATGTTGAAGATTTCTTTGTATCAATGGGTTATGATGTAGTAGATGGACCAGAACTTGAAACTGATGAAAATTGTTTTCAAAGACTAAATGTACCATTAGGTCACCCAGCAAGAGATGCTCAAGATACTTTCTATATTGATACTGAATATTTACTTAGAACACAAACTTCTAGTGTACAAGCAAGAACGATGCAAAAGAATGAGGAAAAAACACCAATTCGTATGATTTGTCCAGGTAAGGTTTATCGTCGTGATGATGATGCTACCCATTCTCATCAATTCGGTCAAGTAGAAGGTTTAGTAATCGATAAAGATATTTCTTTAGCCGATTTAAAGGGAACTTTAGAGTTATTTGCTAAGAAAATGTTGGGAGAAAATACTAAAGTAAGATTTAGACCAAGCTTCTTTCCATTTACAGAACCTAGTGTAGAAGTAGATGTAAGCTGCTTTAAATGCGGTGGCAAAGGTTGTAGCTTATGTAAACAAACAGGCTGGATTGAAGTATTAGGCGCTGGTATGGTTCACCCTAATGTACTTAGAATGGGAGGATATGACCCAGAGGTTTGGACTGGATTTGCTTTCGGTACTGGATTAGATCGTTTCGCTATGTTTAGATATGCAATTCCTGATATCCGTTATTTATATACAAACGATATCCGTTTCTTAGAACAGTTTGATAGAAAGGATGAAGAAAATGAAATTAAGTAGAAAATTTGTTAGTGACTATGTTGATATTCCTGATAATGTAACTATAAAAGATTTAGCAGAAGCTATGACTGGAATTGGTAATGAATATGATAGTTGCGGGAAGTTAATTAATGCTACCAATTTAGTAGTAGGAGAAGTAATAGAATGTATTAATCACCCTGATAGTGATCATTTGCATGTATGCAAGGTAAATGTTGGTAATGAGATTCTTCAAATTGTATGTGGTGCTCCTAATGTTAGAACAGGATTAAAGGTAATTGTTGCTTTAAATGGAGCATTATTACCTGGTGGTGTTATTAAAAAAGGTGTTATTCGCGGCGAAGAATCAAATGGAATGCTATGTTCTATTGCTGAACTTGGCCTTGAACATAAATTTTTAACAGAGAAAGATGTAAATGGTATCCATGAGTTAGATAGTAATGCTATCGTTGGAGATGATCCTATTAAATACCTAGGATTAGATGATGAAGTAATTGATTTTGAACTTACTTCTAATAGAGGCGATTTATTAAGTATTTTAGGTATGGCTTATGAAATCGGTGCTTTATATGATAAAAAGGTAAAGCCAATGGATTTAAGTTTTCATGAAAATAGTGATGACATTAATAATTCATTCAGTATTGATATAAAGACGGAAAACTGTCCTTTATTCCTAGCTAAAAAGGTAAAGAATGTAGTGATTAAGGAAAGCCCGGACTTTATTAAAAATCGTTTAATCGCATCAGGAATTCGTCCAATTAATAATGTAGTAGATATTAGTAACTATGTAATGCTTGAAACAGGCCAACCTCTACATTATTATGATAGTAATCGTTTAGGTGATGTTTTAACAGTAAGAATGGCTTATGAAGATGAAAAATTAACTACTTTAGATAACATTGAAAGAACATTATCAGATAGTGATATCGTAATTTCAAATGATACAGAAGCTGTTGGACTTGCTGGTGTCATGGGAGGACTTACTACTGAAATAGAAGAAGATACTAAAGATATTATTATTGAATCTGCTATTTTTAATCCTACTTTAGTACGTAAAACTAGTAAAAAAATATTAAGAAGTGAAGCAAGTAATCGTTTTGAAAAAGGTCTTGATCCAAAAAGAACTTATATGGCTATTGCTAGAAGTTGCCATTTATTAGAAAAATATGCTGATGCTGAAATAGTTGGTGGAATGGTAGAATATAATACTCTTGACATGAGTGATGAAGTTGTGCCAATTACGGTTGAAAAAATCAACAAAGTGTTAGGTATCACATTAGAAAAAAATACTATTCTTGATATTTTTACTCGTTTAGGTTTTACATATGAAGATAATAATCACGAAATTTTAGTAACGGTTCCAACTAGAAGAGTAGATATCTCTATTACAGAAGATTTGATTGAAGAAGTTGGTAGAATTTATGGTATTGATAACATTGTAGGAAAGCAAATGACTCTTCCAATTAAACCAGGGTATGTAAATAAAAACAAACGTATAATTCGTAATAAATTAGCTTCTCTTGGTTTAAATGAAACTTTAAGTTATGCTTTAATACCAGAATCAGAAGTAAAAAAATATACAAATGATGAGTTTGAAGCAATAAAAGTATTAGATCCAATGAGTGAAGATAGAAATACACTTCGTCATAGTATTATTCCATCACTAATGATGATTTATGAATATAATAAAGCTAGAGGAAATAAAGATATTTCAATCTATGAAATTGGAGCTTGCTTTGGTAAAGTAGAAGATAGTTATCAAGAAGAAAGTAAATTAGCTATTTTGATGACAGGTACTTATACTTTAGGATTAAATACTAAAAAAGTAAATTTCTACACTTTAAAAGGAATTTTAGAAGAATTATTAGATTATTTAGGTTATCAAAATCGTTATAGTTTAAAAGTAGAAGATATTCCTAATGAATTCCATCCAGGTCAAAGTGCATCTATTATTTTAAATAATGTAAAAATTGGTATTATTGGTAAAGTTCATCCGAGCGTTACAAAAGATGATATTTATGCTTTGGAAATCAATTTAGATAAGTTATTCTCATTTAGAGTAAAACAGATGCAATATAAAGAAATTTCTAAATTCCCTGGCATTCATAAAGATGTTGCTTTTGTAGTAAATAAAAAAATACCAGCTAGTGATATTATGGCAGTTATTAAAAAAGAAGGGGGAAGACTTCTTAAATCTATTTCTATCTTCGATGTTTATGAAGGTGAAAAATTAGCAAATGATGAAAAATCAGTAGCTTTTGCATTAACCTTTGAAGATCAAACCAGAACATTAAATGAAGAAGAAGTAATGGAAATCTTTAATAGAATTATAGTTGGTGTTGAAAATAAATTAAATGCTAAAGTAAGAGATAAATAATTAGTTAATAAAGTAGGCTAAGATAGAGCCTACTTTTTGTTTAGCTAAAAGCGTATTACTATTTATAAATAGATAAAGTTTAAAAATTATTCTTTTATTTTAATTGTAAATTACTGTAAAATGTTGTATAATCTAGGATGATTTATTTTATAAATGGGAATTGAGGTAATTATTTATGGAAAAAGTTTATGTTTTTGGGCATCAGAAACCAGATACTGATGCAATAACTAGTGCAATTAGCCTATCATACTTAAAAAATCAACTTGGTATGCATACTGTTGCAGCTAGAATAGGGGAAGTAAATGATGAGACAAAGTATGTGTTAAAGTATTTTGATACTAAAGCACCAGTCTTATTAGATGATGTTAAACTTCAATTAAAAGATTTAAATTATCACAAAGATTATTTTGTTGATAAAAATATTTCTATTGGTGAAGCATATAATTATATGCTTGATAGAGGAATTACTGGTGTACCTGTTGTTGATAGTGATAAAAAATTTATTGGCCTTGTTACGGTAAAAATGATCGTTAAAAATTTAATCAATGGTGATTTTAATAATTTATATACTTCATATGATAATATTTTAAAAACATTAAATGGTGAAGAAGTATTAAAGTTTGATGATGAAATAGTTGGCAATGTTTTAGCTGCTTCTTATCGTAGTAGTACTTTTTTAAATATGGTTAAACTTGAAAAAGACAATATATTAATAGTTGGAGATCGCCATAGTGTAATTGAATATGCAGTTATGTCTGGTGTTAAATTACTAATTATTGTTGGAAATAGCGAAATAAAGAGCGAACATTTAGAAATAGCTAGAAAAAATAAAATAAATATTATTCGTACTAATTTTGATACTTTCCATACTGTTAAAGTAATTGGAAATGCTAACTATTTATCTACTATTATTCCTGCTGATAGACAATATACGTTTGATGAAGATACTTATTATGATGATTTTATAGTTAAGACCAGTAAATTAAAACATAATAATTATCCAATAATAGGTAGAGATGGTGTTTGTAAAGGTCTAATTCGTATTACTGAAATAGATGATAAAAATCAGAAAAAGGTTATTTTAGTAGATCATAATGAACTTGAACAAAGTGCTGAAGGACTTGATGAAGCTGAAATCGTTGAAATTGTAGATCATCATAAAATTGGTAATATTTCTACTAAAAATCCAATTAATTTTAGAAATATGTCAGTAGGTAGTACTAATACAATTATTTATCAGATGTATCATGAAAATTTAGTTGAAATTCCAAAAAATATAGCTGGTTTAATGTTATCTGGAATATTATCTGATACATTAGCATTAACTAGTCCTACTACTACTAAATTGGATGAAGAAGCTGTTTTAGAATTAGCAGAATATATTGGAATTGATTATCACAAATATGCACTTGATATGTTTAAAGCAGGTACATCATTAGAGGGTAAAACAATAGAAGAAATAGTTAATACTGATATCAAAGCATTTAGCAAAGATGATTTAACTTTTGCTATTAGTCAAGTATTTACTTTAGATATTGATTCTGTATTTAAACGTAAACAAGAATATATTGATTACATAAATAGTCTTGCTAAGAGTAAAAATTATCGTTTAGTTTTATTAGTGGTTACTGATATTATTAATAATGGTAGTTATCTTCTTTATACTGATAATGAAAAGGATATAATAGCTGATTCATTTAATATAGAAAATATAGAACAAGGATATTATGTTGAAGGCGTAGTATCAAGAAAAAAACAAATTGTTCCAGCTGTTATGGATTCTATTTTCTAGTATGATTGATATATCAAATATAAAAATATATGAGCCAAGTATCTCTGAAAGAGAAAAATTAAATATTTCTAGGTCAAACTATGAATTTTTAAGATTAGCCAAGATAGAAAATGTTACTTACTTTGTTAAACCAATAGATATTCAGTGTTATATTAATACTAAAATATTTGAAGAACTAGCTAAAAAAATAGATTTATTGTGTTGCCCAAGCTTAATTTGTAGAGAAGATGATGATAATTTTTTGTCATTATCACAGAGCCTTTTTTCTATTAGTAATGGTAGTTATACCTTTATGGGAAATATTTTAGCAGAAAAGAAAATAGAAAGAGTTGATAATAGCTGTTTAATTCATAGAATGACGGTTGTTTCTAATCGATTTACTAAGAAAAAGTATGCTGATAGTACTTTTAGAGAATTAATGCAGTATTTTCCTTCAATTGTAGTTAGCAAATATTTAAAAATGATAGCACTTGATTTATACTTAGGACAAAAAGATAGACATCAAAATAATATGCAAATAAATACTGAAACAGGTGATTTAGCGCCATTATATGATAACGAGTTATGTTTGCTTGATAAAAATGTTTGGTCTTATTATAACGAAGTTGGAGATGAAATCGATGTTTACTGTAATCCGTTAATTGTTGTTCAAAATACTAAAAGGGGAATTTATGATTTATTAGAAGACTATCCTGATATGATTAAAATCTTTAATATACTTTTAGAAGCCGATTTTTCTAGTATTATAAAAAGTATTATAGAAATAGATGATGTAAAATTAAAAGATTCATTATTTGATTTGTATTTAAAAGAAGAAGAAGATATAAAAAAATTTTATAAGTCAATATTATAGTTTTTTGAAATATACATTTTAATAGTGGTTATGTTATAATTAAATAAACTGTTAATAAAAAGGAGATTTTATGAAAAATGTTATGTTGGTAATCAAGGGGTTTATTATGGGAATTGCTAATATTATTCCTGGTGTTAGTGGTGGAACACTTGCTTTAACACTTGGCATATATGAATCTTTTATTGGAGCTATTAGTCATTTCTTTTCTAATTTAAAGGAAAATATTAAATTTTTACTTCCTATTTTTATTGGTATAGGTTTGTCAATTTTAACGATGAGTAATTTAATTACTAGCTGCTTTAATAATTATCCTATTCCTACAACTTTATTTTTTATGGGGCTTGTAACTGGTGGTGTTCCTATGCTAGTAAAAAAAGTAAAAAATACCAAAGAGACAAAACAAGTATCAAGCTATGTCATAATGGTTTTAACATTTTTATTAGTAATGGTTCTTGCTTTCTCAAAAGAAATTTTTGGTAGTACTTTAGGTAGTGCTGACTTTTCTAATTTAAATGCTTTAGGCTATATATTTTTATTAGTAATTGGTATTATTACTGCTGCAACTATGGTAATACCTGGGATAAGTGGTTCACTAGTACTTATGTTGCTTGGATATTATTTGCCACTTGTTAACGTCATTAAAGATTTAAGTCATTTGAAAAATATACTTCCTAACTTTTTAATTGCTATGTTCTTTGGAATTGGTGTTTTAATCGGAATGGTATTAATTGCAAAATTAATTGAGTGGTTATTTAATAAATATGAGGCTAAGACATATTTTGGGGTATTAGGTTTCATTATAGCTAGTATTTTTGCTATTCCTGTTTCTATATATCATGAAATAGGTAGTGTAACATTTACACCTGTTCAAGTTATAGTTGGCATTATATTTTTACTGTTAGGAATTTTTGCAGGATATAAGTTAGGGGAAAAATAATATGGATATTGGAATTATTATATTGGCAATTATTCAGGGAATAGCTGAATTTTTGCCTATTTCATCTAGTGCTCATTTGATTATTTTTAGAGATTTGTTTGGAATAGGTGCTAGTAGTGTAACTGGCGATATAGCACTTGCTTTTGATATAGCACTTCATTTTGGTACACTTTTAGCAATAGTTGTTTACTTTTTTAAGGATTTTTGGAAAATGGTATTATCAGGTATTACTAAAGGCACTAAAACTAGTGATGGTAAATTGTTTTGGTATATTGTAGTTGCTACTATACCGGCTGCTATTATTGGCGTTTTATTTGAAAGTACTATTGAAAATGCTATTAGAAGTAATTTTATTTTAATAGGTATGGCACTAATTATTATGGGTGCAATAATTTATTTAGTTGATAAAAGTTCAAAACAGGAAAAAGATTTAACTACTATGAATATTAAAGATGCTATTTTAATTGGCTGTAGTCAAGTATTTGCTCTTATTCCTGGCTTTTCTAGAAGTGGTACAACAATAGCAGCAGCTAGAAAATTAAAAATAAATAGGGAAGATGCTAGTAAGTTTTCATTTTATTTATCCGCTCCGGTTGTTTTTGGAGCTGTTATCTTGTCTATTTTTGATAGTGCAACTATTCAAGTTATTGCTAGTAATTTAAGCATTTTTATAATTGGAGTATTAGTAGCTTTTATATCTGGTTTATTATGTATTGAATTTTTATTAAAATATATTAAAAAACATGACTTTAAAGTATTTATGTGGTATCGTTTAGTACTTGGGGTAATCGTTATTATATATACTTTGATAAAGTAGAAAGTAGGCAAAAAATGGGATTATTATTAACACTTATTTTAGGAATATTTATTATATTTGGTGCTATGATAGTATTTTTATTTGAAAATAATGAAAAGTTTACTTTATTTTCTATTAGTTTAGCATTCGGTGTTATGACAATGTTAATTATAATTGATTTATTACCAGAAGCATTTGAAGTTATAAATAGTGGCAATATGTTATACAATGTAATCTACATTTTGATTGGTGCTAGTATTGGATTTATCTTCCTTAAGGTATTAGATCATTTTATACCAGATCATGATGATGGATTAGATACTGATAATGATAATGAAGATAAAAATTTAAAACATATTGGACTAGTATCAAGTGTTGCGTTAGTTATTCATAATATTATAGAGGGAATGGCTATATATTTATTAGTTAGTTCTAGTTTAAAAGCAGGTTTAATGGCTTGCCTTGGTGTTGGCTTACATAATATTCCACTTGGAATGGTAATTGCTTCTACTTTTTATAAATCAAATAATAGTAGAAAAAATACTTTAATGATTATTTTATCTATTTCACTATCAACCTTTGTTGGTGGGTTATTAGTTTATTTATTTAATTTAACTAGTATTATGGACATATTAGAAAGTATTACCATAACTTTAACAATTGGTATGATGCTATATATAGTTTTAATGGAGTTGTTACCTAAAATTATTAATAGTAAAGATAAAAAAATTACCATAAGTGGAATCTTATTAGGAGTAATATTATTAGTATTTACATTATTCATATAAAAAGAACTTAATCTTTTTCATCAACTATTATTATTTCTTTAATTATTTGATAGTTGTATTTGGAAAAGAGACTAAGTTCTTCTTTTTTTATTTCTATATAGTAGGTTATTTTGTCATTAAATTCTTTAGTTATTTTTTTATCTTTTAACATGTAATCCATTTGTTTTTGATTATCATAATCGGTTTCTATCTTAATTAAATAACCTATTTCTATTTTAGCAATATTATCTTCTGAAATAGCATTTTTAACAGCATTTGAATATGCTCTAATTAAACCACCGCTACCAAGCTTTATACCGCCAAAATAACGTATTACAATACATAATATATAATCAAGATTTTTCTTATTAATAACTTCTATAATTGGCATTCCTGCTGTACCATTTGGTTCTTTATCATCACTAAATTTTTGTATATTTCCTATTTTATATGCAAAACAATAGTGAGTAGCGTTAGGGTAGTCTTGTTTATTTTTGGCAAGATAAGTTTTAACTTCATTTATATCGTTAACCCTATATATAAGAGTGATAAATTTTGATTTTTTAATTTCGTATTGATAAACTGTATTTTTAATAATTGTGTACATAATGCTCACCAAATTAATTATATCTTACTAGAAAATAAATGTAAAACGAAAAATACTAGTTTATCTTTTATAAAAATGTTAAAATAAAATGTAAGTGGTGATAATATATGACAGATGAAATAAAAAAACATATTAAAGAAAAATTAAAGTTAGTACCAAAATTACCTGGATCTTATCAGATGAAAAATAAAGATGGCGTTATTATTTATGTAGGAAAGGCTAAGAATTTATTTAATCGTGTTAAAAGTTATTTTACTGGTACAGTAACAGGAAAAACAGCAATGCTTGTAAATGATATTGTTGATTTTGAATATATTGTGACATCGAGTGAATTAGAGTCACTTATTTTAGAGATTACTTTAATTAAAAAATATAACCCTAAATATAATATTCTATTAAAGGATGATAAAAGTTATCCTTATATTGAACTTACTGATGAAAGGTATCCACGTCTTAGAATTGTGCGTAATATTAACCGTAAAAAACATAAAAGTAAACTCTTTGGTCCATATCCTAATGTTACGGCTGCTAGAAAAACAGTAGATATGTTAAACAGAATTTATCCACTTAGAAAATGCGAGAATTTAAAAAAGGAAGTATGTCTATATTATCATATTGGTGAATGTTTAGGATACTGTCAAAAAGAAGTTGATATGATAAAACAAAATGAAATGATAGAAGAAATTACTAGATTCTTAAAAGGCGATAGTACTGATGTTGTCTTAAAATTAAAGAATGAAATGCAAAAGGCAAGCGATAACCTTAATTTTGAAAAAGCAATCGAGTTAAAAGAAATGTTAAAAGATATTGATGTTACTTTAACGAAACAGAAAATAGATTTGAATAAGAATTATAATTTTGATGTTTTTGGATATTACCATAATCATAATTATTTATCTGTTGTCACTTTTTATATTAGAGAAGGGTTATTATTTGGAAGACATAGTGATATTTTTACGACGATGGAAGAAGCAAGTGAAGAAGTAACTAGATATATTACGCTTTTTTATGAAAAAAATAATTTGCTTCCTAAAGAAATTATTGTACCAAGTGATATTGACAAAGAAATTTTAAGCAAGTATTTAGAGGTAAAAGTTAATTCACCTAGTAGGGGAGATATTAAAAAGTTAATTGATTTAGCTAGTGATAATGCTAAGATTTTATTAGAGGAAAAGTATGAAACGATTAAGTCTGATGAAGAAAAGCGCCTATCTTCAGAAGAAGAACTAAAAGAACTACTTCATTTAGATAAATTAGAGCGAATTGAAGCTTTTGATAACTCACATTTATTTGGAACTTTTTATGTTGGTGGCATGGTAGTATTTGACCATTTTTTACCTAATAAGAATGAGTATCGTAAATTTAAAATTGAAACAGATGTAAAAGACGATTTATCAGCAATGAGAGAAGTTTTATATCGTAGATACTATAAAGTATTAATGGAAGAAGTGCAAGCACCTGATCTTATTTTAGTTGATGGTGGTGAATTACAGATTGAAGTAGCGAAAGAAGTAATTGCTAGTCTTAATTTAAATATTCCTATTTGTGGTCTTAAAAAGAATGATAAGCATCAAACAAATATGTTAGTAAATAGTAATTTAGAAAGTATCCCAATGGATAAAGATAGTAACTTATTCTTATTTTTAAATCGCATTCAAGATGAAGTACATAATTATGCAATTAGTTATCACCGTACGATTAGACAAAAAGGAACCCTTGCTACTTTACTAGATATGGCACCAGGTATTGGTGAAGTAAGAAGAAAAGAATTATTAAAGAAGTTTGGTTCTTTAAAAAAACTAAAGGAAGCTTCCCTTGAAGAGTTAGAATCAGTACTTAGTCATGATGTTGCCATAAAATTTATGGATTACTTAAAAGATTTATAGTAGTAGAATTATTGCATTAGTTTATTAGTAAATATGATAATAAAAAATGGTTTTAGAAAAGATTAGCAGGATAAATAATATCTTGTTTTTCTTTTATTAAATAGTTTATAATATATTTAGAAAAGTTGGTGGTAGTATGAGTAAAATCCAAATTATGGATGAAGTGTTAGCTAATAAAATTGCTGCTGGTGAAGTAGTAGAAAAGTGTATGAATGTTGTTAAAGAATTAGTTGAAAATGCAATAGATGCTAAAGCAACGGAGGTTAAAATAGAACTTGTTGATTCTGGTGTTAAAAAAATTAAAGTAACCGATAATGGAATCGGAATGGATAAAAATGATGCTGTACTTGCTTTTTCTAGACATGCAACTAGTAAGTTAAAAACAGAAAATGATTTATTTCATATTAATAGTTTAGGCTTTCGTGGTGAAGCACTACCTTCTATTGCTAGTGTTTCTAATGTAGTTTTAAAAACTTGTAACGGAGAAACTGGTACAGAAGTTGTAATTAATGGTGGAAAACTAATTAGTGTTAATTCTAGCGATTTATCTGTTGGTACTTCTATATTAGTAACTGATTTATTTTATAATACACCGGTTCGCCTTAAATATTTAAAGAATTTATATACTGAACTTGCTTATATTACTGATTATGTTAATAAAATGGCGTTAAGTTATCCTAATATTCGTTTTACATTAACTAATAATGATAAGGTTTTACTTAAAACTGATGGTAGTAATCGTTTACTTAAAGTAATAAATGATATTTATGGATTGTCAGTTACAAAGAAAATGATTGAAATAAATGGGGAAAATGAAGACTATAAAATTAGCGGTTATATTTCTTATCCTGAGTTACAAAAAAGTAATAAGAATGCAATTACATTATTAATAAATGGTAGAGTTATTCGTAATTTAGATGTTGTTAGATATATTACTGATAGCTATCATACCTATATTCCTCAAGATAAATATCCAATAGTAGTTTTAAAAATAGATGTTGATCCAATTTTGATTGATGTTAATGTTCATCCTACTAAAATGGATGTTAAATTTTCTAAAATGGATACATTGAAGGAATTAATTACTAATGTAATAACAGAAAAATTAGAAAAACTTACTTTAATTCCGGATGCTTTTTTAGAAACAATAATAGATGAAAATAAAACTAGAATCTCTACTGTTTATACGAAAGATCGTTTTGAAGAATTTGATGAGCAAAAGAAAGATGAAGAATTTCAAGAATTTGAAAAAATGACACTTAATTTTGAAGTTAATGAAAAAAAGGATGATTATCAAAAAAGTAGTGACGTTACTAATGTAAATGATAATAATACAATAAATACTGATAATTATTTAACTAGTAAAAAAGAAAGAATTAAAAAAATGTATCCTGTTGGTCTTGTCCATGGTACATACATAATTGCTGAAAATGAAGATGGTATGTATATTATTGACCAGCATGCTGCTAATGAAAGAGTTAATTATGAGTATTATTTAAGAGAAATGTCTAATCCTAAACAAGTAACAATTGATTTATTAGTTCCGATAACGATGGAGTTTCCTAGTAATGAGTATCTTATTTTAAAGGAACATTTGGATATTTTAGATGAACTTGGAATTGGATACGAAGAGTTTGGCTTTCAAACACTTTTAATTCGTAGCATTCCAGTTTGGCTTAATAAATCAAATATTGAAGTTGCATTAAGAAAAATTTTTGATATAATAACAGTCAAAGAAGATTTTAGATTAGATCGTTATCTTGATCATATTGCAGCAACGGTTGCTTGTAAAGCTTCAATTAAGGCAAATGATCATATTGAAATATCTAGTATGGAAACACTTTTAGAAAGATTAAGAGCATGTGATAATCCGTTTACCTGCCCACATGGTAGACCAACTATTATTACTTATTCTAAATATGATTTGGAAAAACTATTTAAAAGAGCTATGAGCTAGAGTAGGGTGGTATTATGTATAGTGTATTGATGTCAAGATTTATACTAGAGACAAAAAAGGATGTTCGTCTAATTAAAATGTTTGAAAATGGTATTTGGTACCCTAATTTTGATGAATATCGCATGTTTTTGCATAAGCAAGAAAGAAATAACAATAGTTTTAGCAAGTTAATAAAGCGTTATCGCTTAGTAAGAAAGAATGATTTATTAGTAGAAACTGTTTATAGTAAGGATATTAAAAATGTTTCTACATATTTAGAAAGAGAAGCAATAATGATAGAAACTGGTTATGGTGTGATAAAGGTCGATAATTGTGATGACAATGTTTTGGAATTAGCTCCATTTAGTTGCTATGTTAGCAATGGCTTTTTTGATAGAACAAAGGAACTTGCTTTAAAACAGGTTAATAGAGGTAGTTTTATAATTGGGGTATGTGATAACGAAGAATCAGAGTTTTATAAAGAAAATATTAGTCAAATGGGAGAGCTAGAAAAAGTATTACGCAAAAAGCATGTTTCATATAAAAAATATCAGCATGTAAATCATAGGGATAAATGTGTACTATTATCATATAGAGCTAGTTCTTTATAGTTTATTGGGAGGGTTTATGAAAAAAAATACAATTACAAAAAAAGATTTGAATGTTTATAGAGAGTATGTTTCTATAAAAAGCGGATGCTTTCTTAATAGAAAGAAACACAAGAAGTTATATGTTAATGTTTTGAAGTTAGCAACTATTATCTCAATTTTATCATTTTTGTCTATTGCAGTTGGACCAGCCGTTATTGGTGTTTTTCTATCAATTGTTACTGGCATGACTGGTTTAGTTCTTCTTGTTCCTATGTTTTACTTTTTGGATAAATTTGATGAATATGTGCTTAGGGATTTTAGTAAGATGTATCCTGATTTTGATACTGAATTACCAGTAGCAGATGCTAAAAAAATAATTAGCGATTCTGAAAAAAAATTATCTATTCAAAATGAAAATGAATGCTATGGTTTAGAAGATATTACTGTAGATATTAGTAGTAAAAATGAAATATCAAACGAAGATAGAATTTCTTATTTAAAAAAGGAAAGAGAGTTTTATGAATCATTTAAAACAGCTAATGATGTTACAAATCTTAGAAAGATAAAGGAAAGAAAATGATTATTGTAATCATAGGCCCAACAGGTGTTGGAAAGACAAAACTAAGTATAGAACTTGCTAAAAAATATAATGCAGAAATTATCAATGGCGATTCAATGCAAGTTTATAAAGGATTAGATATAGGAACTGCTAAAGTAACAGAAGCAGAAAAAGAAGGAATTTGTCATCATTTATTTGATATTTGTGATGTTAATAGTATTTATACAGTTTATGATTATCAAAAGGATTGTCGCGCCAAAATAAAAGAAATAGAAGCAAAAGGGAAAAATGTTATTATAGTTGGTGGCACAGGGCTATATATTAAAGCTGCTTTATATGATTACCGTTTTAAAGATGAAAATGAGCTTAATAGTTATGATGATCTAACTAATGAAGAGATATTTGCTAAATTAAAAAAATATGATAATAATTTAGAGATACATGTTAATAATCGTAGACGATTAGTCAGATTACTTAATAAATATGAAAACAATTTGATGATGGAAAATACCGGAAATAATCCTCTATATAAATTTTATATGATAGGCTTAACAACTAATAGAGAAACTTTGTATCAAAAAATAGATGATAGGGTAGATGTGATGCTTAAAAATGGCTTATTAGAAGAAGTAAAGTCTTTTTATGATAAAAATATTCATTCAAAGGCACTTCTAACAGGAATTGGTTACAAAGAATTATATTCGTATTTTGATAATGAAATTAGTTATGATGAAGCTATTAACTTAATTAAAAAGAATTCAAGACATTATGCTAAAAGACAATATACGTTTTTTAAACATCAATTTCCAAATATTAATTGGTACAATACCAATTATGCTGATTTTAATAAAACAATAATGAATATTTGTGACGATATTGAAAAAAGTAACTAACTATTAGTTACTTTTTGCTTCTATATATATATTAGTATCAAAGGTATGCTGATCTGTTTCCATATTTTTTAATTCATCCGTGGTTATTAGAAAGTAATCATATTCTAAAACATCATCACCATTCGAAGTAACTGGATCATCCCATGTTAAATCTAGATGGTACCATTTATTATTTACATAAACTAAATTCCAAATATGATTTTCACTAGAAATTTTGTAGTTGGGAATATTTAAATAATCTAAAAATAATTTCATACTATCTGCATATCCTCCGCATATAGCATAATGTTCTATTAAAGCACCATAAGCAGTATCAGAGTGGTATGTAGTTATTTTGTTGTCACTTCTTCCTACATCATATTTTGTGTTATTAATAATATAATCATGAATTACTTTGATTTTATCTTCTGTATTTAATTCATCTAAGTTTAATTCTTTTATTATTTCTTCTACTTTTTCATTTAACGTATTAATATCATCAGCTTGATAACTATGCGTAATATGAATAGTTATTTTTCCTAAATTATCAAACTCAGTTTCTATATTTGAAAAACTATTGTAGATTGGTACAAAATTATTGATATTAGAAAGTAGTACTTGGTTGTTGGAAATATAATCGACATCATTAATACAATCTTGATATTCCTTTGAACAATAAAAAGTAAAATCGGTCATACCTGAGTTTATAATAGTATAATAAATATTAAGAATATCTTCTTTACTTTGAGGAGTAAAGTTGTTTGTTATCTTTACAAAAGCGTAACTGTTATTGTTTGCATATTTATTATTTTCAATAATATCACTTTTTCTTTCAACCTTAAAAATATTATTTACAACGAACTTGGATATTTCATCTTTGAATGTAATACTTAAAACAAATATTCCAAGAATCAGGAATAACTTTATTATTTTTTTCATATCATCACCTTATTATCATTATATCATTATGAATGATTTAAGCAAGTTATATTTATTAGTTACCGATTCATGATATTTTGATAGTTGTAAGTTTCATTATAAATATTTAGCAAATAAAAAAATCTATCTTATTAGATAGATTAATTTAATGAATTTGTTTGTTTTGTTAATCTTGATTTTTCTCTAGCAGCTTTGTTTTTATGAATTAATCCGCTTGCAGCAGCTTTGTCAATTCTTTTGATAGCTACTTTTAAGTTTTCTTCTGCTAAAGCTTTATCGTTAGCTTTGATAGCTTTTTCACTTTTCTTAATAGCAGTTTTCATGCTTGATTCACCAAGTGTATTATTTATTTTTTTCTTAGCACTAGTGATTACTCTTTTTTTAGCACTCTTAATATTTGGCATAGTTTCACCTCACTTTTTAAGCTACAATTAATGATATCAAATTTTTTATAAAAATGCAAATAAAATGTTAAAAAAATGGAAAAATAACTATAAAAGGTGATGATATTTATATGAATAATGCAAAGGATTTGAAAAAATATCAAATTAGAACTGATTTGTTAGTAGATGTATTTGATATACTTAATACCTATGATAATATAAAAACAGTAAAAAAAGAAAAAAATGGTATTAATATACTAGAAGTAACGATACAGGATAATTTGAATGATTTAAATAAGAAAAAGGGTAAATATATTACGATTAGTTATGATGATGTTACTGATAAAACTAATAGAAAAAATTTGGAAGAAGTTTTAGTAGAAGAAATAAAATATATATTAAAAGCACTAGGCATTAAACATGATCATAAATGTTTAGTAGTTGGTCTTGGTAATCATGCTTCTACACCCGATGCATTAGGCCCAAAAACAGTAGAAAATGTTATTGTAACTAGGTATTTGTATGAAATAGAAAATATGAATGTTGATAAAAATTATAGAAATGTAGCATCTTTTATTCCTGGTGTTACTGGTAATACTGGTATTGAAAGTAGTGATATCATTCTAGGAATAGTAGAAAAAATTCATCCTGATTTTTTAATAGTAATAGATGCTCTTGCTTCTAGTAGCATGGATAGAGTTAATAAAACAATCCAAATGACAGATACAGGAATAAACCCCGGTAGTGGTGTTTATAATAATAGGAAAGAACTTAGCTATGAAGTTTTGGGCATTCCGGTTATATCTATTGGTGTTCCAACTGTAATTGAAGCATTTGTATTAGTTAGTGATACCATCAAGTACTTATTAAAACATTTTAGTTATAATAAAGAAAATTATAATAAAAATAAGTTAGTGCCAGTAACATTAAGAAATTATATAGATCATGAGGAAAATCTAACTGAAGAAGAAAAAAATAAATTATTAGGTGAAATTGGAAATTTAACGGATGAACAAGTTCGCGAACTTATTTTTGAAGTACTTACACCAATTGGATATAATATGATGGTAACACCTAAAGAAGTTGATTTCGTTATCGAAAAAACGAGTGAAGTAATAGCTAATGCAATAAATAAATCATTACACAAAAAATTCGACATATAAATCTTACTATTTAGACTATATTTGTACTAGATGGTAGGTGAAAATTATGAAAATGCGTATGAAAATAAAAAATAGAAGAAAATATCGTTTAATTGTAGCAAGAATGCTATTAGTTATTGGTTTATTTTCTTTTTCTTTTTGTCTTACTTTAAAGTATTTCACAAATAATATAGATAATAATGCTTTTTTTAAATTATTAATTCAAAGTGATAATTCCCATATAAAAAAGGATAATAATCCTAAAATTTTTACTAAATTGATTAATTTAATTACTAATACAGATTTTAAATCACCAGTTAGTTTTATAAATAATAATTACATAGCTAAACATACTATCAATTCATCTGATGAAGATGTAATATCGATTCCAGATTCTAATTATATTAAGGATCCATATAAGAAGGAAAAAATTACTGATCCCATTGTTTATCTTTATAATACTCATCAGTCTGAAGAATATAGGCAGTCTAACGAAGAAAGTTATAATGTAAAACCAACCGTTATGATGGCTAGTTATATCTTAAGAGAAAAACTTAATAAAAGTGGTATTAAAACGATAGTTGAAGAAAACGATGTTACTGAATTTCTTAGAACTAACAATTGGAACTATGCATCAAGTTATAGAGTTACTAGGATGCTTATGGAAGATAGTTATAATAAAAATAGCAGTTTAAAGTATTTTATTGATTTACATAGAGATTCAGTTAAAAAGAGTATTTCAACAACAACTATTAATGGTAAAAGTTATGCCAAGATATTATTTATAGTTGGTTTAGAAAATAAGGATTATGCACAAAACTTAAAGATGACGCAAACATTAAATGAAAAATTTAATACTAAATATCCGGGACTATCAAGAGGTATTTATAAAAAGCAAGGAAAGGGTGTTAATGGTGTTTATAATCAAGATTTTAATCCTAATACAATATTAATAGAAATAGGGGGTCAAGATAACACGATAGACGAAGTGTTTAACACTTGTGAAGCTATTAGTGAAGTATTAATTGAGTATATAAAGGAGAATGAAAGTGAAAGATAATTTTTTTAAATTTGCGTTATTAACTTTATTTCTTATTTTTATAGCTTTATATTATTCATCAAACAGTGGTTTAATTGATTATCAAGCTAGAAATAAAACAGTTCTAACAGAAGAAAAGATAAAGCAATTTGAAGAAGATGTTAAAAATAATGTAGAAATAGATTTGAAAAAATATGTAGAAGAAAAAGAAGAAAAGTATGATAATAATCTTTCTAAAACAACTTTGAAGGTTTCTAATACTATTGGACAGACAGTTCAAACAGCTTTGAATTTTTTGTTTAGTAAACTTGATAGAGTTATGAATAGTTAATATTAACGCTATATAAAAATATTTTTAGATTAATATATTAATTGGTTTAGAAGATGGTATTTATGCTAAAAATTAATTATAAATATTGAAAAGTACTAATTTTTATAGTAGAATAATACTATCTTCTAGAAAAGAAGAGTAATTAGATATTAGTTTTAGAAAGAGTATGGTTGATGAAAATACTTACTAAGATGCTAGTGAAGACACTTTTTATGGTTAGAAGTCGCATAACTTGCGTTATCAGATTTAAGAAAAAATAAAGGTGGCACCACGGGGAAACTCGTCCTTAGAGGGGCTACCTTTTTATATTGTAAGGAGGATTTATGATAACAAAACCAAAAGGATGCCATGATATATATGGAACGGAAGCTAAAAAATGGAAGTATATTAGTAATTTAATTGATGCTGTTTGTGAAAGATATAATTATGAATTTATTCGTACTCCTATTTTTGAAGCTAGTGAATTATATCATAGAGGAGTAGGAGAAACTAGTGATATTGTTACTAAGGAAACCTATGACTTTACTGATAGAGGAGAACGTAAAATGACACTTCGTCCTGAAGGAACAGCAGGTGTTGTTAGAAGCTACATTGAAAATAAGATGTATGGAGATGCTAAACAACCTATCAAACTTTATTATAATGGTACTATGTATCGTTATGAAAGACCACAATCAGGAAGAGATAGAGAACTTACTCAATTTGGTGTTGAAGTATTAGGTAGCGATGATCCTATGATTGATGCTGAAGTTATTTCTATAGCCGTTAACATTTATAAAATGGTTGGTTTAAAAGGAATTAAAGTAAATATTAATTCACTTGGAGATAAAGAGTCTCGTGATAATTATCGTAAGGCATTAGTTGAGTACTTTACTCCATATATTAATGAAATGTGTGATGACTGTAAGAATCGATTAGAAAAGAATCCACTTCGTATTTTAGACTGTAAGGTAGATGGAGATTCTGATATTATGAAAAATGCTCCTAAAATTACAGACTACTTAAATGATACTAGTCGTGAAAGATTTGAAAAAGTTCAAAAATATTTAGATTTATTAGATATTGATTATGTAGTAAATCCTAGAATTGTACGTGGACTTGATTATTATGATCATACTGTATTTGAAGTAGAAGCTATGGTAGAAGGATTTGGCAGTCAAAATGTACTTGGTGCTGGTGGAAGATATAATGGTTTAGTGGAAGAATTAGATGGACCTAGTGTACCTGGTATGGGATTTGCAATGGGACTTGGTAGACTTATGTTAGCAATTGAAAAGGAAGAAATTAAATTACCTATTAATGATTCTATTGATTGCTTCGTTATGTATGTATCTGATACTGAAAAAGATTATGCTACTACTTTGGTACAAGAACTTCGTATGAATGGTTATAAGGTAGATACAGAATATACTGGTAGAGGATTAAAAGCTCAATTTAAACAAGCTGATAGATTAAATAGTAAATTCTTAATTATCTTAAATGATGAAGATTTAAAAAATAATGAAATTAAGATTAAAAATAATAAAACAAAAAAGGAAACTACAGTTGAACTTGATTATCTAATGTACTTTTTAGATGAAGAGTTACTTACTTTAGAAGAAGATGATGATTGCGATTGTGGTTGTAGCCATCACGACTGTTCTCATGATGAAGAATGTGAATGTGGTGATAATTGTCACTGTCATGATGATATAGATTTTTAGAAAGAAGTTGAATATATGAAAAAGAATAATAATACAGATTTTAATATTAAAAATGTATCAGAAGAAGTAGAATTATATGGTTGGGTAGCTAAGAAAAGAAATTTAGGTGGCTTAATATTTATAGATTTAAGAGATAGAAGTGGTATTATTCAACTTGTAGTAAGACCTGATAATAAAGATTATGATTTAGCTAGTAGTTTAAAGAGTGAATCTGTTATTCGTGCTTTAGGTACTATTGTTGAAAGAGAAAGTAAAAATATGAAAATTTCAACTGGTGAGATAGAAGTAATTGTATCTAACTTGGAACTTATTAATATGGCAAATGATTTACCATTTGAAATTACAGATACTACAACAGCACTAGAAGATACCAGATTAAAATATCGTTATCTTGATTTAAGACGTGATGAATTAAAAGATAAATTAATTACTCGTAGTAAGATTATGCTAACAGTTAGAAACTTTTTAGCAAGTCATGGTTTTATTGAAGTAGAAACTCCAGTTTTATGTAAATCAACACCAGAAGGTGCTAGAGATTATTTAGTACCATCTCGTGTAAACAAGGGTAAGTTTTATGCACTTCCTCAGTCACCACAACTTTTTAAACAGTTATTAATGATCGGTGGTATGGAAAGATATTTCCAAATTGCAAAATGTTTTAGAGATGAAGATTTAAGAGCTGACCGTCAACCTGAATTTACACAAATAGATATGGAAATGAGTTTTGTTGAAGAAGAAGATGTTATGAGTATTACAGAAGAACTTGTTAGCAGTATCTTTAAAGAAATAAAGGGTATTGATATTAAGCTTCCTCTTATGAAAATGAAATATGATGATGCGATATGCTATTATGGCTCAGATAAACCTGATTTAAGATTTGATATAAAGATAGAAGATATTAGTGAAATTTTTCAAAATACAGAGTTTACTGTTTTTAAAAATGTTTTAGCAAATCGTGGCGTTATTAACTGTTTAGTAGTTAAAAATGAAGCTGATAAATATTCTCGTAAAGAAATTGACAAACTAACTGAATATGTAAAAACTTATAAAGCAAGTGGCTTAGCTTGGCTTAAATATCAGGAAAATGAGTTTAGCGGAAGCATTCGTAAAGTAGTTAGTGATAGCGAATTAGCTAGTTTAAAAGAAAAATTAAATATAGAGGAAAATGATTTAATTTTAATGGTAGCTGATTCTTATAGTGTTACTAAAACAGCACTTGGTGCTTTAAGATGCAAGCTTGGTCGTGATTTAAATCTTATTAATGAAAATGATTATAAATTATTATGGGTAGTTGATTTTCCATCATTTGAATATAGTGAAGAAGAGCAAAGATATGTTGCTTGTCACCATCCATTTACAGCACCAAAAGATAGTGATATTGATAAATTAATTACAGATCCAGGTCACTGTTATTCTAAGGCTTATGATATTGTTATCAATGGTTATGAAGCAGGTGGTGGAAGTATCCGTATCCATAAACATGAAGTACAATCTAAGATGTTTGAGGCTTTAGGATTTACTCCAGAACAGGCTAAAGAAAAGTTTGGTTTCTTCTTAGAAGCATTTGATTATGGTACTCCACCACATGGAGGACTTGCTTTAGGACTTGATAGACTTACAATGTTACTTACTAATACCGAAAATATTCGTGATGTAATAGCATTTCCTAA
Organism: uncultured Bacilli bacterium; assembly: GCA_934130105.1. GTDB lineage: Bacteria > Bacillota_I > Bacilli_A > RF39 > UBA660 > Alloscybalousia. The sequence goes on along the minus strand of CAKOXL010000007.1, from coordinate 21,740 downwards.
AACAGCAAGTGCATCTTGCTTAATGAGTGAATGCCCTAATGTAGTTGATGATAATCAATTAAAAGAATTAGCATTAAAAATAGAAAAATAATTGTTAAAAAATGTTGAAAATTATGAAAAAGTGAGTTATAATCAGTTTTAGTAAATATGTGGAAGGAGGGGAAACGATGACACAGGTAGCGGTTAAAAACGGAAATCTTGAGTTTGCTTTGAAAAAATTTAAGCAAAAAGTAGCTAGAGATGGGGTCCCTTCTGAATGCAAAAAAAGAGAAGGTTATGATAAACCAGGAGTTAAGAGAAGAAATGCTAAAAAGGAAGGCATTAAAAATACTCGTAAACGTAATAAAGCAAATAAAAATAGAGACTAATCATAGTATTAGTCTTTTTCTATAAAGGAGAGATGAATATGGATTTAGTAAAAGAACTTGATAAAGATATTATTGATGCTATGAAAGCTAAAGATAGCCTTCGTTTAGCTACATTACGTGGTGTAAAAGGAGCTATGAAACTTCAAAGTATTGACAATAAAAAAGAAATAAATGATGAATTATTAATTGATGTTGTATCAAAAGAAATAAAGACTAGAAATGAATCTATTAAAGAATTTGAAAAAGGAAATCGTACTGATTTAGTTGATAAAACAAAACAGGAAATTGAAATACTAAATAAATATCTTCCTGAACAATTAACTATAGATGAGATTAATACAATTATTGAGAAGATATTTTTAGATGTTAATCCAACTGGAATTAAAGATATGGGTAAAGTAATGTCTTTAGTAACACCATTAGTTAAAGGTAAAGCTGATATGGGTGTTGTATCAAAACTTATTAAGGATAAATTAGCAAATAAATAATTAAGAGATGAAAGATATAAAAAGACTAATATTAAAGTCTTTTTTTTCATATATTTAGATAGGTGATACTAGTGTTTAATATTACGAGATACATTAATGATACAGACTTTCAAATTATCTATATTAATAATCAATTAAATGTTGTTAATTATGAAAGGATTAACTATATGGAAGATGAAAAAATATCTTTATCACATAAGGAAGGCACTATAATAATAAGTGGTAATAATTTACGTGTAAAAAAATTGCTTGATAGCGAAATTATCATTGTTGGAACTTTTGAAAATATTGAATTTAGGAAATAAATATGGGTTATTACGATATTAGAATAACAGGTAAAGATGTTAAAAGATTCATCCATAATCTCCATAAAAAGAATATAGAATTTTTAAATATAGAGTTTTCTGATCATAGTGTTATCATAAAAGTAACTAGTAGTGACTATAAGAAAATTAAAAATATAAAAACAATTTATAAAGTAGAAGTAGTAAAGGCATATGGTGTTAGTTATTTAAAAAGTTTTTTAAAAAAATATTCTATATTTTTAAGTATTTTAGTTTTAGGAAGTTTATTTTTTTTGCTGTTAACAAACATAATTTTTGATGTTGAAGTTGTTCATAATAATAGCGAACTAAGGGAATTAATCATAAATGAATTAGAAAGTGAGGGTATAAAAAAGTATAATTTTGTTGTTTCATATGATAAGAAAGAAAAAATAAAGGAAAATATTTTAAAAAAACATAAGGATAGTATAGATTGGATAGAAATTGAAAGACGTGGTACTAAATATATTGTTAAAGTTGAGGAGAGAAAGAAACAAGATAGTAGTGAAGATGATAAGCCAAGAAGCATTGTTGCTAAAAAAAATGGTATTATTAAAAAAATAGTTTCTTCAAGTGGAGAAATCTTGGTAAAAAAAGATATGTATGTAAGACAAGGTGATACTTTAATTAGTGGGATTATTCATAATAAGGAAGAAGAAGTTGCTAGAGTAAAAGCGATTGGAGATGTTTATGCTGAAACTTGGTATAATGTAACAGTAGAGTTACCATATCATTATCATGAGGAAATAAAAAGTGGCAATAAACAAAAAGTATTAAGGGTAAAATGGTTTAATAATATTATCGATGTATTTGATTTTAAGAAATTTAAAAATAGTCTTGATTATGATACTTTTAAATTAAAAAATAATATATTACCTATTTCTATATCTGTAACAGAAAAAGAAGAAGTTGAAATTGTTGATAAGATATATACTAAAGATAATGCTATCGTTGAAGCAACAAATATTGCTAGAAATCACCTTAAAAGTAAATTGGGTGAAAATATTGAAATATTATATGAAAAAAGTTTGAAAATAACAGAAGAAGATAGTAAAATAGTAGTAGTAATGTTTTATAAAGTTTTTGAAAATATTACTGATTATCAATATCTTTTAGAAAACTTGGAGGAAGAACAATCAAGTTAATAAGAAATTAGGTGATAGTATGATTACACCGCTTGACGATAGTATAAGACAAGTTATGGAGTTTACTTGGCCGATGGTAGTTATATGTATTTTGACTTTATCGTCAATACGTATTACAGATATTATTAAAAATAAGAAAACTTTTGTCTTATATAAAGAAATCTTTTTATTATTTTTCTTAATTTATATATTATGTTTGTTTCAAATTGTAACATTTGAAGATCAATCCTTATATATAAGTGGTAATAATTTAGTACCATTTAGGGAAATAATGAGATATAAATTTGGTAGTAGACTTTTTATTAAGAATGTAGTTGGGAATGTTGTTTTATTTATTCCATACGGTTTATTTACATCATTATATCTAAAACTTAATAAACCTATTCATGCTTTTTGCTTAGTTTTCTTTGCATCAACAACAGTTGAGTTTACGCAACTTTTAATTGGAAGGGTATTTGATATTGATGATATTATTTTAAATGTACTTGGCGGATTACTTGGTTACTTTTTTTATTCTGTATTTGATAAAATAGGTGACTTTTTACCAGGAATATTTAAGAAGACTTGGTTACTTAATTTATTATCAGTAATACTTTTAGGAATGTTTGTAGGATATATTTGGATGGTGATGGGAAAATGAATAATACTTATGAAATTTTTAATGAAACAGATAGAAAGTTAGATGAAGAAATAAAAAAATTATATGATTTACTTGCTTTTACTTTAAAAAGAGAAAAACTTGATAATGTCGAGTTTAATATTATTTTAGTAGATAGCGAAACTATTCACGATATAAATCGTACTTATCGTAATGTTGATAGAGTAACTGATGTTATTAGTTTTGCTTTAGAAGATAATAAAACTATTGAACTTGATCATAGATTATTAGGTGATATTTATATTTGCGTTGAACGTGCTGAATCACAAGCAATAGAATATGGACATTCTTTTTTAAGAGAATTATCTTTTTTAGCAATTCATGGTTTATTACACTTACTTGGATATGATCATGTTAAAGCTGAAGATGAAAAGATTATGTTTTCTAAACAGGAAGATATTTTAAATGAGTTTGGAATTAGGAGAGAAAGTTAGATGAAAAAGGCTATAAGAAGAAAAGATACTGGTAATTTTATAGAAAGATATGTAAAAAGTTTTCATCATGCTGTTGATGGCATTATTTACGCAATTGAAAATGAACATAATATATTAATTATGATGTTAGCTACTATTTTAGTATTTATAGTTAGTTTTTTACTTAATGTATCTAGGGTTGAACTTGCTATTTTAGTTATTTGCATTGGCAATGTAATTTCATGTGAAATGATAAATAGTGCTATTGAAGCTTGTGTTGATTTAGAGACAACTAAGGAGTGTGAACTTGCTAAGGTTGCAAAAGATTGTGCAAGTGGTGCTTCTTTGGTGTTATCAGTTATGTCGCTATTTATAGCTGGAATTATCTTTATTCCAAAAATAATTGAATTATTTTAAATTAATAATAATGGAGAAAAATATGGATAAAAAGTTAGCTTTTGAAAAATTAAATGATTTAATAATAAACTCTAGTAGTAAATATTACCATTATCCAGTAGCAGCTATTTTAGAGTGTAATAATGGTTTATTATTTTCTGGTGTTAATATAGAAACTAGTTCACCTCAAGCTGGAATTTGTGCTGAAAGATGTGCTATTTTTTATGCCATTGCTAATGGTGTAAAAAAAGATGATTTTAAGAGAATTTATATATTAAATAAAACTAATAATATAATCACACCATGTTATATTTGTAGACAAGCCTTAAATGATTACTGCAATTTAGATTTAGAAATTATAAGTTTTAATATTAATGGAGAAAGTAAAAACTATTTATTAAAGGATTTATTAGTAGATTCATTTGAGGAAGGAAGTTTAAAATGAAAAGTGGTTATGTTAGTATTGTTGGTAGACCAAATGTTGGAAAAAGTACATTACTTAATTCAATTTTAGAAACTAAATTAGCTATAACATCAAATAAAGCTGGTACTACTAGAAATATCATTCAAGGTGTTTATGAAGATGATGATAGCCAAATAGTTTTTGTTGATACTCCTGGAATTCATAAACCTATTAATAAACTTGGAAGTATTTTAAATAGAAAAGCTTATAATTCAAGTGAAAATGTAGATTTAATATTATTCTTAGTTGATGTTGAGGCAGGTATTGGTAATGGCGATATGTTTGTCTTAAATAAAATAAAAGAAGAAAAATTACCTATTATTTTGGTATTAAATAAGGTTGATCGTGTTAATAAAGACAAACTTTTAGAAATAATTATGAAATATAAAGATTTGTATGAGTTTAGTGAAATTTTTCCTATTTCAGCTTTGAAAAATGATAATGTACAAGCTTTGATTAACACAATTAAGAAATATTTACCAAATGATGGAAAGATTTTTATGGATCAAACATTTACTAATATTTCTACTGATTTTTATATTAGTGAAATAATTCGTGAAAAAGTATTAAGAAAGACTAGAGAAGAAGTTCCACATAGCGTTACTTGTTTGGTTGAAAAAAGGATAGAAGAAAAAGATAAAGTTATTATACAAGCATTAATTATCGTTGATAAAGAGTCAATTAAAAAAATTATTATTGGTAAAAATGCAAGTATGTTAAAAAGCATTGGGATTGATGCAAGACGTGATCTTGAAGAATATTTTTCAAAAAAAGTTTATCTTGAGTTATTTGTAAAAGTAATTGATAATTGGCGTGATAGAGAAAAATATTTAAAAGAATTAGGAATTGATAATAATGATGAATAATTTTTAGTTAAACATATCATTATGTAAATAGGTGATATTATGGAAAAATTATTATGGCAATTATTTAGAGAAACAGGGGATATTAAGTATTTTAATTTACTTGGTAAAATAGAAAGAAGTAAAAAATATGCAAATAGTAAAAACGGAAGGAATTATAATAGGGGATACTAATTATAGTGAATCAAGCAAAATTTTAAAAATATTAACTAAAGATTATGGTTTAATTAGTGTTATATCTAAAGGATGCCGTAATCTAAAAAGCAAGCTTAGAAGTGTTAGTAATAAGCTTGTTTATGCCAATTTTCAAATTTATTATAAAGAAAATGGCATATCAACTTTAATTAGTGCTGATATTATTGATACACTATTAAACATTTCAAATAGTATTGAGAAAATATCTTTTGCTTCATATTTGATGGACTTAACTTATCAAGCATATAAAAATAGTTATGATAGCCTTATATATATAAATTTTATAGAAGTACTTAAAAAGATAAACTCAGGTTTTGATTATGAGGTATTAACTTATATTTATGAGATTAAGCTACTTGATTTTTTAGGTATTAAACCTGTTGTTGATTATTGTACAATCTGTGGTAATGATAAGAATATTTTAACTATTTCTACAAAAGATGGTGGTTATGTTTGCCAAAACTGTTATCATAGTGGTAAAATATATTCTAGTAAAACTATTAAGCTTATTAGAATGTTTTTGTATGTCGATATTAAAAAAATAACTAAGATTGATGTTAGCAAAGATGTAAAGCTAGAATTAGAAGAGTTTATTACTGATTATTACGATGAATATTCAGGGCTATATTTAAAGAGTAGGGATTTTCTTAAGAATCTAGTAAAAATTAGTAATTGATGAAGTGGAGATGTATTATGAGTAATTTAAAAAAAGTATTAAAGAAAACAGGACCTTATGTACTAACAAGTTTACTAATTTTTTTGATTTTAACTATCATTTTTTTAGTAAAACATATTTATCCGTTTGGTAATAATTCACTTATATGGGGTGATATGCATGACCAAATTACTGCTTTTTATTACCATTTTTATGATTCATTTAAATCGAATAGTTCTTTACTCATAGATTTTACTACTAGTGGTGGTGTTAATTTTATAGGTGTTTTAGCTTATTATATACTAAGTCCATTTAGTTTTATTGTCCTTCTTGTTCCAAGAAGTGATGTTTATTTAGTAATATCAGTGATAATAGCTTTAAAAATACTTTTATGTGGGTTAACATGTTTATATTTTATTAGATCTTATTATAAAAATTTGCCAAGTTTACTTAGTGTTCTTTTAGCTATTATATATGCCTTTTCTGGTTATGCATTGATGATGTATCAAATTACACCTTGGATAGATACTATGTATTTATTTCCACTTATTATGATGGGCTTAAAAAAAGTATTAGATTTGAAAAGTCCTGTTCTTTATATTGTTACATTAACACTTAGTCTTATTTTTAGTTTTTATGTTAATATTATGGTTCTTATCTTTATATTACTTGCATCTTTCATATATTTAGTTGTATATAGTGAAAATCGTTTAGATAGAAGAAAAGGTGTTTTAGCACTTGGTATTTCAACTGTTATTTGCATCCTTTTATCATTATTTATTGTTGGACCATCTTACTTACAAATATCAATATCATCACGAATTGGTTTTAATATTAATAATTTACTTAATTCTAAGACGGGGCCTATAACTGATAAATTAAGTATGTTTATGTTTGGTGGGTTAATGTATATTGGTTTATTCTTTTTATTAAAAAATAAAAAGGAAAACAGGAAATTTTTAAATTTTTATATTCCACTTATGTTAATTATTTTACTTCCAGTTATTATAGAACCTATTAATAAAATCTGGCATTTTGGTTCTTATGCTTTCTTCCCATACCGTTTTGGTTTTATTACTATGTTTTTTCTTATAGTAGGGGCATGTCATGGCTTTAGTAATTATGAGTTAAGTGATGGTGATAAGATAAAACATTTTAGAATGTTTTCTATCATTACATCATTATTAAGTTCTATTCTTATTTTTATAATTATTTATCTTAACTATAATAGCTTTCAACGTGCTATTAATACACTTACTATTTCTAGTAATAGTTTACTGTTATTATTCTTGTTTTTGGCACTAGCTGTTTGTATTTGCGGATGCTTTTTACTAATTTTCTTTAATAAAAAGTTAGATAATTTTACGCTTGTTTTGATAGCTATTATGACCTTAACACACATTGGCATTAATACTTCAGTTTATCTTGGTATTGATTATGACCAGAGAAGACTTATGAGTCAATATGAAGAGTTAAATGCTATTAGCAAAGATTATCAAGATGGTGATTATTTCCGCGTTAAGAATGAAGCTGATAATATGATAATGAATAGTGGTATGGTTATGAAATATCATAATTTAGATCATTTTACTTCATTAACTGATGGTAATAACTTACATTCACTAAAGAAGATAGGTTATCATTCAATGTGGGTAAAGACATCATCTAGAGGTGGAAACTTATTCTTGGATAGTGTTTTAGCTAATAAATATATAATTACAAGAGAAGATGTAAATAGTAAATATTATGAATTAAAAAATACTTATGGTGATTTAAAGTTTTATTCATTAATTAATGAACCTTCATATGGCTATTTGATTAGTAAAAATGATACTATTTTTGATAAGGATAATTCATTCGTTATTTCTAATAGTCTATACCAGAATATTACTGGTAATAGTGATTATCTATTTACGATATATAATAGTTTTAATACTAAAAATATTGAAGTTACTAAGAATGAAAAAAATAAAACTACTAATTATGAGATAATTGATGCTGATGCAAATAATTATTTAGAAAAAGAAATCAAAATAAATGGTGTTAAGACTGTTTATTTAGAAATACTAAGATCAACTAATCATAATAAAAATGAAGTAATGTATGAAAACTTTAATATATATGTTAATGATAAATTGTTCAAGGAAAAGGCTTTTGACGATGTAGATAATGGTGTTTTGAATCTTGGAACATTTGAAAATGAAACAGTTAATGTAAAGATAGAACTAGTTAAAAGCATGGATTTAGATAATATTACTTTAGGGGTAATGGATAATAATAAATACGAGAAATTTATTAAAGAGGAAAAATTAGATACTACTGTTAGTTATATTCGTAATAAGATTAATGTTACATTAAATACAGATGAAGAAGATAAAATACTTTTCTTACCAATTGCTTATAATAAAGGTTACAAGGCTACTAATAATGGTAATAGTACTGAAGTATTAAAAGTTTATGATAACTTTATTGGAATAAAGCTTGAAAAAGGTGAGAACAATATAAGTATTTCTTATCTTCCAACTGGTTTTAAAGAATGCTTAATTGTTAGTATAGTAACTTTAATTATTACAGTTATATTGCTTGCTACTAATATGTATCAAAAACTTCTTGATTTTAAACTTTTAAGAAATATTACATATTATATTTATCTATTTATTTATTTTTCTTTAGTGTTATTTATATATATTGGATTAACACTTGCATTTCTTATTTCTTATTTCTTACCATTTCATTTTTAATAATTGACTTAAATGCCAAAATATATTAAAATATAGTTACTGATGTGATGATGGCTTTGGAAAAGCCGGAGCAATATATAAAAAAGAGATTCTTCTAGAATAAGTAGGGTGGAACCGCGGAAATGTTTTTCGTCCCTGATGTTATGGAAGAATTCTTTTTTATTTAAAGGGGGATATTATATGGAAGTAACGGAATTGAAAGAGTTAATTAATACAAAACAAAAAGGGTTAATTATAGTAGGTAAAAAACCTTTTTCTACTGAAAAGGGTAAAATAAAAATTGATTTAATGGCTATTATTGATAATAAAAATCAAGATGAATCTTTTAGAGAATATCATAATCTTAGTTCTGAACGTATTAACGAGTTAATTAAGTTAGCTGAAATTGATTTTTATGAATATGTTTCACAATTAATTGAAATTAATTTTCAAGAAGAATTAATAAATAAATGTGAGTATGGAACAGATTTATTAATACCTGTTAAAATAGATGGTGGATACTCTAGATATATTAGTTTTTCTAGTCAAAATTTTAGTGTTTATTTTATTGATAATGCTATTAATTATTTTGCTGATAAAATACAGGAATTAAAATCAAGAAGATTAAAAGATAACTATACTTATTCGAGTGAAGTAATTGAAAGCGGGAAAATTAGTAATTTAATGTTATCATTTACTGATTCTTCTTTTTGGCAACGTGCTAGTTATTGCTTGTTTAGGGAAAATGCTTATTTTCCAGTTCATCCAGAAGATTCATCTAATATTTCAGATAAAAAAGAATTACCAGATGTTTTGCAAATCTGTTTAGATACTGACTATAAGTATGATCAGAAAGAAATTATAAATATTTTAGAAATTATCGATAAATTTGTATCAATGAATGGACCAATTAAAAAGATTTATTACGCTAATAATAGTTTAGTAGCAGTAGGTGGAAATGAAAAAGAATGTTTTATAGAAATAGATGGTACTGATAAGAATAAACAAATAGTTAAAAAGATAACCTCTTTATATAGTGGGGTAAATAGATTATGAATATATTAATTATTTCATCTAGTTCTAAAGATATAGACAAAAAATATTTAGAATTAACTAAGAAAATAGCTGATTGTTTAGCTAGTAAAAAGTTTGATTTAGTATTTGGATGTTGTTCTAATTCCATGATGGGAATCTGCTATAATAAATTTGCCCAATATGGTAGAAATATATATTCTTTTACTACTAGAAAGTATAAAGATGATATTTTTAATTTACCACTAGCAACATCACATATAGAAGAAACAACTTTTGACTTAAAAAAGGCCATGTTTGAAAAATCAGACTTAATACTATGTTTACCTGGTGGCGTTGGAACGTTATCAGAAGCATTATCATTTATTGAGGAAGATAGAAGTAATGAAAAACATGTACCTATTATTATCTACAATGCTAATAATTATTATGATAATCTATTTAAACAGTTAGAGTTTATGAAGAGTGAAAAGTTTTTATATGATGATATTAGTTCATTGGTTTATGTTATAGATGATTACGATAAATTTTCAAGTAAAATAGATGAATTTATAGAAAAGAAAGGAAAAAATTAATATGAAAAATGAATTAACAATGGAAAAATTAGTGAATTTATGTAAACAATATGGTTTTATATTTCAAGGAAGTGAAATATATGGTGGACTTGCTAATACTTGGGATTTTGGACCATTAGGGGCTTTATTAAAAGCTAATATTAAAAATGCTTGGTTAAAGAAATTTGTTCAAGAGGATACAAATAATGTTGGACTTGATAGTGCTATTTTAATGAATCCTAAAACTTGGGAAGCAAGTGGACACATTCAAACTTTTTCTGATCCTTTAATTGATTGCAAACACTGTAAAACTCGCCATAGAGCTGATAAATTAGTAGAAAATAGTGGTGTAGAAGATGCTGGTGGAATGAGCCATGAAGAACTTATGAATTATATTAAGGAACATAATATTGTATGTCCTAATTGCGGTAAGTTAGATTATACAGATATACGCGAATTTAACTTGATGTTTAAAACATTCCAAGGGGTAACAGAAGATTCTAAAAATACTATCTATTTAAGACCAGAAACAGCTCAAGGAATATTTGTTGACTTTTTAAATGTCCAAAGAAGTATGCGTCTTAAAGTACCATTTGGAATTGGTCAAGTTGGTAAAAGTTTTAGAAATGAAATCACACCAGGTAATTTTATTTTTAGAGTAAGAGAATTTGAACAAATGGAACTTGAATTTTTCTGTAAACCAGGTACGGAATTAGAATGGCATAAGTATTATAAAGATACTTGTAAGAATTTCTTATTATCACTTGGTATTAAAGAAGAAAACTTAAGATTAAGAGATCATTCTAAAGAAGAATTATGCTTTTATAGTAATGCAACTACTGATATTGAATATAAATTTCCTTTTGGTTGGGGCGAATTATGGGGAATTGCTTCTCGTACCGATTATGATTTAACTCAACATCAAAAGGTATCTGGAGTATCTCAAGAATATTTAGATCCAGAAACAAACGAAAAATATATTCCTTATGTAATTGAACCAAGTGTTGGCGTTGAAAGATTAGTATTAACTACTTTATGTGATAGCTATGAAGAAGAAACATTAGAAGATGGCCAAACTCGTGAAGTAATGCACTTTCATCCATATTTAGCTCCTTATAAAGTAGCTGTTTTACCACTTATGAAAAAATATCATAGTGAAAAAGCAATGGAAATATATAAAAATTTATGCAAGGAATTTAGTGCTACTTATGATGAAGCTGGTAATATTGGAAAACGTTATCGTAGGCAAGATGTAATTGGTACACCTTTTTGTATTACGATTGAAGAAGAAACATTAAATAATAATACTGTAACCGTAAGAGATCGTGATACGATGATGCAAATTACATTACCAGTAGATGAAATTACTAATTACATTAGAGAAAAAATAAAGTTTTAATAAATAAATAGAAATAAGGTGATTGCTGATGAAAAAAGAGAATATTCGTAATTTTTCTATTATTGCTCATATTGATCATGGGAAAAGTACTCTAGCAGATAGATTGTTAGAAGAAACGGGAGCTTTAGAAAAAAGAGAGTTAAAAGAACAAACCTTAGATTCTATGGATATTGAAAGAGAACGAGGAATTACTATTAAATTAAATGCAGTTGAGCTTAATTATCATTATCAAGATGAAGATTATTTGCTTCATTTAATAGATACTCCAGGACATGTTGATTTCTCTTATGAAGTAAGTCGTAGTTTAGCAGCATGCGAGGGGGCATTATTAGTAGTAGATGCTGCTCAGGGAATAGAAGCCCAAACCTTAGCCAATCTTTATTTGGCACTGGAGCATGATTTAGTAATTATTCCAGTTATTAATAAGATTGATTTACCGAATGCTAATCCTGATAAAGTAAAGCAGGAATTAATAGATGCGATTGGATTTAGTCCCGATGAATTTATTTTTACTAGTGCAAAAACTGGTGTTGGAATTAAAGATCTTTTAAAGGCTATTATAGAAAGAATCCCTGCTCCTAAAGGAAATTCTGAAAATCCACTACAAGCACTTATCTTTGATAGTTTCTTTGATTCTTATCGTGGCGTTATTATATCTTGCCGTGTAGTAGAAGGAACACTAAAAAAAGGTGATAAGATTAAATTAATGGAAACTGGTGCTACTTATGATGTAGTAGAACTTGGGGTTATGACACCAAAAGAGGTAAAAAAAGAAGAATTAGTAGCAGGAGATGTAGGTTTTATTGCTGCTAGTATAAAAGATATTTCACAAGTTAAAGTAGGAGATACTGTTACTAACTTTTATACTCCAGCTATTAAACCACTTCCAGGATATCAACCTATGAAATCTATGGTATTTTGTGGAATATATCCTATTGAAGCTAGTAAGTTTGAAGATTTAAGAGAAGCTTTAGAAAAATTAAAATTAAATGATGCCTCCCTTGTATTTGAACCTGAAACAAGTGAAGCGTTAGGATTTGGTTTTCGCTGTGGCTTTTTAGGACTTTTGCATATGGAAATTATAGAGGAGAGAGTAGAAAGAGAATTTGGAATTGAAATTATTGCGACTTCACCTAGCGTTATTTATGAAGTTGAATTAACAGATAAAACTCAAATTATGGTTGATTCTCCTAGTAGTTTACCGGATAGACAAAAGATTCTTTCTATTAAAGAACCATTTATTAAAACTAATATTTTTTCACCTAGTGAATATATTGGGCCTATTATGGAACTTTGTCAAAATAAAAGAGGTAATTATATAGGAATGGATTATCTTGATAAAACAAGAGTAAATATTCATTATGAAATTCCACTATCAGAAATTGTATATGACTTTTTTGATAAGTTAAAATCTTATACAAAAGGGTATGCTTCCTTTGACTATGAATTTGTTGGCTATAAAGAAAGTAATTTAGTAAAAATGGATATTTTATTAAATGGTGAAGTAGTAGATGCATTAAGCGTAATTGTTCATAAGGACTTTGCTTATAATCGTGGAAAGATAGTAGTAGAGGCTTTAAAAGAATTAATACCAAGGCAAATGTTTGAAGTGCCAATTCAAGCATCAATTGGCAATCATGTTATTGCTAGAACTGATATTAAAGCATTACGCAAAAATGTATTAGCTAAATGCTATGGTGGCGATATTACTCGTAAGAGAAAACTTTTAGAAAAGCAAAAAGAAGGCAAGAAAAGGATGAAACAGATAGGTAGGGTAGAAGTACCACAAGAAGCATTTTTAGCAGTACTTAAAATGGAGGAAAATTAATGGAATTTGATTTTTCTGTTATGGATTATGATACTTATAGTGTAATGATAGGTGGAACATACGATGAATATTTAAATTTTATTAATAGTTTTAAAAAAGAAAAAATGGATATAGCTTGTAGTCAACCTACTAATATTTCTTTAGAAAATAATGATACTATATTACTAAAAAATGAAAAGCAGGAAGACAATAAGAAAAAAGAAACTAATAAAGAAAAAGAAGAAAAAGCGTATCAAATAATGCTACTTATTTGGTTAGAAATGCTAGCTTATAAATATGGATTTGAGGGCTTTAATGAACCATTTAATGAAGATGATATTAAGAAGCAACTTAATTGTTTATTTACCTTTTTTGAAGGAATTGGTTATGATAAAAAACAAGTTATGGTGTTACTTAGAAAATTTTTATCTGGTAAAGATAAGAGGATAGTAAGATGATTAAGAGCTGTTATATTCACATACCATTTTGTTCTAGTATTTGTAGTTATTGTGACTTTTGTAAGTTTTTTTATGATGAAGATATGCTTGATTTATATCTTTTGACATTAGATAAGGAAATAAAGGCTAATTATAAGCAGGATGAATTAGATACCATATATATTGGTGGTGGTACACCTTCAGTGTTAAAAATGGGGCAATTAGAAAAACTTTTTGAAATAGTTGATAATTTAATGGTATCTAATAATTTTGAATTTACTTTTGAATGCAATGTTAATGATTTAACGGAGGAAAAACTTGCTTTTTTAAAAAAACATAGAGTAAATAGACTTAGTATTGGTGTAGAATCTTTTCAAGAAAAAAATTTATCTTTTTTGGAGCGTAGCATTGATATTAATAAGATTATAGAAAATGTTAACTTAGCAAAGACTTATTTTTCTAATATTAATTTAGATTTAATGTATGCGATTCCAGGTGAAGATATTGCTGATTTAAAATCAGATTTAGAACTTTTTTTATCCTTAGATGTTAGCCATATTTCTACCTATTCCTTAATTATTGAGGATAATACTAAACTTAAAGTAAAAAAAACCGACTCAATAGATGAAGATATGGATAGAATGATGTATGATATGATTCACAATACATTAACTGCTAATGGTTATATTCATTATGAAATTAGTAATTTTGGTAAAGAAGGAAAATTTTCTAGGCATAATCTTACTTACTGGCGTAATCATATGTACTATGGCTTTGGTTTAGGAGCAAGCGGTTATGTTAATGGCGTTAGGTATACCAATACTAGAAATATTAAGAAGTATTTAGTTGGTAATTATATTGATATTTCTGAATCTGTTGATACTTTTAGCGATGCTTCTAATTATGCTATTTTAGGACTTAGAACGATATATGGTGTAGATAATATAGAATTTATGGATAAATTTGGTAAGGATTTTATAGAATATTTTAATGCTTATGATTTAATCGATGATAGCGTTATTCTAAAAAAGGATAATAGGTATTATCTTAGTTATAAGTATTGGTATATTCAAAATGAAATTTTAATTAAATTTATTTAAGACATTTACAAACAATTGTTCATACTGTATAATTGAAATAGCGTAGGAGGTTTACATGATAGATAATTTAAATAAAACTGATTATTTTAAAAAAGAATTAGAGTATATTACTAACGATGATTATAAAGAAGATTTGAAATTTTTGATAAATGCTTTACCTGATTATTTCTTTACGGTAGCTGCATCATCAACTGGTAAGTATCATCCATCATTTTCATTAGGAGAAGGTGGTTTGGTACGACATACCAAAGTTGCTGTTAGAATAGCGTATGAACTTTTAAGTAACCCATGTATTGGCGATAAATATACTCCTCGTGAGAAAGATTTAATGATTGTTGCATTAACTTTACACGATGGTATTAAACATGGCATTCCTGAAGAGAAATATACGAGGGCAGATCATCCACTTTTAGCTTCTAAATTTGTTTATGATAATAAAGATAATTTGAAAATGAGTGAAGAAGATGTGAAATTTATCATGAGCGTTATAGAGTCACATATGGGACCTTGGAACACTCACCCTTATACAAAAGAAGAAATTCTTCCTATACCAAAAAATAAATATCAAAACTTTGTTCATATGTGTGATTATTTGGCAAGTAGAAAATTTTTAGATGTTAAGTTTGACGATAATGAAATTGTTGAGTAGGTGGACTAATGGAAAAGGGAAAATTAATTGTAATTGAGGGTACAGACTGTTCTGGAAAAGAAACTCAAAGTAAGCTATTAGTAAAAAAATTAAATGCTATTGGAATTAAAGCAGTTAGTTTATCATTTCCAATGTACGATACTCCAACCGGTAAAATTGTAGGTGGACCTATTTTAGGCAGAAAAGAAAATGATGGTTGTTGGTTTGAAGAAGGGCCAGTTAAATTAGATCCTAAAGTCTTTTGTTTATATTTGGCAGCTGATAGAAAATATAATTTTCCTAAGATCCAAAAGTTTTTAGATGAAGGTTATTATGTTGTCTTAGATCGATATGTTAGTTCAAATATGGCTCATCAAGGTGCTAAAATAAGTGATGATGATGAAAGATTTAATTTATTTAAATGGATAGATAAATTAGAGTATTGGTTGTTAGAGTTACCAAAAGCTGATTTAACTATATTCCTTCACGTTCCATTTTCAGTAACTAAAGAACTTAGAAATAATAGGAATTTTTTAGATGAATGTGAAAAAGATGATAATTATTTAATACAAACCGAAAAAACATATATTGAATTATCTTCATTATATAATTGGAATATTATTGATTGTACGGTTGATGGTAAAATGCGTACTATTGATAACATTAATCAAGAATTATTGGAATTGGTTTTAAAAAAATAATTGATAAATAGTTTTATTATTTAGAAAGTATTACTAAAATATTATTATACAAAATAAAAGGATTGTATCTACAATGGATGCAATCCTTTTATTAATATTATTATTTATTTAAAAACTTCATCATCTATTTCAACTAGTTTATATATTTCTTCAAAAGTAGTATATCCTTTTAAAACCTTTTCTAGACCATCCTGTAATAGAGTAACAACATTATTTTGATCATAAACCATTTCTCTAAGTTCCTCTTTTTTGATTTGCTCGTTATTTAGTTGATCTCTTAATTTTTCATCGATTAGAAGAACTTCCTGAATAGCTATACGACCATGATAACCATTATTACATTCTTCACATCCTTCAACTTCCCAGGTTTCTAAAACATCTTTATTTAAGACATTTTTAAATATTTTTTTCTCAAGTGGAGTAGTAGGCCTTAACTTTCTACATTTAGGACATAATCTTCTAGCTAGTTTTTGAGAAATTATACCTTCTAGTGCACTTGATAATAAATATCTTTCTACGTCCATATCTAGTAATCTTTCAATAGTACTTAAAGAGTTGTTTGTATGGATGGTTGATAATACTAAGTGTCCAGTAATTGATGCACGAACGGCAATTTGTGCTGTTTCACTATCACGAATTTCACCTATTAAAATTATATTTGGATCTTGTCTTAAAATAGAACGTAAGACAGTTGCAAATGTTAATCCTATATCAGCATTTACTTGTACTTGATTAATGCCTTCAATATTCATTTCTATTGGATCTTCTACTGTTATAATGTTTCTTTCTTCTTTGTTTAATTCTTGTAGCATAGAGTAGGTAGTAGTACTTTTTCCAGAACCAGTTGCACCTGTTACTAAAATAATACCATTTGGTACAGTTAACATTTTTTTGATTTTTTCATAGTTTTCAGGAGAAAAATCCAAACTTTTAATTCCTTCTAGACTCATACTGTAATCTAAAATACGAATAACTGCTTTTTCGCCTTCATTAGTAGGAAGTACAGAAACACGCATATCTAGATCAATGCCTTCAATTTTACCCTTTATGGCACCATCTTGAGGAAGTCTATTTTCAGTTATATTCATACCAGAAATCAGCTTAATTCTGGTAATTAAATTTCTTTCATAAGATTTAGGAATAATGGCATGATCTTTTAAGTTGCCATCTATACGCATTCTTATTTTTAAACCATCTTCTAATGGATCAAAGTGAATATCAGAAGCACGGTTTCTAACTCCAGTTATAATAATTTGATTAACTAAATCAACAATTGGCATATTTTCAACATCGTAATTTATCATATTTTTTCCCTCAACTTTACTCTTTTTTATGGTATTTTATTCTAGTTTATTATATAATAATTTCAGATGATAATCAATAAAGGATAGTGAAAAAAGATGAAAATGTTAAATAAAAAGGGGTTTACTTTAGTCGAAACATTGATTGTTACTGCATTTGTTATGACATTATTTTTAGTTGTATATCAAAATATGGTTCCACTTTTGGGAGAATATCAAAAAATGAATTCATATGATGATATTGATAGTATTTATGTTAGTAATTTGTATAAACAATCTCTTTTAAGATATGGCAATTTAGATTACATTGATTCATATCTTTCTAGTAATACCTATTTAAATATTAATAATTGCCAAGATAGTAATATTTATAAAAATAGTAATTATTGTCTAAAACTTAAAAATACACTATCCATTTCGGATGATGATTATATTTTTATAACAAAATATAATATTAGTGAATTTAGGCAAGAAGTAAATAGTAATGAATATTTTGATACCGGTAATTTAAATAATTTTAGAGATTATTTAAAGACTGTAAGTGATACTGAAAAGTTTTATGATGATAGTAGTAATGATAAATTAGTTGGTAAGTATCGTTTATTTATCGTTAGAAATGTTACTAACAGTGATAATTCCACTTCTTTAAGATATGTTAATATCGGAATTTATTCTGGTAAATATGATAAGTATAATATGGGCGAAGAAATTATTTTTAATCCTGGTGATGGTGATAGAAAGTTTTATGTTTTAAAAAATAGTTCATCAGAAGAGGATACTGTTACTTTAATATTAGCTGATAATTTACCATCTAATTCAGCTTTTAACTCAACTGGTACAACAGGACTTCCTGATACTATTTTAAATATTTTAAAAAACAGTACTAATAATTGGGTTAACACCAAAACGTTAACAGCAGCTGATAATTATACAGTTTCAAATAATTATACAATACAATATAACGGTTACCAGGCAAGATTACCTGAACCAAGTGATTTTTATGAAGCATTGTACTGCAAAAATGATGATATTTGTTTTGATACAGGTAATCTTTTTGCTAAATATTTTGACTCAGATACTGCTAAATTTATAGCTAGTGGATTAAATGATACAAATGGTTATTGGTTAGCGAGTACGGTTTTAAATAATAATGAAATGGCATGGAGTGTAAGAAAAGATAGATTGGAGCCGGCTATGATAAGCAATAATTCTTTAGGGGTTAGACCTGTTGTTATTGTTTCAAAGGATAAATTAAAGGGCTAGGTGATAGTATGAAATTAAATAATAAAGGTATGACAATTATTGAAATAGTTTTAACATTTGCACTTATTATGGTTATTGTTGTTGGCATGTTTACTATTATTATGAATTATCGAGGTAAGATAAGCGATAGTTATACTTTACTGGAACTTGATACACTTAAAAATACTTTAACTAGAGATATACAAAAGGATATTATAACACTAGGTATTAAAGAGATTAATGATGGTGGTGAATGTCAAAGTATAGAGGGTTTAAATAGTTGCATTAATATTGTATTTAAAGATAATACTGAAAAAGCTTTTGGCACTAGTAAAATAGATGTTAGTGATAAAAATACAATTATAAATAAATTTTTATATTATGATGGTGAAAAGTATAAAATACATGATAGTTTACCAGATAATATACCATCTGGAAGAGATATTTTAGATTTTCAAACGGTTGTTTTAAATGATGAAAATATATTAAGTAGCGATTCTATTGTTTTGGAAGATGGTACGATGGTTAATTTTTATAATATTGATGTTTCAATTTCTCATGTTGATTTTGATAAAGATTTTGGGATACATATAGTGGCAACTAGTGAAGATATTAGTTTATAAGTACTAAATATAATATTGATACAAGCATCATTGATAGCAAAGAGTGCATAATTCTTGCTATTAAAAATGGCTTGTATTTTATTTTTTCATCACTTATGATGCCTAATACTTGCATATGAACACTAATACCACCAAATGAGATAATGCCAGTCATTAATACGGTTTTGACTAGTATGGTGCAGTTTAGACTACTAACTAATTTAATTCCTTGAGTCATTTCCAATATTCCTGATACTACGGCATGTAGAAATGGTGGAAATTTAAATATTTCATTAATTATAGTCGTTATGATTAGAAAGATTGTAACAATGCCAAGCAATAAAAACATTGTATTTAAGCTATCAAAAATACTACTAGTTAATAATTCACCAAAACTTTTGGTTGGCGATGTATAGTTATTAAAGATACTTTTTAAAGATGATTTTGTTTTTTGCTCTTTATTTTTATATTTTCTAGAAAATATGATACCAACTAAAATACCACTAGTAATATGTGATATTAATATTAATAAAGCAATGCCTTTATTATGTAGTAAGATACTTCCTATCATGCCTAATATGAATAATGGGTTTGAGTAGTGAGTAAATGTTAATAATCTACTACCATCAGTATTTGATATAATTTTTCTTTTAACTAAGTCTTTGGTATATTTGGCGCCACTAGGGAAGCCAGAAAAAAGGCTAGTTGCTAAAACAAAGCCACATTCACCTGGCAGTTTGAAATATTTTTGCATGGGATTAGATAATAGTTTTCCTATTATTTCTACAAAGCCATAACTCATTAATAGGTTAGAGATAACAAAGAATGGAAATAGAGTCGGAAATAAGTTATCTTTCCATATAGATATTGAAAAAGCAACACTTTCTATTACTTCTTTAGAACATAATATTATAAATAATATTGTTGTAATTAGCATAATAATCATGATAAAGCTAGTTATTTTTTTATTCATAAAACTCTTTCTTTCGTGTTATAATTTTATTAAAAGGAATGATTTAATGATTAATAGATTATATGAAAAAGTAGTAGAATATATTAAAAAAAATTATTTGTATATATTATTTTATATAGTTATAATTGCTTCTGTTATGTATCCACTGCCATATTACATTTATACAGGTGGGGGTATTATTAATGTTAATGATAAAATAGTTATGGAAAGTAATACAACGTCAAATGGAAGCTTTAATATGTGCTATGTATCTGAAATTAATGCTACAATTCCAACTTATTTACTTTCTTATATATTACCTAGTTGGGATTTAGTAGCAAAAAGTGATGTTGCAGCTAGTAGTAAAGAAAGTAGTTCTGACATATTACTTCGTGATAAAATATATTTAGAACAGGCTAATCAAAATGCTATATCGACTGCTTATTCTTATGCCAATTCTTCATATAATGTAGAAAAGCAACATCTATATGTTGTATATGTTGATGATAGTTCTAATACTGATTTAGAAATAGGTGATGATCTTTTGAGTATTGATGGTGTTGATATCAATACTTTAGAGGATATTAGTACTTATATTTTGGAAAAAGAGGTAGGAAGTATAGTTTCTATTGATGTTTTAAATCAAGATAAAAAATATGTAAGGTATGCAACAGTTAGTGAACTTGAAAATAGAAAGATAATAGGTATAATGGCATTATCAATAGATGACTATGAAACTAATCCTAATATTTCATTTAACTTTTCAAATAGTGAGTCTGGCCCTAGTGGTGGCTTAATGCTTAGTTTAGCTATATATGATAGATTAGTTGATTATGATTTGACAGGGGGGCTTAAAATTTCTGGAACTGGTACTATTGATAAAGATGGAAATGTTGGTAGTATTGGTGGCGTAAAATATAAGCTTAAGGGAGCAGTTGATGCTAAAAGCGATATATTCTTGGTACCTAATGGTGAAAATTATTCGGAATGTGTTAAGTTAAAGGAAAAGTATCACTATGATATTGATATTATAGGGGTAGATACCTTTGAAGATGCACTTAATGAGTTACTAAGAAGAGGAAATGCTAAAGAATAAAAAAACTTTTTTATTCTTTTCTTTTTGTGCAAAAATCAGTTAAAATTAGCACTAAATCGTTGTTAGTGTAAAGAGTTTTGGGGCAAATAATAAAGAAAGTTGAATTTTATAATAAATTTGATTTTCTTTTTGGTACTATAAAAGTGTAATAATTAATTACAGAAATGTGATTGATTATTACACTTCTTTTTATTATGATTGA
>CAKOXL010000006.1 GCA_934130105.1 uncultured Bacilli bacterium | reverse complement strand
GGTTAATATTTTTCCAATGAAAGGAAGTATTTTCCAATCACTAAATAACCTACTACAAATAAAAATTAAAACAACTATTGAAAGAATAAAGAATATTTTTAATATATTGACACCTATTCTTATCCCCTCATTTAATTTACCGTAGTCAATAGAGTCGTTATTTTTTTTCTTAAACATCTAATCACCTCATTATTCACTCTTTTTATAATATAGCATAATTTCTAATAATATACTAGTTATTTATCTTGTAAATTTGATTTTGGTAATTTGATATATTTTTTATTTGATACACTTGGTACTGTTTCTAATTCGATTACTTGATCTACTACATTATTTAGTTTAGTTTTGTACTCTGTTAAAACAGATTTAAAAATAGCATTTACTTCCGCTACGTTCATTCCTAAAAAGGTAGCTATATCTTCTTGCATAAAACATCTATTATTAATATAACCGAGTCTTAAAGCAACAATTAAAAGTTCTTTTATTGATTTTTTTCTAGCTATTTCAATAAATATTGGGTTATTAAAAATTTGTATAATTTCTTCATTTATTTTTTTATCAGAAATATCAGTTGATGCTTGTTCTTCTTGCTGATTTATTATAGTACTAGCATCTTGAGTTATGATGAAGTTATTATCAGTGGTGGGAGTGTTATCAGTAGATTTTGTTACTGGTTTTTCTATAAATTCATTATCAACGTTGTTTTGGAAATCATCTTGACTATCGTTAGTGTTTGTTGTATCTTCATTTTTCTCATCTACTAGTTTAGATTCTTGCTGATTAGATTCCAAAATGTTAGTATCTTGATTTATAATTGATTCATTAACAATAGTTTCTGTTACTGGCTGTTCTACAAATTCATTATCTACATTATTTGGGGAATCATCTTGGTTGTCGTTAGCGTTTATTGTATCTTTCTTTTTCTCATCTACTAGTTTAGGTTCTTGCTGATTAGATTCTAAAATGTTAGTATCTTGATTTATAATTGATTCATTAACGATAGTTTCTGCTACTGGCTGTTCTACAAATTCATTATCAACATTATTTGGGGAATCATCTTGGATGTCGTTAGCGTTTATTGTATCCTCTTTTTTCTCATCTATTGATTTTGACGTTATTTCATTGATATTATTAGTGCCTTTTTTAGTACTGATGTTATCTGATGATTTTCTTTGATACTTTCTTTTGTCTTCTGACATACGTTTCAAAAGTTCTCCTACTTTCAATACAATACTAGTTCTTATAAACATTTGATCACGATGATCTATACTATCTGCAAGTGGCTGTTTATAGTCATCACCATATGCTTTACGGAGTAGTTTTTGGTAAATATCTGGTAAATGACTAATTACATCTATTACTTCATCGTAAGAATTATAGGGAAAGTACTCTAAAAAATAAATTCTAGTACCGTAATCATTCCTTGAATTATTTTTAGTAGACATTTTAGCACCTCTTTCTTTATTATTTTTTTCTGTATCTAAATTAATTTCTATATTATGATTTTCACAAGACGGGGCATGATTTTCTTGTTTATTAAAATCAGAGCAATCACTTTTATTTACTTTCTTTGTGATATGATTACTTATAGATTTCTTAACATTATCTAAAATGTATAATGGAAAAGGTTTATTTCCATTATACGTTTCCAATGATTTCATTAGTACTTTCTCAGTATCTATTGGCAATTCAATATTCATTTTTGTTAATATATATCTAGTCAAATTAGTATATTTACTAATTAGTTCGATTTCCAAATCAATGTCATTATTTCTTATATATTCAGATAACTGTGCTAGTGCCTTTTTATTAACAAATATTTGGAAATATACTTCTGGTGATATTCCACATTCTGCATTGTATATTTTTATAAATTCTTCTAGTTTGCTTTTGAAAAAATTCTCAGTTAAGTATTTACCATAATCTTTATATTTAACTAAACAATTAACAATAAGCTCTTGTTTTAGTTTTTCTGATAATATTTCTTCTTTTTCGCTGTTAATTAGTTCTATCATTTTTTACTTTAACTGGATTTGATTGTCTTTCGGTTGATGCTTTAGTTTCACCTTCAACTAATCCATGAATAATTTCATTTATCTTTTCTTTATAAGAAATAAGACCGTTTTTGATAATTCCACTAACCTCTTTTTCATTCATACCTAAGAAATTAGCTATGGCACTAGTAGAAAAATATTTGCCATCGATATAACCAAATTTAAGTGATAAAATAACGCAATCAAGCATTGGCTTAGATTTTGTCATCTCTATAAACTCTCGATTATTAAATATTTCTAATATTTTTATATACTCTTCTTCAGAAATAGTATTATTGTTTGATTCTAATTCTTTGCTATCAACCCTATTTTCTTCTGATATAGAATTATTATCAGACATTTCTTCTATATTAGGTAGACTACCTTTTACCTCGTCTAAATTATTTTTTCCCCTATTACTTAGTAAAGCTTTTTTTATTTTTAAAATAATATAATTAAACTTACCATATTCTTTACTAGTTAATCTACCATTTTGAGTTGAATTTAATATATCAGGACCATATTTTTTATGTAATATATCAAGTTCACTTTCAGATAGTGTTTCAATAACTCTTTGTATCTCATCCCTAGAGTACTCTGAAAAATAAGCACATAAATTATTTCTATTTTTATTAACTTGTTTCTTAGACTCATCATTATATTGATTACTTTGCATATCATTACCCTCTTTCAATGTATTAATTTGATTTTTATTATAACTGATAAAGTTTATGATGTATCCGATTTTAAATTAAAAAACGTTTATTATAAAGATTCACTTGATAAAGAGTTCCAATTTTTCATAAAATTATCAGTTATAGCTATTACTAGGTGCTAAAAATATTTATTTTTTTCATAAGCTATCTCCTTTTGGTATCTAAGTTATATACTTAAACACTATAAGATACCAAAATAAGCTTTAATAGACAAAAAAAGAGTTAATTCACCTAATTCGGTTTAACAATTTTAATAAACTATTAAAAATGCTAAAGTGGTGTAAAATAAAAGACTATAAGATAATCTTAATAGTCTCTAATTATATAACTTAAGGCCTTTTTTACAACAAGATTATATCAAATTAAAATATTAAAGTCTATATATTAAATACTTAATAACCTTATTATTCTGTTCTTAATGCTTCTACTGGATTTTTCTTACTTGCTATACGAGACGGTATTGCTCCACCTATCATTGTTAAAATAATGTTAATTATAATTAATATTATGGCATGACTAATATTTAATTTAGCAACACCAGCTAAGCCTGATAAATTTTCAATAATTTTATTAGTTGGAATAGTTAATAGGTAGGCAATAATAATACCAAGTAGTCCACTGGTTAGTCCTATTAAAAAGGTTTCAGCGTTAAATACACGTTTGATGTCCTTACGTCTAGCACCGAGTGCTCTTAATATTCCTATTTCTTTTATTCTTTCTAAAACTGAAATATAAGTAATAATTGCTATCATAATGCTTGATACTACTAGTGATATTGATGAAAAAGCAACAAGTACAACGGTAATTGCATCCATTATACCACCAGATAAACTTGATATCATTGAGGCCATATCTGTATATTCAATTTTATCTTCACTTTTCTTATCAGTATTATAACTATCCAAATATTTAGTTATTTCTTTTTTAGAATTAAAATCTTGTGGATATAAATAGATAGCTACTGGAACAACATCACTACCTAGATAACCTAATATATATTCTTTGGTAGTTGTATCATCAAATGGTAAATTAGATAAAACATTATAATCTACTTTTTGCTGTTTTTTTACTATATCAGAATTTTTGTTAATTTCGATTACTTTTTGAGTTAGAGCGTTAGTATATGCAAAACCACTACCACTAGTTAACATTTCTTGATCTTTTTTACCACGAATTATTGCTTGAACTTTAATTGTAATACTGTTTTTATTATTATATAGAGATTCTAGATTTTGATTAGGATAGAATATATCACCTGATTTAAGATAGTAGTCGTTATTTAATACTACTTTTAATTCCTTATTCATTATTTCTTCAAAACTAACATTTTCTTTATTTTCTATACCAAGTACTTCTAAAACTGATTCATATATTTGATTTTTACTATCAACCTGTAATATTAACCCAGGCTCATCGTTATTAATTTCTCCAGCTATTACATCATACAAATTATCAACTACACCACTAGAATCATTATTAGGATTAGTAGGTAATAAACTCCACTCTTGAATATTTGAATTTAGAGTTGAAACTAAATTATAGTTATTATTATAATCCTTATTAACAATTATTAAGTTAGTGCCACTACTATAAGCAGTTCCGGCTAGATATTTAGTATCGATTTTTTCTAAAAATTTTATATATTCATCTGTTATTTTATTAGTATGGTACATTGATTTAATGATATCTTTTTGAACATATACTTCTTGTTTATCAGTATATTTTTCAATCTTTTTATCAGAAGTTAGGTCATAAGTATCTTCACTATTAGAACTCATAGCTTGTGTACTTATAATAATTGGTGCCTGTGATAAAGAGTTTTTTTCAAACTTATCTACTTCTATTTTGAATCCATTTGAAAGGGAAAGAATTAATCCTATACCAATAATTCCAATACTAGATGCAAAAGCAGTTAATAGTGTTCTTCCCTTTTTAGTTTTGATATTATTGAAAGATAATTTTAAAGCTGTTGCAAAACTCATAGCTGTTTTTCTTATTTTTAGAGTTGATGTATCATTTTCCTCTTTAGTAACAGGATTAGAATCACTTATTTTTTTACCATCTTTAAATTCTATTATTCTGGTTGCATATTCATGGGCTAATTCTGGATTATGAGTTACCATTATTACTAGCTTATCTTTAGCAATTTCTTTGATTAATTCCATTATTTGAACACTTGTCTTAGTATCAAGTGCCCCAGTGGGTTCATCTGCCAAGATAATATCTGGGTCATTTACTAAAGCCCTAGCTATTGCAACTCTTTGCATCTGTCCACCAGATAGTTGGTTAGGTTTTTTATGAATATGTTCCAATAATCCAACTTGCTTTAGGGCATCTTTAGCCTTCTTTGTTCTAGTTTTACTATTTACACCACTTAAAGTCATACCCATTTCTACATTATCTAAAATGGAAATATGAGGAATCAAGTTATAATTTTGGAATATAAAGCCAATACAGTTATTACGGTAGCGATCCCAATCTATATTTTTAAACTTCTTAGTTGATTTATTATTGATTATTAAATCACCACTATCATACTTATCTAAGCCACCAATAATGTTAAGTAAAGTCGTTTTACCGCTTCCACTTGCTCCTAGTATTGCGACAAATTCACTATTTCTAAAACTTATTGATACATCTTTTAATGCATGTTGAGTAAAATTGCCAGTTTTATAACTTTTATTTATTTTTTTTAGTTCTAACATATATCCTCCTTATTAGTATTATACAAAAAATATTTTTAAATATCTTATATTTATTTATGATTGGTACTTTTTATATTTTTGTAGATAAACTTGTTCATTATGATGCATTCTTAAATATTGATATCTAAATGAACTATATAGTTTATATTCATCTAACAATTCATTTATTAATGCTACTGATATGGGATCTTGAATTTCCTCTTTTAGACTACTAGCTAAGGAAATTACATTAAATAAATATAATGTTTCATTTTCTGAATTAGTAAATACAATATTTTTACTTTCTGCTGTATATTTATTAACACCATTAAATAAAGCAAGGCCTTTAAATACATGAGCGGAATAGCTTTTAAGTAATAATAGTAAATCCTTTTGGTTAATCATAGTATCATTAGTAAACTCATTTAGAGATTCATCGAAATTATCAAAAATATTATTATATACAGTATTACTAAGTTCATCAAAATAAGCAATTAAATCACCAATATTCATGTTACTTTTTTCACTAGTTACTATTGTGCTTACTGATATTTTATGTGCTGTTTGATGCATGTCTTCAAATAGAACGCAAATGTTATTTATGTAGGTATTTAAAATAACACTTGGATGTAGATAACCAATACTAATTAATCTACTAATATAGTACCTACAATTAGCTATGAACTCTAAAATATCTTTGAATGATTCTTCTTTCGTATATTCTATTAATTCTCCTGGAAAGGCATCTAGTATTAAAGAATATTCACTAATTTGTTTTAATAAAGGCGTTATTATATAGTTTTCTTCAATACAAAACGGAAATAAATCATTATCAAGTTTAATTAAAACGTCAAAATCACTTTCTCTAATACCATCAAAATAATTAATATGTTGTTTAAAATACATAAGTAGTTGACGATTAGTCATAATTTTTCCCCCTGTTCCTAATATATATTATTTTACTAAAAATAGTACTAAATATCTTTTTGCTTAATAGCTCTAAATAATTTGCTCCACATCTTATCAGTAGAGTAATTTAAAATGCCTATTTTATAAATCTTTAACCCATATTTAATTAAAATATAATTAAAGATACATAAGATGATAATAGAAATTATTACATCTACTATACCAATTTGCCCTATTACTAATAAAGCTGGTGATAATAAGCAAGACAAGAATGGCACATAAGATAAAACTTTAATTAATACGCTTCCTTGAAACATGCCTGCCATAATAGCTAAATAATAGCCTGCTAAACAAATCATCATAATTGGTGCTTGAATTTGTTGATAATCTTCCATACTAACTGTCATAGATGCCAAAATTCCTGCTACCAAAGAATAAGTTAAAAATGATAAAATCATTAATATTAATGTTAGTGGAATAATATAAGTTAATCTATCTACAAAGCCACTTGCTATCAAACTATCCCATACATTACTAATCTGTGAAGTAATGCTACTAGCACTACCTACACCGGTATAATTTCTAATTACTAAAGCAATAATAGCATATAAAATTAGTAAAAAGCCTTGTAGTAAAACAAAAGCATTACTAGCTACTACTTTTGAAAAGAAATGTGCTTTGGGACTAACATTAGAAATGATTACTTCCATACTACGAGTTTGTTTTTCTTCATTAATTTCAGCGCCTATCATTTGAACTAGGAAAATTACTAATATAAAGAAAGGTAAAATTACGGTTGGAAAAACTGTTCCCATAATCATTTCCATGTTTTCTTCTTCGGTATTTTTATCATCACTTAATAAAATACGTTCTACGGGAATATTACTAGTTAATTTTAGTAATTCCTCCTCTTTAATATCAGTTAAATTAAAAGCAATCTCTGTTTTAGTAGTAGATAAAGCTTGATATAAAAGTTGATAATACATAGTATCTATATAAGAGTCACTAATAATACTGGCCTTAAGATAAGAAGTATCACTGTTTTCAAGAATAATTAAAACTTTATCTG
Organism: uncultured Bacilli bacterium; assembly: GCA_934130105.1. Classification (GTDB taxonomy): domain Bacteria; phylum Bacillota_I; class Bacilli_A; order RF39; family UBA660; genus Alloscybalousia. The sequence goes on along the minus strand of CAKOXL010000006.1, from coordinate 44,814 downwards.
TATTTTTTATTTCTTCCTTAATCTCATCTTCTGATTTTATAGATTTACTAATATCAAAAGTATATTCCATATCTAGTGTTTCATTATAACTCATTAAATTTTTTTCAAAGATATCATAAGATATATCGGTTTTATCTAAGACAACTATTTCATTAGTATCGTTAAAATCACCACCGAAAGCTTTAATAATACTATCAATATTTACAATTCCTATAATGACAACTAATAATAAAATATTAACGATTAAAAACCATTTACTTTTTAATTTTTTTAAAAAACTCGATTTGGTTAAGAACCAAAACTTATTCATCATAGCTGGCACCTACTTTCGCAATAAATATTTCATTTAAACTTGCTTCTTCAACTACAAACTTAGTTATATTACAGTGTGATATCTTTTTAAAAACACGTTCCACTACTTTTTCATTTTCGATTTTTATTTCATATTCATCTTTAATATTATTTATTTCTAAGACGCCATCAACTTTAAGTAGCTCTTCTTTATTAATATCGCCACGTATTAATATATTTTTCTTTTGATAATCTTTTTTGATATCTTTTAGATAGCCTTCTAAAACCGTTTTCCCTTTTACAAGGATAACCAATTTCTCACAAAACTGTTCAATATGTTCCATTTGATGTGATGAAAAAATAATTGAGCACCCTTTTTCCTTTAACTCATATATAGCGTCTTTTAACATGCTAACATTTATTGGATCTAAACCGGTAAATGGTTCATCTAAAATTAATAATTTAGGTTCATTAATTACAGCAGATATAAATTGAACTTTCTGTTGATTACCCTTTGATAGCTCTTTTATTTTTCTATTTTTGTAATCTGTTATTTTAAATTTTTCTAGCCATTTGTCTAGTCTTTCTAGAATTTTATTTTCTGATAAACCCTTTAATCTCCCGTAATATAAGATTTGTTCTTTAACAGTCATTTTAGTTAATAAACTTCTCTCCTCTGTTACAAAACCAATTTTATCAGTCACACTATAATCTATTTTTTTACCATCTAGAGTAACACTACCACTATTACTATCTAGTAGGCCCATAATGATACGAAAAGTAGTTGTTTTACCAGCACCATTTGATCCTAACAAGCCAAAGATTTCACCATCATCTACTGTAAACGTTAAATTATCAACTGCTAAATTTGTTCCATAGTATTTTTTTATTTTTTCGACTTTTAACATAACTTCTCCTTATAATAATTATTTGCAAACTATTCCCATTTGACTATATGATTTTTTAATGTCACTTACTCTTAGATTATCATTTTCTATTAAATTAGCAGTTGTCTGGTTAACCACTAGTAATTCATCATAATCTATATTTTGATAATCAATTTTAGTCGTTGTTATTAATTTATTATTTTTTAAGACGACATTATAATCGTAATAATCTATACTTTTATATAATGAATAGGTACTTAAATTAGCTTCTTTAATTGTCTCTAAATATTCCTTATCATTTGATTCAATCGTTTCTGTTGTTTCTATTTCTTTTACAAAATCACCGTCATAAATCACTTTATAATTAGTGGTTGTTTTAACACCATCAACAATTGATTCTTGCAAGGTACAGTTAAAGTATTTCTTTTCACTTTTACTACACGCAACAAATATTGGAAATATGGCTAATAACATAATAGATAATAATATTTTTTTCATACGATCTCCTTTTTTTCATTATAACATATTAAAAATAAATAATATAAATAAAAAAAGAAAAACAATTAAGTTTTCCTTTTTGTGGCTATTTTTATTAATGTAACTCTCTCATTTTACTAGTAAGACAGTCAATTTTTTTATCTAGTTTTTGTTCTTCTACTTCCTCTAAAATATACCATCCATATTCAAACATTAAATTATATAGTTCTCTAGAAGCATCTTTGGCATCTTCTAAAATGGAAAAGTAGTCTTCATAAAGATAATCATTACTAGCTTCGTTTAATGCGATAGAATAGTTATTTGAAAGATTTTTTTCAAGTTCTAAAATCGAAGCTAAATAATCTCTATCGTTCATTTTTCTTCCTTGTTCAACTTCAACTTTAGTATTTTTTATCTCATTATTCTTCATCTATATCCTCCTCATCTTCGCAATCACATTCATCGCATTCACACTCATCGCATCCATCACATTCATCATCATCATCATCATCTTGATCTTCTTTTTTCAAGATTGAAATAATAAAATTCATATGATCTTCATGCATATTTCTAATTCTTTCTAATAATTCCTTTATCTTTTCATCCTTTACCTCATTAATAAAACTTTCAATTTGCTTAAACGCTGTATAGTTTAATTCAAATAAATCAGATAAGTATGCTAAATCTTTTGTTGAAATAATACGTGGTGGCATATTCATATTTTCATCTCCTCAAGTATATAATGAGTTAGTTACTAAAAATTTATACAAAAAAAATAAAAGATATTATCTTCTATTTTTTCTCAAAATCTTTTAATACATTATAAACTTCCAAAATATTATCTACTTTATTTTGATCTAAGTAGTACATATTTAGAATATCATGATAAGATAATTTCTTGTTTGATTTATTATCTTTTTCTAATTTATTTATCTCTTTAATAACTTGTTTGATACTTTCTTCATCTGTTAACTCTTTATTTGATTCAACCTGCATAATTCCCATTTTGCTTACTTTACCGGTAAAACGATAAATTATTTTATCAACACCACGTAAAAATTTAGAACGATTACTGCTTTCATAAATCATAATAGCATATATTAAAAGAGAAAAATCTTTATCTTTATTTTTAACTAGACTGCTATACTGATTTTTAAATTTAGCATATCTAACTACAATCGTTTCTTCTTTTAATTTAGTACTTATATTTTTATTAGTTTCTAGTTTTATAGTAATTTCACCATTAAATACCTTATATAAAAATAATACTATTAAAAACCATATCCCAAATTTAGTATCTTCTAAACTTAGAAAAACTGTATCCACTTTTCTTATAAAGCACTCTGTTAAAATATATGATATGATAAAGCTGATACCATAATTTTGAATATAGTAATTAATATCTATTCTTTCATCTTTAGCTAGTATTACTTTTTCATAATAAATTCTTAATAAAAACTCAAATACAATAACAAAATAAATAAAGTCTTTCGAAATTCCTGGTAATTCTGATACTAAGAAAATATAAATTACAGGAATTATAATCATAACACTTGGTACTTTATTTTCAAACTTTTTAAAATAATTTAAAATAAAAAATAATAATAGCGATAATAGTAAATAATATAATACTTGTAAAAAATCCATAATATCTAATATCCCCCTTAAAACAGGCTTATTGTACTATAAAAGAAGCTAAAAAGCAACACTATTTAGTATTGCTTTAAAAGATACATTATTTTATTTTTTTATTTTTTAGTTCTTTTTTTAATGCTTTTACCTTTTTTCTTCTTTCTTTTCTTAGAATATCAATATTATCTAATGCCGAACGGATAGATGCTGTTATTTGTTCACCAGTAGGTAAAGAAAAGCTAACCTTTGGAAAGGCCTTAAATAAATTCTTTAAATAGAAAGTATGTTTAGATAAAATTTCTCTTACTTGGTTATCTATATCTGTTGTTGAATCTTTTCTAATATTTTTTAAATTATTTTTTAAACTATTCATAATAGAAAAAGTTACAATGTTATCAACTAAAAAAGTAACAAATAAGACTATACTAATAGTCATTAAGACTGTATTTGGAATTTTGTCTACTATGTACATGAAAGCAGGATTTATTAAGTAAATGAAGACTATACCTAATACACCAAATAAGATAGAGTTTTTAAGGCAAATTCTACCCTCTAAATTAAATCTTCTATTAGAGTAATCCCACCATCTAGCTTTAAATATTTTTTCCATTACAAAACTTGTTAGATATTCTAATATTGAAGTTCCAACAACAGCCATAACGAATAAAGTAATTAAATCATTGCGGTATCTTGTTAGAAAAAAGTACATGTACATAGCACCATATCCATAAATAGGACAATATGGTCCTATTAAAAAGCCACGATTATAAACAAGTTTTTTACTGTCAATTGAGCAAGCAGTACATTCAACTAACCAGCCTAATATTGAATAACAGTAAAACATTAAAAAATATAAACAAATATTATACATAACATCACCCATTTCTATATTAAATAATTATTAATCTTATTATTAAGTTATTCTTTATATTTTTCTTCAAACTTTAAGTCAACAACCATGCCATCTTGATATAGAGTATTTTTTATACTTTGACTAGTTAAATAGCCTATTCCTTCTATATTATATGGAATTTTAGCTAAATCAAGATAAGTAATAACATCTTTTTTGCTCCAGTTTTTAAAATCAGGTATTACGATGTTATCTTTATTAGTAACTAAAAATACTTTAGTACCAGCTGTTACTGATGTATTTGTTTGTGGATATTGATTAGTTACTATATTTCCATCACCAATTTTTAAAACGGAAATATTTTTATCACTTAATTCTTTTTCTACTTTTGATACATCACTATTAATATAATTACCTAATGTGTATGATATTTTTTTAATATTTTCATCTTGTTCATTATAAATATTATAGTACTTACTTACATTTTCTACTACACTTTTAACAACATAAGATAAACTATTAGCAGTATTAGGTTTTGGCCTTTTAACATTTGCATAAATTATAATTTGTGGATCATCTTTTGGAAACATACCAGCAAAACCACGAATATAATCGTATTGACCGGTTAAATAACCTGTACCATTAGTACTAGCGATTTGAGCAGTACCGGTTTTTGCTATTAAATTATAACCGGGCATATTATAATTACTACCAGTACCATCAGTAACTACTGTTTCCATTAAATCTTTTATTTTATCTGTTGTTTCTTTACTAGCAACACGTCCTAATTCTGTTTTAGTATTTTGCTTAATTACATTACCACTGCTATCAACTACTTTATCTACAATATATGGTTCTAGTAAAATACCATCATTAGCAATTGAGGTTAAAGCTTTAATGTTTTGAATAGAAGTTACCATAATACCTTGGCCGAAACCTGCATTATAAACCTCAGTTTCATACTTAAAGTTAAGCTTTCCGGCTGTTTCTTTACTAAGTTCAATTCCTGTTTTTGAACCAAAACCTAGTTTTTTATAGTAATTTAGTAATTCGTCTCTACTTAGGTATTTATTAATAATATTTACTACACCAACATTACTTGATAATGCAAAACCTCTATCAAAGGTAATTGTTCCCCAACCACTACGAACTGAATCACCGATAACAGTTCCGTCTGTTGTTTTATAAGTTCCTGATTGAAAGGTAGTATTACCATCGTAGTTTCCTGTTTCTAAAGCAGCCATATAGGTAAATATTTTCATGGTACTACCTGGTTCAAAACTAACTGATATATTGGGATCCAAATAACTACTAATATCTTTTATATTAGGATCAAATGCAGTTGATGAGCCAATTCCTAGAATCTTACCTGTTTTAGCTTCTGCAACTACTATATTTAGTTCATCGTAGTTGTATTTATTATTTGCTTCTTCTATTGCTTGTTCAATAAAAAATTGAACATTAGAATCAATAGTTAAATATATATTATCACCATTTTTGGCTTCTTGTACTTCTTCATTAGTATTAGCTATTTTATAACCTTTTAAATCTTTTTGATATTCTTTAAAGCCATCAGTACCAGTTAATAAATCATTAAATAATGATTCAATACCCATCTCACCAGTTATTTTACCATCTGCATTATTTTTAGCATAACCTAGGGTATATGATAAAAACTTGCCTTTAGGATAATATCTTTTTTGTGTTTCAGTAAAATCAATACCAGCTAAATTAAGTGATACGATCTTATCTTTTGTTAATTCAGTTAATCCTTTACCTGCTACACCAAATTCTGTTTGATAGACATCTTTATTTAAAAGAGCTAGGATTTTTTCATAATCCATTTGAATAACTGATGCTAATTTGGTAGCTGTTTCTTCTTTATCTTTAACATAGTTACCCTCACCTCGTGATGGTGATAAATAAGCAATTAATGTATACGAATAAACATTTTGGGCTAAAACTTCACCATTGACATCATAAATAGTTCCACGCTTAGCTAGTATTGTTTCACGTTTAGTTGTTCTTTGACTTGCAAAAACAGATAAATTAATACCATCTACTTTAGTAGATAGTGAAAGAATTCCTAGTCTAGCAATTAAGCCCAAAAATAAAAGAAGAGTAAAAATTAATGTAACATTGGCAATTTTGGTATTACGATTAATTGTTATCTTCTTTTTTTTCATCATTGTCACCTATTTCAATATTATTCACTAGCATTATCTTCAGTAATAATTCTAATGTTATTATTATTATAACTTAATCCTTGTTCTTTGGCAACTTCCTGTATTTTTTCTAAAGATGCAAGTTCATTTATTTTCATAGTTAGACTTTCATTCTTCTTTTCTTGAGTAGCAATTTGTTTTTTATTTTTTTCTACCTCAAAATTAATTTCTGATAGTGTAGCTTGAGAAAATACTAATACAAAAGGTGTAGCTACTATCAATACAAAAGTAAATATATATAATAACTTTTCAAATTTAGACATCTTTAATCTTTTTTTAACTTTTCTCATATTTATCCCTACTTTATTCTTTTTAATACTCTAAGTTTTGATGAACGACTTCTATTATTATTTATTAATTCTTCTTCCTTTGGTACAATTGCTTTATTAGTAACTAGTTTAAAATCTGGTAAATATTTATCTGGTATATCTGGTAAACCTTTTACTAATGGCTCTATTTCTGTTAAGTCTTTAAACACATTTTTAACAATTCTATCTTCTAGTGAATGAAATGTTATTACTGATAATATGCCGTCTACTTTTAACATACTACTAGCATCTCTTATACTTGATTCTAATATATCAAGTTCATGGTTTACTTCAATTCTAATAGCTTGAAATGTTTTTCTAGCTGGATGCTTATCACGTTTAGCTTTTTCTGGCATAGAATTTTTTATGATTTCTACTAATTCAAAGGTTGTGTTTATTGGCTTTTTTTGTCTTTCTTTTACAATATTTCTAGCAATACTTTTAGCATATTTTTCTTCACCATATTTAAATATTATCCTAGCTAATTCTTCTTCACTATAGGTATTAATAACATCCCAGGCTGAAAAATCGCTTTCTAAATCCATACGCATATCAAGTTTAGCATCGTGATGGTAACTAAAACCACGATAATCATCATCAAGTTGTGGACTAGATACGCCTAAGTCAAATAATATGCCATCAACTTCATTTATACCTAGTTCCATTAATTTTTCTTTTAGATAGACAAAATTACTTTTAATAATGGTGTAATTACTACCTATTTGTGATAATTTTTTATCAGATGATTTGATAGCTTCGCTATCTTGGTCAAAGGCGAATAGATGCCCTTTTTTTATTCTTTTTAAAATTTCACTAGAATGTCCAGCATATCCAAGAGTACAGTCAACATAAATTCCATCTTCTTTGATATTTAAGCTTTCGATAGATTCGTTTAATAAAACACTAACATGCATAAATAGCCCCCTATTTTAAATGATATCAGTTGAAAATAAGTTTTCAGCTATATTAGATAAATCATCTTGATTTGATGATAAAAACTTATTCCAAGAATCTAAATTCCAAATTTCAAGACGATCATTCACGCCTACTACTGCACATTCTTTATTTAGATTGGCATAGGTAATTAATGTTGATGGGATATTTATTCTTCCCTGCTTATCAAAATCAAGAGTGGTGGCACCAGATAAGAAAAATCTGGTAAAATCACGAGCGTCTTTTTTAGTAAATGGTAAATTTTTTAATTTTGTAACTATTTTTTCCCATTCTACTATGGAATATATAAATAAACAGTTCTCAAATCCTCTAGTAACGACAAAGGTATCACCTAACTCACTCCTTAGTTTAGAAGGAATTATGATTCTACCCTTTTCATCAATAGAATGATGATATTCACCCATGAACATAATATCACCCACTTTTAACCACTATTAACCACCTATTACCATCATATTACACCTTATAGTGTTAAAAAGCAATTATTTTATTGAAATTTTGCGTAAAATGAAACCAACATATTAGTAAAGTTGTGTAAAGAACAAAAGAATAAAAATTAAAATTTTTATTCGCCTTGGTCGTTACCTTCCAAGTTTCCTACTTCATAGATAGAGTACCCTCTATTCTCCATAGGCTTAAATCGTGAAAAGTCGCTACCGTACTCATTATTTTTATTTATCTATACTTCATTTTAGTTTCTTAATTTTGATAATGTATTCTTAATCCTTCAAACATAATATTGATACTCGCATTAATATCTCTGTCATTCTTATTACCATAGTTAGTACATTCCCAGCTTCTGATACTTAATTATTGGTTACCTCAGTCTTACTTCCACGATTACTACACACTTACTACTTGGATAAAAAGTATCTACTTGATAATAATACTTTCCTTGTATATAAAAAGAAGTATTAAATACTTCTTTATAACTCAAACTGTGAATTGTATAATTCGGCATAGAAACCATTTTTTTGCATTAACTCATCATGATTGCCGGTTTCTATTATATTACCATCTTTCATAACTAAAATTAAATCAGCATTTTTAATGGTTGATAAACGATGGGCAATTATGAATGACGTTCTTCCTTCAGTTAATTTATCCATTGCTTTTTGAACTAATTCTTCGGTTCTGGTATCTACATTTGAAGTTGCTTCATCTAAAATTAAGAATGGCGCATTTTCTATCATCCCACGAGCAATCGTTAATAGTTGCTTTTGGCCTTGGCTAATGGTATCAGTATCATTAATATTAGAATTTATACCACCTGGTAAAGTTTTAATAAAATGATCGACACCAACTACTTTACATGCTTGCCATATTTCTTCTAAGGTTACATTTTCATTATTAAATTTTAAGTTCTCCAAAATACTTCCTTCAAATAACCAAGTATCTTGTAAAACCATACAGAATAAATCGTGAATATTTTCTCTTGATAATTCTTTAGTAGATGTTCCATCAATTAAAATATCACCATCATTTATTTCGTAGAATTTCATAAGAAGATTAACCATAGTAGTTTTACCGGCTCCGGTTGGTCCAACAATTGCTACTTTCTGGCCAGCCTTTACATTTGCACTGAAATCTTTAATAATTTCTCTTGATTCGTCGTAACTAAATTTAACATGTTTAAAGGTAATATCTCCTTTTACTTTTGATTTATCTAAGTATTTAACTATTTCTTTTTGATTAGACATTTCATTTTCATCTAAGAATTCAAATACTCTTTCACTTGCTGCTGCAGTTGATTGTAATGATGTCATAGCTTGAGCAATTTGAGTAAGCGGATTTGTAAATAATCTAACATATATTATAAAAGCAACAATTACACCAAATGAAATAGAATTATTAATTACTAATAAAGCACCAACAATACAAACAGCTACATAACCAAAATTACCAACAAACCCCATAATTGGTTGCATAAGTCCAGATAAAAATTGACTCTTGCGGTTGCAACTATATAAGTTTTGATTTAATTGATCAAATTCAGTTATAGCTTTTTTGCCACCATTATAGGCTTTTACTACGTTATGTCCAGAATATATTTCTTCAATATAACCGTTTAATTTTCCTAGTTCTACTTGCTTTTTAATAAAATATTTTTGAGATTTTCCTAAAATCAAAGCCATAAAACCAAAACCAATTAAGCTAGATAATATTGCTGTAATTGCCATAATCCAGTTAGTTATAAACATCATAATAATACAACCTATAAATAAGGTAATACTACTAACTAAACTAGCCAAACTTTGATTTAAGTTTTGAGAAATGGTATCAACATCATTGGTAACTCTTGATAATACATCACCATTTTCGTGGGTATCAAAATATTTTAATGGTAATTTATTGATTTTAATACTAATTCTGCTTCTTAAATTATTAGCAAATCTATTTGATACCGTTGACATTGAGAAACTTTGAATGTAATTAAATATAGAACTAATTACATATAATGTTGCTAAGAAGAAAACGTATTTATGAATTTTGTTCATATCAATTGTAGGTTTTACTAATTCATAAATAGAAGTTGGTAAGTTATCAAACTGTTTTAATAATTCAGTTTGATTAGAAGTATCCATATTAGCAAGAATTTTCAAACAATTTAACTGATCGATAGCACTTATTTTATTACCATCAATTTCAATTTCATCAAATAGTTGTAGTAAAATACTATCTGGTAATGTTAATATTGCGTTATATAAATCTTCTTTACTTGTATTGTCATTTAGATTTTTTAAAGCTGATTGAAATATTAACTTATCCTCATTAGAAATTTCTTCATTAGATAAAATTAAAGGTATTTTTTTACTTAAATTATCACTTGATAAATTATTTGAAATAGTAGTAACAACTTCTGTTAGTTTTTCTGTATTTGGTTTAATACCATTTGTTATTATATCTGTAAAATCTGATAATTTATTTGGGGCAATTAGTGAAATAATTGCACTAGCCATAGCTAAAATTAGAGCTAATGTCATAATAACACGCCATGGTTTTAAATTACTTAATAATCTTTTCATTGAGCCTGAAAAATCTTTAGACTTTTCAAATTCTCTAGCTCCACCAGGTCTAGGCATTTTCTAATTCCTCCTTTGATAATTGTGATAAAGCAATTTCTTTATATACTTCACAATTTTGTAATAATTCTTTATGTGTTCCGATACCAACACATTCACCTTTATCTAATACTACGATTTTATCACTACCAATAATAGTTCCAATTCTTTGAGCAACTATCATACTAGTTGCATCTTTAGTATGTTTTTTTAACTCACGTCTTAGAGTAGCATCTGTTTTATAGTCAAGCGCTGAAAAAGAATCATCAAAAATATAAATTTCTGGATCTCTTGCTATCGCACGAGCAATCGCTAATCTTTGTTTTTGTCCACCAGATACGTTAGTACCACCTCTAGCAATGTGACTATCGTATTGTTTATCCATTTTTTCAACAAACTCTTTTCCTTGAGCTACTTCTACTGCTTTTATAATACTATCTTCATCTATATCTTTTCCATTATCACCGTATGATACATTCGATTTTACAGTACCCGTAAACATAACAGCTTTTTGAGGAACGTAACCTATTATGTTATGTAGTTGTTCTAATTTGTAATCTTTTACATTCACTCCATCTACTAAAACCTCACCATCGGTTGCATCATAAAATCTTGGAACTAAATTAATTAGTGTTGATTTACCACTTCCAGTTGAACCGATGAAAGCAATTGTTTCACCTTTATTTACTTTAAAAGAAATATTTTTAAGCAAATATTCATCAGCATCAGGATATTTAAATGATACATTTTTAAATTCAACTGTTCCAATTTCTTTAGGAGTAATATCATAATTACCATCTTTGATTTTTACATCTTCATCTAGTATTTCATTAATACGTTTTGCTGAAACACTAGCACGTGGTAATATCATAAATATCATAGCTAACATTAAAAAGGACATAATAACTTGCATACCATAGCTAGTAAAAACAACCATATTACTAAAAATAGTTAGTTTTTCGCCGATTAGAGCATTATTAATTAGAATAGCACCTATAAAGTAAATTCCTAATGTTAGGCCATTCATTACAAGGTTCATGATTGGTGTTAAAATAGCAAAACATCTTTGGTTAAATAGTTGCATATTAGTTAAGTTAGTATTTACTTCTTCAAAGCGATTGATTTGATACTTTTCAGCATTAAAGGCACGAATTACACGTATACCTGATAAATTTTCTCTAATTACACCATTTACTTTATCTATTAATTTTTGAACCTTTGAGAATCTTGGAAATACAATCATCATTAATATACCTATGGTAGTTAAAAGAATTAATACACATACACCGGTTAAAATGCTCCACTGTAATGATTTATTTAGTATTTTAGTAATGGCACAAAAAGCCATAATTGGTGCTTTTATCATGAGCTGTAACCCCATTGATAAAAACATCTCTATTTGCGTAACATCATTAGTTGTTCTAGTGATTAAGCTACTAGTTGAAAACTTTTTTATTTCTTCAGTTCCAAATGATTCAACTTTTCTAAATATTTTACTTCTTAAATTAGTTGAAAAAACGGAACTTATATAACTTGCTAAATAACCTACTATGATAGCTGATATTAAACTACCAAAGGCACAGGTTAGCATATATATTCCTTGTTTAATAATTTCTGTTATAGTACTTCCTTCTGTTTGAACAAGTCTTGTTATATTGCTCATATAATCTGGTATTTTTAACTCAAGCCAGACTTGAGATGCAATTAACAAGAAACAAATTATAATAAAACAGATATCTTTTTTACTAAAATCCTTTATTAATTTTCTCATAAATCTTCCTTTCTTTTAGCAACACTTTCAGTCTCTTTTTTTATATTATCCATCATTTTTGATAGTACACTTGAAAAAGCTTCCAATTCATCTTTGGGGATTCCTTTAACAATTATGTTTTCAACTTCTGTCATTTTTTTTGACATTTCATCAAATAACAAGTGGGCATTAGGATGCAAAATAATTTTTTTTAATCTCGCATCTAGATCAACGTTGATTCTTTCAATTAAGTTTCTTTTTTCCATTGTCTGTAATACTCCGGATACCGTAGCTCTTCTTAGGTTTAATATTTTTTCTAAATCCTTTTGATATACCTCATCACTACTATTTAAAATGTACTCCATAATTTGCATTTGAGTTGGTGTTAGGTTATTCTTTTTCATATCACAATTAGTATTATAAATAAATGTTCTATAAATCAGCTTTTCTAGTGATTTTATTTCAAATAACAAATTTTCTTCTTTCAAAATTACACCTACTTTTTTTAGTTGCCTATATCATAATATGACTAATAATTAAAATTGTCAATACCCTTACAATCTTTGAATAATAAAATTTTACACCTACTGTTATAAATAAATTAGCAGATTGAAAAGGTAAAATAAATGGAGCTAAATCTAAAATTTAACTCCATTAACTATTATTTTTTAAATACTGCTTACTACTTTTTATTTATTAGTGTTATCAATTATTAAATCATCTTTTTTATATTTTTTCATTGCTACTAAAAACTTGTCTTTATTTTTGGTAGATAGCGCTATTGAAACATCATTTAAATTAGTAGGCACTAAATATATGGAATATTTATTAATTAGTACTTCTGAAACCATATTCCAGTTCATTTTCATTTTTTGATGGTTATTAATTAATTCTATTCCCGAATTATTGATATTGATGGTTGATGTTGATTCATTACATAAATAAGTATTTATCATTTTACTAATATTTAATAAGTAATAAACTAGTAAAATTAAAATTAAAAATACAATTATCGTTAATAAAAGCATTACTTTATCATTATAACTAATAAATAAAGTTGTTGATACAATAAGTATAGCTATTGATAAGATAATAAGTCTTGTTAATTCTTTAGTCATTGTGCTTATTCTTTTAGTTGGTTTTTTTCTTATTCTTTGATTAAAATTTATTATATATAATAATTCATCATAAAAATTTCTATCTGATTTCTCATTTAATTCTATTTTCATATATGCTCCTTAATAAAATGTTAAATAAAAAATAAGCATTACACTTATTTTTTATTATTATTAAAAGTTTTTATTTTGTAAGAAGATAGGGAAATCATCATCACCATCGTCGTCATCGTCATCAAAATCATCCATAACTTCAATCTCACGTTGAGTTCTTCTAGTTGCATTTTGAGGATTATTATAATTTGTTTCTTTAGTTTTTTCGTTTTTATCAAAACCAGTAGCTATAACAGTTACAATAACTTCATCAGTTAAGTTTTCATTAATAACTGAACCAAAAATTGTATTAACATCAGTATTAGATGCAGCTCTTACCACTTCAGCTGCCTGCTCTGCTTCAAATAATGTTAAATTAACACCACCAGTTACATTTATTATAGCATTAGTAGCTCCTTGAATACTTGTTTCAAGAAGAGGAGAAGAAACAGCTTGTTTAGCAGCTTCGATAGCTCTATCTTCACCCATACCTATTCCTATACCAATGATAGCTTTGCCTGAATTTTGCATGATAGCTTTTACATCAGCAAAGTCTAGGTTAACAAGTCCAACAACAGCAATTAAGTCTGAAATAGATTGTACACCACGGCGAAGTACGTTATCTACTTCTTTGAAAGCTTCCAACATTGGTGTTGTTTTATCAATAATTTCTCTTAATCTATCGTTAGGAATTACAATTAATGAATCAACATGTTTTTTTAATTCATCAAGTCCTCTAACGGCATTTTCCATTCTTCTTTTGCCTTCAAAGCCAAATGGTTTAGTAACAATAGCAACAGTTAATGCACCTAGTGTTTGAGCAATTTCTGCTATTACTGGTGATGCACCAGTTCCTGTTCCACCACCCATTCCACAGGTAACAAATATCATATCTGCTCCTGTTAGGGCATCTTCTATTTCCTTTTTGCTTTCAACAGCAGCTTCTCTTCCAACATCAGGATTAGCACCAGCACCAAGACCATCAGTCAAATTGGTACCAATTTGAATTTTAATGTCAGCACGCGAATTATTAAGCACCTGTAAATCAGTATTAGCTACAATAAATTCTACTCCCTTTACTCCCGATTCTATCATTCTATTAACGGCATTACACCCAGCACCACCAACACCAATTACTTTAATTTTTGCTAGTTGATCCATTTCTAAACTATTAAGCATATAAATCCTCCCTATCTTTCTCCTGAACCATACCCAAAGCTTTCATTTATCATTGAATAAGATATATCTTCTAAATCAAGTTTATTATAAAAATATTTTATAATTCCATAGCAACTTGAATAAATATTGTCACGAATGCCAATCGCATCAACATTTAAAACCATTGTTCTTTTATCAAAAACATTTTCAATAGCATATTCAAAACCAGCAATATTGCTGATACCCCCAGCTATTATTATATAACTAATTTTTCTATTTGTTAAGATGTTTATTTGCTTTTTAATTTCCTTTAGCATATCTATTAAACTATTCTCTACCATATTAGATATTTCTAATTGATTAATGCTAAACTCAACACCATCTTTGTTTATTAATTCTACTGTATCAACACTATCAGCATACCTTGTATCAGCAAGAGCAAAATTTTCCTTTAGAGATCTTGCTTGTCCTAACTTTATTCCATATGAACAAGCAATTTCTTTATCTATTGCTTTACTGCCACTAGATAGTATTTTATTTTTTATCATAATACCTTTATTAAAAATAGAAATTTCTGTTTTTGAATGTCCAATATTAACTATCACAGAAATACAATCATCCAAATCTTTGTTTCTACTTTTAGCTTCATAATAATCACCAATAGATCCAAAAGTAGCATCTACAACATCAATTCCACATTCTTTTAATAAACTAGCAATTGATTTTAAATTATCTTTTGGAACTGAAGTAGCTACTAGTTTGGTCGATAAAGTACTACCAACACATCCTTTAGGATCTTTTGTAAAGTTAGAATTATCAACCTGAAATAAGATTGGCGTTACCGTAACTAATTCATTATCACTATCTATTTTACCTGATACTGCCTGCTGTAATACTTTTTTAATATCGCTAGAATTTATTATTTTATTTTCATCTATATTAATACATCCTTCAACAATATCAAATTTTTTATCATATGAAGATATAGCTATAATGGCTTGATTAATAGTAATATTTAGTTGTTTTTCAATATCTTGTTTTAGTTTTTTTAAGCATTTTTTAGCTTCTTTTGTATCAATAATTAACCCATCTTTAATGCCTTTACATCTTATATTAGAGACAGCTAGCACATGAAAATTATTATTAATTACTTCACAAACAATCATCTTAATACTATAACTGCCAAGATCAATGCCAGTATATATTTTCTTCATAAATCACTGCTTCCTTTCTACTATCTTACAGTCATTATATAATAAAATAATTAAAAAGTAAAATTAAAAAAACTTTTCTATACCGAAAAGTTTAATTTTTTTATTATTTATTATTATCAAGCCATTTATCTAGTACATCTTTTGGTGTAAAACCAATGTTTTTTTCTACTAGTTTTCCATCCTTAAATAGCATTAAGGTTGGGATGCTCATAACCATATATTCACGTGCTAGATCATCATGGTTATCAACATTAACTTTTAATATTTTTAATGATTCATTATTTTTACTAATTTCTTCTATTACTGGATGCATCATTTTACATGGACCACACCAAGTAGCATAAAAATCTACTAATACTAAGTTTTTTTCTATTTCATTATTAAAATTTTCTGTTTCTAATTCTTTAATCATAATTTCTCCTATCTATATTTATCAATTACACTACTAATGCCATCAACTTTTATTTTTTTAGCATTAATTAGTTTTTCAACATAATCTGTCGTTATAATTTTATGTTCTAACATAATATCGATTGATTTTAAATTCAATGTATTTTCATCCATCTTCTTTTCATAATAATCATTACCTAATTCGTATAGATCATTAAAGGTATCAACAAAGTCACCAGCTACTTGTGATAGTATTGGAGTTGAATTTAAAATTGGTTTAGTCAATTTACTATCATCAAATATTTTAAAATTAAAGCCTGGTTGTCTTAAGACAAATAGAACTAAAAATACTACAACAAAACCTTCAATAATTCCAACGAAAAAGCCTAATATTTTAGATGGAATGCCAAGGATAACCGTGAATTTTAGTATTTTTTCAATGACACCTGTTATCTTGATTAAAACACCTAGTACTATTTCTAATATAGTAACTACCAAAATGAAGGAAATTAACTGATATAAGATAATATTGATACTAGTTACATTAGCAAAGACACCACCAAATTTAAAAAAGGGCAAGTTTAGGCTTAAAAATTCTGCAATAGGATTTTTTAGATAAAAGGCTAATACTACAACAATTACAAAGCCAAGTGTTGTTACTAGTTGCTTTAATACACCTCTTTTAAATCCCATGGCACCAAATGATAAAATAAGCAATATTATAATTGCATCTACTATATTCATATAATCACCTACTTCTAATATACTCATTATAACTTTATTTTATTTATTTTTCAATCATATATTTTTTTAAAATAGGCTCTATACATAAGCATGTATTTAATATTTTATTGCTTTTTGAAAATTATCATTATCACCATTTTTCTTTTCGTGTTCTATTATTTTAGTTTTTATTGTCGATAATATTTCTAATATTTCAGCTTGATCCATTAACAATTGTTCCTCTAAAAAACTGATGTAGTCATAACCTGATTCTATCGCAATTGACATATTTAAGAGGATAGTTCTTTCAGTAGGTGTCAAATATTGATAACTATCAATAAAATCATTTTCTAAATCGTAGCCATTTTCCTGATAAGAAAATTTATTTAAATTAGATATTTTATCATAGCTTATATTTTTATTGGCAGTTGAAAAGATAGCATAACAACATTTTTCTAAATATTTAAACAAAATTGGATATAAAAGACTAGTATTACCAAAATTAGTAAGCATTGCTCCTCCTTTTTGTATTATACAATCTAATACATGATCGTATATTTCTTCGTATGTTAAGGATGAATATTTTGATTTAAAACTTTTGGATACGGCACTGCTTATATCAACTATTTCATTTTGGTATATATTAAGTTGTTCATTAGTAACTGGTATATTATCACCTATCCAAAAACAATTTTTTTCTTTTAACCCTTCAATACTATCATATTTTAGATTAAATAATGAAACCAAAAATTCATCATATGTCATATTTAATTTTTTTGATAAAGAGATTAATTCTTCTTTGGAACACATTACATTATATTGGTTTATTAATCTTAAGTGCAGTTTTAAGTTTTTACTATACTCTTCTTTTGATATACCATCTTTCTTTAATTCAACAATATCACATACTCTATCATAATCAAGTAGTAATGATGGAAAAACATTATTGATATCACCGTCTACCGTATCTATCTTGTTTAATATTTTAGATATTTCATCACTTTTTCCTTTTGCTAAAATGCTGGGACATATTTCTACTAAATCTAATGATTCTTTACTTGCTAATAATTCTAATATCTTAGATATTTCATCACTGTTTCCTTGGGCTAAAATGTTAGGACATTTTTCTATTAGATTTACATCTAATAAATCTAATATTTTAGATATCTCATCACTGTTTCCCCTAGCTAAAATACTAGGACATGTTTTTATTAAATTCACATCTAATAAATTTAATATTTTAGATATCTCATCACTTTTTCCTTTTGCTAAAATGACGGGACAACTTTTTACCAAATCTAATAAATTTTTTTCTTGCAATAATTCTAATATCTTAGATATTTCATCACTTTTTCCAAATGCTAAAATACTAGGACATGTTTTTATTAGGCCTATATCTACTAAATCTAATAGTTTGGATATTTCATTACTGTTTCCTTGCGCTAAAATGACGGGACAACTTTTTACCAAATCTAATAAATTTTTTTCTTGCAATAATTCTAATATTTTAGATATTTCTTCACTGTTTCCTTGTACTAAAATGTAAGGACATTTTTCTATTAAATTTACACCTAACAAATCTAATATTTTTGATATTTCATTGCTTTTTCCCAATGCTAAAATGCTAGGACATTTTTCTATTAGGCTTATATCTACTAAATCTAATAGTTTGGATATTTCATTACTGTTTCCTCTAGCTAAAATACTAGGACATGTTTTTATTAAATTTACATCTACTAAATCTAATATTTTAGATATTTCATCACTGTTTCCAAACGCTAAAATGACAGGACATTTTTTTACTAAATTTGCATCTACTAAATCTAATATTTTAGATATTTCATCACTGTTTCCAGACACTAAAATGACAGGACATTTTTTTACTAAATCTAATAATCCTTTACTTGATAATAATTCTAATATTATGGATATTTCATTGCTTTTTACTCTGACTAAAATACTAGGACATTTTTCTACTAAATCTAATAATTCTTTACTTGATAATAATTCTAATATTATGGATATTTCATTGCTTTTTCCTCTGGCTAAAATGCTAGGGCAGTTTTTTACCAAATCTAATAATTCTTTACTTGATAATAATTCTAATATTCTGGATATTTCACTACTTTTTCCTCTGGATAAAATGCTAGGGCATTTTTTTATTAAATATGATAAATTGTAGCTTTTTAATACTTTAATAATTTCTCTAATGTTTTTTTCATTTCCATGTTGATATAATGTTTTTAATTTCTTTTTTTGAAAATCGTTAAATTCTTTATCAGATTCAAAAATATCTTTTAATACAATTTTTAACCTTTCTTCTGATATCATGGTATCAACCGTCCTTTTAATAAATATCTATACTGTACTATATATTTTCTAAATAGTCTAGAAATAAATATAGATTTAGATTACAAAATAAAGGTTATTAGAAATTTTAAGCATTCTTGCAATCGATAAACTTGGGTTTTATTATTTTTTGAAAATTATCATTATCACCATTTTTATTTTCATGTTCTATTATTTTAGTTCTTATTACCATTATTCTTTTTAATATTGTATCTTTTTTCATGCATAAATGTTTTTCTAAAAAATCAATATAATCATAACCTGATTCTATAGCAATTGACATATTTAGTAAAATTGTTTTTTCTATAAAAGATAAATATTGATAATTGTCAATAAAGCCGTTTTCTAAATTGTAGCCACTTTCTTGATAAGCATTCTCCTTTATGTTAGCTAATTTATCATAGTTTATATTTTTATTTGTGTTTGAAATGATGGCATAACACCATTTTTCTAAATATTTAAACAAAACTGGGTATAAAAGACTGGTATCACCAAAATTAGTAAGTATTGCTCCACCTTTTTCCAGTATACAATTTAATACATAATCATATATTTCTTCATATATTAAGAATGGATATTTTGATTTGAAACTTTTGGATACGGCACTGCTTATATCAACTATTTCATTTTGATATATATTAAGTTGTTCATTAGTAACTGGTATATTATCACCTATCCAAAAACAATTTTTTTCTTTTAACTCTTCAATACTATCATCTTTTAAATTAAATAATGAAAATAAAAATTCATCATATGTCATATTTAATTTGTTCGATAAAGAGATTAATTCTTCTTTGGAACACATTACATTATATTGGTTTATTAATCTTAAGTGCAATTTTAAATTTTTACTATACTCTTCTTTTGATATCTCATCTTTCTTTAATTCAACAATATCACATACTCTATCATAATCAAGTAATAATGATGGTGATACATTAGCAATATCACCATTTATGGTTTCTATTTTATTTAACGTTCTTTCGATTTGTTTAAAATCACCATTTACTAGAATAGTTGGACATTTTCTTACTAAATCTAATAAATCTTTTTCTGATAGTAAATCTAGTATTTTAGATACTTTATTACTTTTTCCGTGAGCCAGGATACTTGGGCAAGCTTTTAGTATATCTATTAAGCTTCTTTCTGATAATATGTCCATTATTTTATTTATCTCATTTACATTAGTTTTTACTAAAATAGTTGGGCAATCTTTTATCAACATTATTAAATCTTTTTCTGATAATAAACTAATTATCTCTTCTATTTCATGATCTTTTCCTTGAGCTAAGATGCTGGGACAACTATCAATTGAAGCAAGTAAATCTTTTTTTGATAACAAATCTATTATCTTACTTATTTCACTACTATTTCCTTGTGCTAAGATACTGGGACACTTTTTTACTATATCTAATCTATTTTTTGCTGTTAATAAATCTATTATTGCAATTATATTATTGCTTTTTCCTTGCACCAAGATATAAGGACAATTTTCTATTAAACTAAATAGATTATTTTCAGACATTACTTTTATTATTTTTGCTATCTCATCACTATTACCAAATGTTAAAATGCTTGGACAGATATTTATTAAATAAGATAAACCTTTTTCGTTTAGTAATTTTATTACTTTTGATATTTCTACACTTTTACCGAATGTTAAAATACTGGGACACTTTCTTATTAAATCTATTGATACTAAATCTAATATACTAGATATTTCACATGCTTTATTTTTTGCTAAAATACTGGGACAAGATATTAATATATCTAACAACCTTTTTTCTGATAGTAAATCTATTATATTCAATATTTCTGTGCTGTTACCAAATGCTAAAATACTTGGACATTTTTTTAATAAGTCTATTGCTTTTTTTCCTGATAACAAGTCTAAAATTTTTGTTATTTCACTTGCATTACCTTTTACTAAAATACTGGGGCATGTTTCTATTAGATATAATAAATTATAATTTTTTAGCACTTTAATAATTTCTTTTATATTTTCTTCGTTTCCATATTTATATAATGTTTTTAATTTCTTTTTAAAAAAATCGTTAAATTCTTTATCTGATTCAAAATTATTTTTTAATACAATTTTTAGTCTTTCTTCTGATATCATATAGCATCCCCCGTTAATAAATGCATATTATACCATAAATTTATTAAATGGGCTAGAAATAATTATAGATTTAGATCACAAAATAAAAATAAAGCTTATTATAAATGTTAATCATTCTTACAATCGATAAACTTGGGTTTTATTATTTTTTGAAAATTATCATTATCACCATTTTTATTTTAGTGTTCTATTATTTTAGTTTTTATTGTCGATAATATTTCTAATATTTCAGCTTGATCCATTAACAATTGTTCCTCTAAAAAACTGATGTAGTCATAACCTGATTCTATCGCAATTGACATATTTAAGAGGATAGTTCTTTCAGTAGGTGTCAAATATTGATAACTATCAATAAAATCATTTTCTAAATCGTAGCCATTTTCCTGATAAGAAAATTTATTTAAATTAGATATTTTATCATAGCTTATATTTTTATTGGCAGTTGAAAAGATAGCATAACAACATTTTTCTAAATATTTAAACAAAATTGGATATAAAAGACTAGTATTACCAAAATTAGTAAGCATTGCTCCTCCTTTTTGTATTATACAATCTAATACATGATCGTATATTTCTTCGTATGTTAAGGATGAATATTTTGATTTAAAACTTTTGGATACGGCACTGCTTATATCAACTATTTCATTTTGGTATATATTAAGTTGTTCATTAGTAACTGGTATATTATCACCTATCCAAAAACAATTTTTTTCTTTTAACCCTTCAATACTATCATATTTTAGATTAAATAATGAAACCAAAAATTCATCATATGTCATATTTAATTTTTTTGATAAAGAGATTAATTCTTCTTTGGAACACATTACATTATATTGGTTTATTAATCTTAAGTGCAGTTTTAAGTTTTTACTATACTCTTCTTTTGATATACCATCCTTCTTTAATTCAACAATATCACATACTCTATCATAATCAATTAATAATGATGGTGATACATTAGCAATATCACCATCTATCATATCTACCTTGTTTAATACTTTAGATATTTCAATACTGTTTCCATATGCTAAAATACTGGGACATGTTTTTATTAAACTTAATAATTTTTTATTCGATAGTAGCTCTAATATTTTGGATATCTCACTACTTTTTCCTTGAGCTAAAATACTCGGACATGTTTTTATTAAACTTAATAATTTTTTATTCGATAGTAGTTCTAATATTTTGGATATCTCACTACTTTTTCCTTTTGCTAAAATGCTAGGACATATTTCTACCAAATATAATAATTCTTTACTTGCTAATAATTCTAATATCTTAGATATTTCTTCACTGTTTCCTTGGGCTAAAATGTTGGGACATTTTTCTATTAAATTTACATCTAATAAATCTAATATTTTAGATATCTCGTCACTATTTCCCCTAGCTAAAATACTAGGACATGTTTTTATTAAATTTACATCTAATAAATTTAATATTTTAGATATCTCATCACTGTTTCCTTGAGATAAAATACCAGGACATTTGTCTATTAAACTTAATAAATCTTTATTCGATAGTAGTTCTAATATTTTAGATATTTCTTCACTGTTTCCAAATGCTAAAATGCTAGGACATGTTTTTATTAAATTTACATCTAACAAATTTAATATTTTGGATATTTCAATACTGTTTCCTTTTACTAAAATGCTAGGGCAATTTTTTACCAAATCTAATAAATTTTTTTCTTGCAACAACTCTAATATCTTAGACATTTCAATACTGTTTCCTTGTACTAAAATGCTGGGACATTTGTCTACTAAATTCAATAATTCTTTACTTGATAATAATTCTAATATCTTGGATATTTCATCACTTTTTCCTTTTGCTAAAATGTTGGGGCATGTTTTTATTAAATTTATATCTAATAAATCTAATATTTTAGATATTTCATTACTTTTTCCAAATGCTAAAATACTAGGACATTTTTTTATCAAATCTAATAATTCTTTACTTGATAATAGTTCTAATATTTTAGATATTTCATTACTTTTTCCAAATGCTAAAATGTTATGACATGTTTTTATTAAATTTACATCTAGCAAATCTAATATTTTGGATATTTCATTACTGTTTCCTTTAACTAAGATATCTGGGCAATCTTCAACCAAATTTAATAATCTTCTATCCAATAGTAATTTTAGTATTTTAGATACTTCATCACTGTTTCCTGCTGCTAAAACACTAGGACAAGCTTTTATCAAGTTTAATAATCCTTTATTTGATAGTAGTTCTAATATTTTAGATATTTCACTACTTTTCCCTTGTGCTAAAATGCTGGGGCATTTTTTTATTAAATTTACATCTAACAACTCTAATATCTTAGACATTTCATTACTGTTTCCTTGTACTAAAATGCTGGGACATTTGTCTACTAAATTCAATAATTCTTTACTTGATAATAATTCTAATATTTTAGATATTTCAATACTTTTTCCTTGTGCTAAAATGCTAGGGCAAGCTTTTACTAAATTTACATCTAACAAATCTAATATTTTTGATATTTCACTGCTTTTTCCTTGTGCTAAAATGTTAGGACATTTGTCTACTAAATTCAATAATTCTTTACTTGATAATAATTCTAATATTTTAGATATTTCACTACTTTTTCCTTGTGCTAAAATGCTGGGGCAAGCTTTTACTAAATTTACATCTAACAAATCTAATATTTTAGATATTTCACTGCTTTTTCCTTGTGCTAAAATGTTAGGACATTTTTCTATTAAACTTAATAAATCTTTATTCGATAATAGTTCTAATAGTTTAGATATTTCAATACTGTTTCCTTGTGCTAAAATGACAGGACATTTTTCTACTAAATTTAATAAATCTTTATCCGATAGTAGTTCTAATATTTTAGATATTTCATCACTTTTTCCAAATGCTAAAATGCTGGGACATATTTTTATTAAATTTTCGTTTAATAAATCTAATAGTTTGGATATTTCATTACTGTTTCCTTTTGCTAAAATGACGGGACAACTTTTTACCAAGTCTAATAAATTTTTTTCTTGCAACAATTCTAATATTTTAGACATTTCATTACTTTTTCCAAATGCTAAAATACTGGGACAATTTTTTACCAAATCTAATAATTCTTTGCTTGATAATAATTCTAATATTTTGGATATTTCACTACTTTTTCCTTGGGATAATATGGTCGAACACTTTTTTACTAGATATAATAAATCGTAGCTTTTTAATACTTTAATAATTTCTCTAATATTTTCTTCGTTCCCATGTTTATATAATGTTTTTAATTTCTTTTTAAAAAAATCGTTAAATTCTTTATCTGATTCAAAATTATCTTTTAATACAATTTTTAGTCTTTCTTCTGATATCATATAGCATTCCCCGTTAATAAATGCATATTATACCATAAATTTATTAAATGGGCTATAAATAATTATAGATTTAACTATTTTTTGAACATTTTTTAAAACAAACTAGAATTGTTACTATTTTTTCGGTATAATATAGCTAGAAAAAGGGTGATGTTATGAATTGTGTAATTCGCGTTAGTGATAAAACAAAGGATAAGATAATTAAATATTATGAAGATAAAAAAAGAGATAAAGTAATTCCATATGTTGTTTTTCAAGCTCAAGATGGAGATACAGTCATTACGATGTATGAAAGTGGTAAAATTATGTTTCAGGGTACTACTGCTGATGTTGATAGTAATATGTGGCTAGAAATGGACGATCAATATAAAAAAGATAGTTCTGAAATAAAAGAAAGTGAAAAAAAATATTATTACTGTTCTTCAATTGGTTCTGATGAAGTAGGAACAGGAGATTATTTTGGACCAATAGTGGTTACTGCTAGCTATGTTAAGAAAGAAGATATACCTTATTTAGAGGAGCTTGGAATTAAAGATTCTAAAAAGCTAACTGATGAAAAAATATTGGATATTGCTCCTAAAGTTGCTAAAAAAATCTCTTATAAAAGTATTATTTTAACTAATAGTGAATATAACGAAAAACATAGTGGCGATAACAATATGAATAAAATTAAAGCTATTATGCATAATAAGGCCTTATATCAAATGGTACAATCTACAAAAGAAGATTATGATTATATTATTGTTGATGAATTTGCCAAAGAAAATAGATATTATGATTATATTAAAGAATCTACTGAAATTCAAAGAGGAATTACTTTTATGACTAAGGCTGAAGATAAAAACTTAGCTGTTGCTTGTAGCAGTGTTATTAGTAGATATATTTTCTTAAAAGAATTTGATAAACTATCTGATAGCTTACATATTCCTCTACCAAAAGGAGCTGGTCCACAGATTGATACAATTGGTGAGGAAATAGTTGAGAAATATGGGCAAGATAAATTAACGGAAGTAGCTAAATTAAATTTTGCTAACACTAAAAGAATATTAAAAACAATTATATATTAAATAATAATAAAACCAACTTGGCTCTTAAAAAGGCAAATTGGTTTTATTTTTTAGTTTATAAATTTTTTGTTGTCTAGTAGTCCCTCATGAAGTAACTCTTCGCTATTATTTAAAAATACTTCTTCAATACGATCAACTCTACATTTTTCTGAGATTAAAATAGATACAACCTTATTGACAGCCTGGTCTAAGTCATCATTAACAACTACATAATTATATTTAGTAACTTCATTAATTTCTTGATAAGCCGTTTTAAACCTTGATAATATTTTTTCACTACTATCAGTACCACGGTTTATTAATCTTCTTTTTAATTCTTCCATTGATGGTGGCATGATAAAAATAAATAAAGCATCTTTTATTAACTCTTTTATCTGTAAGGCACCTTGAATTTCAATTTCAAGTATAACATCTACACCTTTGTTTAAGTATTCTTCAATCTTATTTTTAGGTGTACCATAGTAATTACCATTATACTTAGCATACTCTAAAAAATTACCTTTTTTTATGTTATCTTCAAACTCTTCATTAGTTACAAAAAAATAATCTTTGCCATTTACTTCATTTCCACGTAAAGGTCGTGATGTCATTGATATAGATACCCAGGCATTTATTTCTTCTTTCTTTATTACTTCATTTATAATAGTATCTTTTCCAGCACCACTTGGACCACTTATTACTACTAATATTCCTTTTTCTTTTTGCTTAATGATTGACATTATCTCACTCCTTCTAAATTAAAATAAAAAATAGAAATTACTTTATTCATTTATATTCTTTATTTTAGCATATTTTTTTAATAAGGCAACCATCTTTTATAAATAGTAAATGTTTTATTACTACAAAAAGAAAAAGGATTGCAAGCAATCCTTATAATTTCTTATAACAATTTTGGTAAGATGTATAATACTACAAAAGTAGCTACACTAAGTGCTGGAACAAATACATAAGCTAATTTATTTTTATCTACATCAGTTGTTTCACCAATACCTTGGTAAACATATACTAAATAGAACATGCTTGCTACTAATAAAACAACTATCATTAATTTAACTGAGATATAGTTAAGTATAATTGCAGCTACTGTTGTGATAGTAGTAAATACAGAACATACACCAATTAAAGAAAATATCTTTTTAAAATCTGTTTTTGCTTTAAATACCACACTAGCCATTACATAAATCATAGCTATTAGAACAATATAATTTACTGCTGTATATAAGAAACTATAGAAAAATGTTTTTAAGAATGGTATTTCTATAGAACTAGTTACTATTCCAAATGATTCATATGATCCAAGACCCATAAAGGAACTAAGTAAACTAACCATTTCACTTGCAACACAGTAAGCAAAAATACCACAAACAATACAATTTAATGCTAATGATATTAAGCCTAACACAAAATTATTGCTGGTTGCGAATTTTTTAATTGTATCAACTGGTTTTACAAAAATACCTTTTACCATTTCAACATAAGAATTAACTATTTCGTTAATATCAAAACCGTTTCCAGTTTTAACAGTCTCAGTAGTAACTTCTTTACTGCAATCACATACTTGACCGTCTTCTAATTTTTTACCACATTTTGTACAAAATTTTGCCATTTTATCACTCCTATTTTTTTAATATCTTGAAAAATATGTTTTAAGATTATTAATATTTACTAAATAATATGAACCATTATTATAGTTAAGAACAGCTGTTATATAATAGTAATCTGTATCATCATGAGTTGTTGTTTCATTACTGAAGTTAGTATAACTAACTGTATAATCAAAGTTAGCTTTAACTTTTACTTCGATATTACCATCTTCATCTAAGCTTAAATCATAAATTGATATATCTTTAAAAGTTATACTAGTTAATGTATTAGTGCTAGACTCTAAACTAGATAAGAAATCAGTATATGATGTTTCTAAATCGGTAAGATCTAGTTGGTTATATTCAAAGTTTGATTTTATTTCACTAAATGGTTTTTTAGCTATTGCACTAGTATAAATAGTTGTTAGTGATTCTTTTATTTTAGAGGTAACTTTTTCTTTATTAGCAGCAGTTAAATTATCTTCATCTAAATCAACAGTATGAGCATATGTTGAAGGTGTAACTGTTTCTTCAATTTCTAAACCATTTGTTAAAACTGTTTTTATAGTAGTTTTAGATTTAAATACTACTGGTAGTTTATAAACATCAAGTTTAGTTGTTGAGTCATCTTTATCTAAATACTTATCAGTTAATTCTACACCAGCAAATGTTACTTTAGAACCTTTAGTTACTTTAATTTTATAGTTTTCTACTGTTACAGATGATATAGAAGTATCTTTAACTTTCCAATTATCAAATATTAAGAACTTTTTATTTTTTTGTTTTGATAAGTTGATAGAACTTGTTTTTTCACTTGCTGAACCTTCTACGGTATAAGTAAATTTAACAGTTGCAGTTAGCTTTTCATCGCTATATTGAACTTCTGTAATTTTATAATTCTCAACTTTTTTGCTATCTGCGTTACTATTCTTTAATAATTCTTTAAAAATATCTTTACTGATGAAAGTATCATCGCCTTCTATTTCTAAATATTTATAAAGCTTATCACCGTCTTGATTTACTGTTGCTTTGATGTAATTATTAGCAATTGTTTTAGGATTTGTAATATCACTACCAATTTTGTAAAGTACACCTAATATAGCAATTACTATAATAACTACTCCTACTATAATTTTATTTTTTTTAGACATAGGCTGTCTAGGTTTCTTAACTACACTACTGTTAGTATTAGTTTTATTTTCTTCTTGTACTAATGGTGCACCACATTCTGAACAAAAACGATCTTCGCTATTGTTTTTAGCACCACATTCACCACAAAACATCCTTTCACTCCTCTCTATTCTAATTTACAATTTTAAGCTATTGTTGTCAAGAAAAAACATACACTTTTTCTGATATTTAAGTGTATGCTCATTTTAAATCAATAATACATAAATATAGTTTTTTTAGTATCACGCATTTTTATTTTTTTCTTCTTTAAAATCTTCAATATAATCTTTAATATCTTGATGGAAGAATAAATAAGTAGCTCTAATAATTATATATAAAGGTAGTCCCATCATAATACCTAATATTCCAAACAAACTACTACATACACCAGCAATAAATATTACAAATATTGGATTGATATTATTTGTTTTACCATAGATATGTGGTGAAATTATATAGCCATCAATATTAGGGAATATTAAAGTAATAAGTAGAGTTGATATAAATAATTTAGTTGAAATAACACTTGCTGTTACTACGGCAATTATGT
Organism: uncultured Bacilli bacterium; assembly: GCA_934130105.1. Lineage (GTDB taxonomy): Bacteria > Bacillota_I > Bacilli_A > RF39 > UBA660 > Alloscybalousia. Next base: position 15,503 of record CAKOXL010000006.1, on the reverse strand, counting down.
TAGTAATTAAACCACCAAAGTATGGAATTACTGTTGTAACACAGGCAAGTAAACCTAAAACTAACCAGTTAGGATGCCCTACTAATTTAAATAGAATTGAATATTCAAAAAACTGTACTACCATAAAGATAGCTAAGCCATGTAAATAAGCATTCATTTCTTTATCTATTGTTTTTATGTACTGATATGGTTTTTTATGAGAATGTAAAACCTTTTTTACAAATTTTCTAATTTTATCCATATCAATCAAAAGATAAATTCCAACAATTAAAACAATAATAGTATTAGTTAAGAAGTTAACACTTTTACCTAAGATATCAATAGTACCATTAGAAATATAGCTTCCTAAGTTTTTAATCATTTCATTTAAAGTATCCGTTATAGCTACTTGGTAACTACCTAAATTAATATCAAATCTACCAGAAATATCACCAATTACTTCTGTAACTGTTTTAGAAAAGGCTATTAATTGATCATATATTGTTGGTACTGTAACCCAAAGTAGTCCGATTAAAAAGCCAAAAACAATCAAAATTACTAGAAATAGGGCCAGACTTCTTCTTATCTTTTTCTCTTCTAATTTTTTTACAAATGGATTTAAAACGTAAGCAAGTATAAAAGCTAGTAAGAATGGAATTAAAATATTAAATATTTTTAAAATGATAGTTATCCAGTAATTACTAGTTGCAACAATTATATAAATAATTGCCATTAATAATAAAGTATTTACTAATCTATAATTTAATTTATTACTCATAATATCACCTTTCTAATATAATAGTTATTGGTCCGTCATTTATTAGATTAATTTGCATATCGGCTCCAAAAATTCCAGTTTCAACAGGAACATATTTTTTTAATTCTTCATTAAACTTATCATATAAAATACTTGCTTCTATACTATTTAGAGCACTTATATAGCTTGGTCTATTTCCTTTTTTAGTATCAGCATATAATGTAAATTGTGATATTGATAAAATTTGGTAATCTTTATTATCTAAAATACTTTTGTTCATAATATTATTTTCATCATTAAAAATTCGTAAATTGATAATTTTTTTAACTAAATATTTTATATTATCTATGTTATCGCCTTGTGTAAAACCTACTAATAATACTAAGCCATTTTCTATACTACCAACAATTTTATTATTTACTGTACAACTTGCTTTTTTACTTCTTTGTACTACTACTTTCATCTCATTAGCCTTTCAATACTTGAAACATATGGTAATTTTTCTAACTCAGCACATACTTTAGTTAAATATTCTAAATTTTTAACATAAAGTGTTATCTCTAAAGCATTATTTTCACCTTCACGTAGTGTCATAAAACGATCAACGTGAATATCAAACATACTTAATTTTTGCATTACTTCCATTAATTTATTATCACTTGTGTTAGTATGGATTAATATAACAGTTTCATACTTATCGTTAGTAAAATTACTCCAATTAACTTCAACAGTACGACTATCTAAATATTCTAAATTGTGACAACTTTTTCTATGAACACTAATACCATTAGCTTTAGTAATATATCCTATAATTTCATCACCTGGAATTGGATTACAGCAATTAGCTAGGTTAACCTTGATTTTATCTATACCAGCTACCATTACATCAGATGTATTATCTGAAGTTTTATTAACAGTTTTCTTTGGTTTTACTGGTTCCTCTTCTTTTTTATATATCATATTAATAATAGCATTAGCAGAATGTTTACCATTACCAATTTCTAAATATAATTCATCTACTACATCGATTTTTAAGTCTTTTAGTATTTTATTAATATTTTCAGGTAGAAGGAAATCACTAAAAGCTATTTTTCTTTTTCTTAATTCTTTTTCTAATGAATCCTTACCTCTTTCAATGTATATTTCTTTTTCATTTTTTGAAAAGAAAGAACGGATTTTATTTTTAGTTTGAGTAGCTTTAGCAATATTTAGCCATTCTTTAGATGGACCTTTGGAATTTTTAGAAGTATTTATTTTAACAATATCATTATTCTGTAATTCATAATCAAGTGGTACTATACTGTTATTTACTATTGCGCCAATCATAGTTTCACCTACTCTAGTATGAACTTTGTAAGCAAAATCGATTGGTGTTGCACCTTTAGGAAGTTCAATGATATCACCCATTGGTGTAAAGCAATAAATATTATTGTTTAAAACTTCATCTTTTACACTATTAACAAATTCTTCACTACTCATCTTATCTTCGTTTAATTCAATGATAGATTTAAAAAATTGTAGTTTTTGTTCGGTTGTATTTTGCATCATTTGACTAGCATCTTTATGTTCTTTATATGCCCAGTGAGATGCTATACCATTTTCTGCGACCTCATCCATGTGGTATGTACGTATTTGAATTTCAAACAAGTAACCATCTATTCCAAATACTGTTGTATGAAGTGATTGATACATATTGGCTTTTGGCATAGCAATATAGTCTTTAAATCTTTTAGGGATTGGTTTAAATTTAGAATGGATGATACCAAGAGCTAGATAACACTCTTGTTCTGTATCAACTAATATTCTAAGTGCTAATAAATCGTAAATATCACTAAATTTCTTACCTTTATTTAGTTTGTTGTAGATACTATAAATACTTTTAGCTCTACCTTTAATCTCATGTGGAATATTATGTTCTGTTAATAAATTAGTTACTTCCTGCATCATTTCGTTAACAGTATTATCTCTTTCTAACTTAGTTTGATCTAGTTTTTCAGCTATATCATAAAATACGTCTGGTTTTAAGTAACGAAGTGATAAATCTTCAAGTTCACTTTTAATTTTATGGATACCTAAGTGGTGAGCAATTGGTGCTAGTATTTCAAGTGTTTCTTTAGCTATTTTTTTCTGTTTTTCTTTTGGTAGTGCATAAAGAGTACGCATATTATGTAATCTATCAGCAAGCTTTACTATAATAACTCTAACATCTTCACTCATACCAACTATTATCTTTTTGTAATAATCAATTAAATATTCATTTTCAGTTGAAAAATTGATTCTACCAAGTTTTGATACACCATACACTAAATTAGCTACTGTTTTACCGAACATTTCCTCAAGTTCTTCTTTTGTTACATCACAATCTTCAATGGTATCATGAAGTAATCCAGCAATAATTGTATCAGTATCTGCATATACCGTTGTTAAAATGATTGCAGTATTTAAAGGGTGAATGATATATGCTTCCCCTGATTTACGATATTGGCCTTGGTGTGATAAACTAGCAAACTGATAAGCGCTTCTTATTTTCTCTAAGTTTTCCTCTTCTGGTATGTAAACACTAGCTTTTTCTATTAAATCTTCTATTGTATATTCATATTTCTTACTCATAATAATCCCCCACTAACTAATACTTTTCTTAATTATATCTATTTTCTCATTTAATATGTCATTTACCATGTCATATAACGATAAATTAGTAGCATTTTTCCAAAAATTATTTACAAAATAGTACCATAATTCTTCTTGAGTAACTATAATACCTTGTTTTTTTAATTCTTTTTCTCTTAGGCGTAATGCTGGTGTTAAGCGTTTTTTAAGTTCATCAACACTATTAAAGCTTGGATACATTCTACCACCTACTTTTAATTTATTATATACGAAAATTATATTTTATTAAAGTATTTGGTAACATTTTTAAAATTTATTTTTCATACTATTTTAATAAGGTGATTATATGAGCAAGGAAAAATTTATTAAGTCAACCATAATATTAATTATAGGTGGTTTAATTACTAAGATATTAGGAATGGTTATAAAAGTAATTAATACTAGACTAATTGGTTTAGAGGGAATTGGCTTATATATGCTTATTTATCCAACATTTTCTCTATTTATGTCATTATCACAGTTTAGTCTTCCTACTAGTATTTCCAAGCTAGTAAGTGAAGATAAATATAATAATAAAAATTTAGTATTATCTTCTATTCCTATTATCATTTTCTTTGATGTTATTTTAATATTCGTTATCCTTGCTTCAGCATCTTTTATATCAATTGATTTACTAAAAGATAGTAGATGTTATTTACCTATATTATGTATTAGTATGGTTCTTCCTTTTGAAGCTTTATCTAATATGTTAAGGGGATATTTTTTTGGCAAAGAAAGGATGTTACCTCATGTAGTTAGCCATGTTATAGAACAGTTAATGAGATTATTACTTACGATTGTTTTAGTTCCTACTTTGATGAAGATAGATTTAGTTTATGCTGTTTCATTTTTAGTCTTAGTAAATATGATTAGTGAATTTACTAGCATTATCGTATTAATGTTATTTATGCCGAAAAATGTTAAAATAACTAAAAATGATATTAAGCCTAATAGAAAGAATATTAAAAATATTTTAAGTATTTCTATTCCTAATACTAACACAAGATTAATTGGTAATATTGGCTATTTTTTAGAACCAATTTTACTAACAAGTGGACTTTTAAGTGCAGGATATGATTTAAGTTTTATTAATCAAGAATATGGAATAGTAACGGGATATTCTATGCCACTTTTATTATTACCTGGTTTTTTTACTGGCGCTATATCTAATAGTTTATTACCGGTTATTTCTAAAGCAGCAAGTGATAATAATTATAAATATATTAAAAATAAATTAAAGCAGGCTATTACTTTTTCACTAATGATAGGATTACCTGTTACTATAATATTATTTTTATTTCCTGAATTCTTTTTAAATTTGTTTTATGGAACTACTCATGGTGGATCTTATCTTAGGGCTTTAGCAATACCGTTCTTATTTTATTATATTGAACTACCATTAGCATCTTGTTTACAGGGACTTAATGATTCTAAAAGAGTAATGACGGATAATATTATAGGTATTATTATAAAAACGATTCTTATATATTTATTATCATTATGTCATATTGGTATGTATAGTTTCGTTATTGCATCTAGTATTAATATTATTATTGTTACTATAAGTCATTATGTTCATGTAAAAAATAAATTAAAAAAACAGTAAATGTTTACTGTTTGCATTAAAATGATTTTATTCTTTTTGTTTTTCTAATTTTTCTAGCAAAGATAGTTTCTGTTTCATACTTATCTGGTACACTTTTTTTTGAGCCTTCATATTTTATCTTTTGTAGAATTGCTTTTTTAGTTTCACTTATAAATAATTCAGTTAATTCTAACATAGCAGTTCTTACACTACTAATTATAAATGTCTTTTTAACCCATTCAATATAAAAATCTCTTAAAGTTTCTAAAGTAGCCGAATTTTCATCTTCTAAATTTGAAAGTAAATTATTAAGAGATACTTTTCTATCATCTGTTTGAGCACTTATCTCCATATTAATAAAATTTGAAGAAACACCCATTACCCTGCTCCTAATTTCTGTTAAAGCTGTACTAATTTTAGTAATATCTGATTGTTCTTTTGAATTAGAAATAAAGCCAATATCAAATAAATGGGTTATTTCTTCTCTTAAATCACTTAATGGTACTTCAAATAATATATTATAAATACCAATAAAATCAACAAAGTTGCTTACAGTATGTTTACTAATATTTTTTCTAAAATCCAAATAATCCTCGTAGGTTAACTTTTTACTGTAAACCATTTCTAACATTTTATCTTTATATGATACAATCTGTTTAATATCATCAGGTGTTTCAGGAGTAATCTTAATTTTGGGATAATCTAAAAATTTTCCTATTTTTTCAAAACTACGATTTATTGCTAGCATAATATCAACTTCCTTACCACTTATTTTTAGCTATTTTTTTATAATAATTTTTAACATATTTTTGTTTTATGTATGTAGTTGTTACATCTTCAACAGATGCTAATTCTTTTTTTAAGTTTTGTAATGCTAATATTCTAACTATTTTTATAAACGATTCGTGATTGTCTAATAAAAAGATTTTAAGTTGCTCATCTTTAAAATTTTTATTAACCCATTCGTTATAAAACTCAATTAATGTATCTTCATTGATGCATTTATCACTATAATCGGATAATTTCTTAAGGTAACTAATTTTATCTTCACTTGATGGAATTAAGCTATATAGTGAATTGTAGGCTAAAGCAAATATTCTTCCTTGAATTTCTACTATTAAACTTGCTATTTGACTAGCCTTTGATTTTTTAGTTATATTATCACTTAAAAAGCCATTTTCAATTAGATTGGTTATTTCATGAAATATATCTTCTTCTTTCATAAAAAACATAATTTCAGTAACAAATATACAATCAAAAAATTTCCCAACACTAGCTTTACAAAATACTTTTTTCATATCGTTATAATCATCCATAGTTAATAATTTCTTATTAACCATTGATAATAATTTTTCCCTAAATGATACTATTGTTTTTATGTTATTACTAGTATTACTATCTATTTTTTCTTTTGGGTAACTCCAAAAAACAATTACTCTTCTATCTTCGTTTTCTAAATACTGCACTAATATCTTCCCCTTTTTTTAATTAATTATTATTTACTATTAGATATGTTTCTTGATTAAAAAATTAAAATACCTTTCTCTTTCGCAGATATAAGATATATTTTTAGAGGTATAATAAGCTTTATTAAGAGCCATAATGGCACACTTTTGTACTTCTCTTTTAAATAAAGATTTATTATTTAACATAACTGATTTTATGCTTTCTACACTAAATGTTTTTTCTACCCATTCAGTATAAAATTCGTCTAACATTTCTAAATATTGTTTGTCTTCGCTATTAAAACTAGCTAACAAATTTTCAAGATAATCTATATCATCAGATCCATTTTGCCTAGTTAAACTACTAGCAACGGATAATAATTTATGTTGAATTTCACTTATAAGATAAAATATCTGCTCAATTTCATCATGATCTTCTAAATTTATAACTAGAAAACCATTATTAGATAAGTTTTTCACCTCATCTAATAACTCACATCTTGGTATATCAAATATTAAGTTTGAAATAAAAATACCATCAACAAACTTACCAATATTCATTTTACCAATTGATTTTCTTAATTTATCATATTCATCTTTAGTTAATTTTCCTTGTTTAACCATTAGAAGTAATTTTTCTCTATATTCTGTTATAATTTTTATATCATTTTGTTCATTAATTATTACTTTATCTGAAGCATAATTCCAAACCATGCAAATTCTTTGAGTTGAGCGATTAACTACTTTCATATATCCTCCTAAAACTAATTTATTTTAATAATTCTAATATTATTATTACTGTTTATCTATTTTACTATAATAAAATTTGGCTTTTTTATCATGTGAATAGCTTTCTATTACTCTTTTATTGTCTGCTTTTTTAATATTTAAAATTTGTATTGCCATTTTTATTACTTCTTTTATAAAGATATCACTTTTTTCTTGCATAAATTTTTTAACTCTATTATCAGTAAAAGTATTATCTATCCAGCTATGATATACGTCTTCTAGTATTTTAATATAATCTGAGTTTTCCTTTTTTAATTGTTCTAGCATATTTTCAATATATTCTACTTCATTTTCTGATTTACTAACTGTTGTAAAAAAATTACGTGCTGTATATAGTAATCTATTTTGAACTTCAAGCATTAAATATGTTATTTTAACTATGTCTGGCTTGGTTAAAATGTTTTCACTAAGAAATCCAAGTGTGACTAAATGATCTACTTCAGAAAGTAAACAAGTGCTTGGTACATCAAACATAAGATTAAATATATCTATTGTATTTATAAATTTATTAGCCGCTGTTCTACATATAATCTTTTTCATCTCACTATATTCTTCTTCAGTTATTAAAGTATCAACCATAGATAGTATTTTTTCTCTAAGTTCTACAACCTTTTTAATATCTGGTGAAGTGTTATCATCCATTTTTTCTAATGGGTAATTCCAAAAACTATATACTACTCCACTTGGTTTTATATACATAAAACAATCACTCCTATTACTAATAATTTTCAATTAATTTATGTATAACATAGTAATTAATACATGGTGCTACACACAAAGTCCTTGGTATTATACCACAAATTTCAAATAATGGCATTAAAAAGTTTTAAAATGACTTAAAATAGTTATTAAAAACATTGATAACTGCCTAAAAAAGAACAAAAGAATAAAAATTAAAATTTTTATTCGCCTTGGTCGTTACCTTCCAAGTTTCCTACTTCATAGATAGAGTACCCTCTATTCTCCATAGGCTTAAATCGTGAAAAGTCGCTACCGTACTCATTATTTTTATTTATCTATACTTCATTTAGTTTCTTAATTTTGATAATATATTCTTAATCCTTCAAACATAATATTGATACTCGCATTAATATCTCTATCATTCTTATTACCGCAATTAGTACATTTCCAGCTTCTGATACTTAAATTATTGGTTACCTCAGTCTTACTTCCGAAATGGATTACCCATACTGTGGTGGTACTATACTACCTCTTGATTCGAAAAATTAAAGGTTTTTCTTTAATCTTTTTGATGTGGACTTAATTTTATTAAGTCCTTTTTCATACCAATCTTAACGCACTTTCCTTATATATAAAAAAATCCTATTAAATTGATGTTAAATCATTATCATTAATTAGGATTTCTTAATTAAAATGAATATAAATTTACTAATCTAATCTTGGTGTTAAAATTTCATAGCCATCTTTTGTAACTAAGATAGTGTGTTCATAGTGAGCTGCTGGCATACCATCATCTGTTTTAATAGTCCAGTCATCATCAAGCATATAGATATCAGCTGTTCCTAAATTAAGCATAGGTTCAATACAAATAACCATTCCTTCTCTAAGTTTAGGGCCAGTTCCTTTCGTTCCATAATTAGGTACTTCGGGATCTTCATGCATTTCTCTACCTATTCCATGACCGCATAATTCTTTTACTACACCTAAATGATATTTATTAGCATATTCTTCGACAGCACTTGAAATATCACCAATATGATTACCTGGCTTTACTTGTTTTACACCTTCATATAAAGCCTTTTGGGTATGTTCCATTAGGTACTTTTTATCATCACTAATTTCACCTACTGCATAAGTCCAAGCAGCATCACCTTGATAACCTTTATAACCGATAACCATATCAATTGTGATGATGTCACCATCTTTTAATTTATAGTTGTCAGGAATGCCATGTACTACTGTATCATTTACACTAGTACATAATGTAGCGGGGAAACCTTCATAGCCCTTGCAAGTTGGAACTCCACCCATTTTGCGAATATATTCTTCTGCTAGTCTATCTAATTCTTTGGTAGTAATACCAGGTTTAATAAAATCTTTTAAATATTTATGTGTCATAGAAACCATTTTACCGGCTTCACGCATTAATTCTATTTCTCTTTCACTCTTTATTGTTATCACATAATCCCTCCAAACGATTATATTATACTATCAATTTTAAAAAAAGTATAAACATTTCTTAGTTAATTGGTACTTAAGGTGCTATCTCCAGTTTTATAATCAATTGTTATACCATCCTGAACATTATAAACAAAAATATGAAACATAATACCTTTACCATTATCTTCTACGGAATATGCTTCCATCTCTACTCCAGTTGCTAATAAATTATCATCTTCAAAAATAGGTGTTACTCTATATAAAACATGATTGTTTGTTTCTTTAATATAACTTGCAACTTTATTTTCAAATTCTAACATACCAACAGTATTCATATATCTAGTACAAGTAATTAAATTTTTATCATTAGCATTTTCGCCTGTTAATTGATATCCTATCAAATGACATCTATTATATAAATACTTTCCATCGACAATATCATATTTTACTGTATGCCAACCAGATGGTTTTATCATACCAATAGAGCCTCTTTCTTCTGTTGGCATTAAATCTTTACCAATATTACTAAAAGCAACGCCACATCTACCAATTGAATCTAGTTCACTATAACTTTCAAAAGATTCTGTTGTTTTATCACTTTCAGTAAAATTAGGAATGTTATCATTAATAATCACATAACTAGAACCAGAATATGGTGGTATTTTAGTAATATCATAAGAATATTTAACTTCTTCCTTTTTTTCTAAAACAGATGCTAAATTGTTATCTATGATATTATAAATATCTTGATAATTGTAACCACCAACTAATAGTATTAGTACTGTTACTATCGAAATGCTTGTTTTTTTTAGCCCTTTTTTACTCATATTGTACTCCTTTAAATTTTATCTTCTATTTATTTTATGAATAAATTATATCATTTTTTTAATATTTTAAAAAGGACTAACTTATAAATAGAAAAAGGAAAAAGAAATTTATATTTTTATAAATTTCTTTTATTCATTTCCTTTTAAACTGCTAACCATATCTATTTTATCAATTTTCTTAGCTAGGAATCTTGAAACAATATAAGATACTAAGAAGGTACCAATAGTTGCTAGAATATAAGTACTAACATTGATATGAACGCCAAAGTCAAAATTATCATCTAGGCAAGCTTTAAATAACCATTTAGTAAGGTAATAACCACTAGGTAGTCCAATGATAACTGATAAAAAGGTAATAAAGATATTCTGTTTAATAAATATTTTCTTAATTTTTTCTTCTTTAAAGCCTAATACCTTTAATGTCGCAAACTGATATTCTTTTTCACTATAAGATAAAATACCCATATTATAAATAATAACGGCACCAAGTAAAATAGCGAAACAAATGATTAATAAAATCATAGTTCTCATCATAGATAGCATTGATTCCATACTATCTTTTAAAGCCATTTTATCTTGAATTAAGCTAACGCCTTCTATTTCTTTTTTATTTTCTAGGTTACTATTAGTATATAAAGAGTCTGGTTGATACTTGATACCTAAACTTTCTAAATATGCTTTTGTTACTGTAACATTTTGATTTTGTGGATCCTTATTAAATCCCACAATCTTAGATTCATAATAAGTGTTATCGCCATAAACATGCCACTTAATAGTATCTCCTATCTTATAATGATTATTTTCGGCAAGTTTATTGGTAACATAAACACCAGTATCATCGGTTAGCTTCATAAATTTACCATTTTTATCTTGGAATCTAATTAAATTATTAGTGTCATCTACAAAAATAGTATTGGTTACTCTATTTCCATCATCATCTTTAATTTCAATTCCTAAAGTTTGACTGGTACTATTACCATATGTACTTTCTAATTCTTTTAAAGTATCGGAAGAAAGATTTTCTTTTAAAGTAAGTTTATACTGAAAATCATATAAATCTTCAAACTGTAATTTAATAAAGTGATTCATACTGTTTAGCATACCAAAAGCACAAACAATTAAAGTACAGCATCCAACAATTCCAACTACTCCCGTAATGGTTCTAAATTTATTACGAATGATATCTCTTAAGTTCCATTTACTAGAAAAACTTAATTTGTTAAAAGGTTTTTTGGTCGTAATATTTAGGCTATGATTTTTTACTTTAGGAAGTTCATTTCTTAATGATTCAGCTGGAATTTTCTTTAATTCTTTATGGCAAGTAAGATAAGTAATTAAAGAAACAACTAATACAACACAAATAGCTACTAAATAACTAGTAAGATGAACGACTGGTTTTCCATTAGGAGCTTCAAAGAAAGACATCTCTAAGTTAAGAAATACGTTACCAATAAAAAATCTACCTAGTAAAATGCCACCTATTGCTCCAAGGAAAGAAACAAAGAATCCATAACTAATATAGTGAAGCGCTATTTTACTATTTTTAAATCCTAGTGCTTTTAAAGTACCAATCTGTAATTTTTGTTTCTTGACGACCCTAGTCATAGTAGTAATTACTGATAACATAGCGATAAATAAGAATAATCCTGAGAATATTCCTACATAGGAACTACCCTCATCAATTTCTCCCTGATACATCATATCAGAAGAAGTATCTTCCGTTTTAATAACAGCAAGCGTGTTAGAAATATTATCTTCTATTTCATTTTTAACTTGGTTAACATTATCTTTATCATCAACATCAACCATAATATAATTATAAGGAATATAATCTTCATAATTGAAGTTTTTTAGTAGATTACTATCTACATTCATTTTAGAAGATACCATATCTTTGATATATTCTTCTGGTATTTCCTTACTAGAAAGATAAACAAAACCATACTTTTTACGATTAGGAACTAATTCGCTCTCATCACTAGTATCATATAAATGATCCGGTACATTAATAAGGCCTAGTATTTTTTCATCTAGAATAAAGCCATCATATTTTATTTGAATGGTATCTCCAACTTTTAAGTAATTTTCTTTAGCATAAAAATTATCTAGCCATACACCTTTTTTATTGGAATCAAATTCTTCTCCCTCAAAAACATAAAATTTAGAAATATTATTAGACTCAATAAAATTAACTAAATAAGTTTTATCGTTATTTTTAGCATCAACTCCAGTTACTACTAACTTTCTTTCAGCATCATTTACATGAGCAAGTGCCTTTACTTTTTCTAAATCACTTTGTGTAAAATTAGTACCAAGTATATTTAAATCTTGAATATTATTTTGCTGATAGAAGTTATCTCTAGTAGTAATCATTCCTGCCATATAAGCTTCAATTCCAACATATACCATAACGCCAATTAATACCATTAGGAATATTGTTAAAAACTGAGACTTATTTTGCATGATTTCACGAAACATTTTTCTCTTTAACATATTACCACACAACCTCATCTATATCTTTTGGCTTTTTATTAATTTCGTTGCTTTCTACTTTGCCATTTTTAAGTCTAATAACACGATCAGCAATTTCAGCAATTAAGGAATTGTGAGTAACAATAACTACTGTATTTTCACCATTGTTGCTATCACACTGTTTTTTTAATAATTTTAATACTTCTACACCTGTTTTAGAATCAAGTGCTCCAGTTGGTTCATCACATAATAGTAAAAGTGGATCTTTAGCAATCGCTCTAGCAATGGATACTCTTTGTTGCTCTCCACCTGATAATTGATTAGGAAATTTATTATAATGTTTTTCAAGCCCTACTTCTTTTAATATTTTCTTAGCATTTTTTGGTTTTTTCACTATCTCACTAACAAGTTCAACATTTTCTAAAACAGTAAGAGTTGGTAAAATGTTATAAAACTGAAAAATAAAGCCAACATTTTCACTACGATAACTAGTAAGTTCTTTGTCACCATAATTAGAAATTATTTCATCTCCTACTTGGATCGTACCACTAGTAGCTTTATCCATACCACCTAGTAAGTTTAATAAAGTAGATTTTCCAGCTCCACTTGGCCCTAGTATTACTACAAATTCACCTTTATTGATAGTAAAACTAACAGAATCTAGTGCATTATACTTTTTTTCTCCTATTTGATAAGTCTTTTTTACATTTTTAAAATGAATTAACTCTTCCATATATCCTCCTAATATGATATTTATTTCACATTTCATTCTCATTATATGATGTTAGAAAAAGAAAGTCAACAAAATATGAATTTTTTATCACATTATTGAAATAAAATGCAAAAAGCTATATAATGTAATAAAAAAAGAAGGTGCAATCATGTCTGATGTTAGAATTCCTACTCAAAAACGTTCCATTGAAAAAAGAAATAGAATTATTAAAATGGGATTTGAATTAATGTGTGAAGAAGGTTACTATAAAACTACTACTACGGATATTGCGAAATATGCTGGTGTTTCTACTGGTATTATCTACCAATATTTTAATGATAAAAAAGAAATCTTTATAGAAGGTATTAAAAATTATTCTGATAATATTATGTTTCCTATTTTAGAAGTGTTAAAAAAGAAGAAATTTAATTTAAATAGTTTAGAAATAGTATTAGAAGAGATGCTACAAATTTTTATTAAAGAGCATACTCTTTCCAAAAAAGCTCATGAGGAAATGGTTGCGTTATCACATCAAGATGAAGAGATTGCTAAAATATTTCATGATAAAGAATTAGAAACTACTGAAAAGATTATAGAAGAATTAAATAACTTTGGTATTTATTCTGAAAACTTATTAGAAAAAGTCCATATTATTATTGGTATCGTTGAAAATTATTGCCATGAAGTTGTTTATCACAAGCATAGTTCTATGAATTATGATGTTATGAAGCAAGAAGTAATAAAAATTATTGTTTTACTGATAAAGTGATTTTAATCTTCCAATATAGAAAATACATTGATTAATATAACCTCATTTTTTGTAAAAAGTGAGGTTTTTATATGAGTAAATAAAATAAATTTAGATAATTGGTAAAAAAACAATTTAACTCATAATAATTAGACCTTAAAAAAAAGTCAATGCATAATTCATTGACTTCATAAGATATTATAACTAATCAAGTGATACTAAAGTTATTTTTGCATAACCATTACCACTTCTTACTCCATTTTGCATTCCTGAATCAGTAAGGTAGGTTGTATTTATGTGACCAGAACCGCCACCACCGGCACCATTATTGCTATCTGTGATAGATCCGCCACACCAGCCACCGCCAGCTCCACCACCGTCACTGTTACCAGTAAAGCTTTGTCCTTGGCCAAAGCCTTGTGCATAAATACTGCTTGCATAACCACAACTTTGAGTACCACCTTTACCATCATCATGTGGATATACACCTGCTTGATTATCTGGTGCAACATAATCATCTAACCATAATTCACCTTGGCCGCCTGTTTCACCACCACCTGAGCCACCTACGGTAGGAGAGTTATTAATATCGTCTGAACCGCCTCCACCACCGGCAACTATCAGTACATCATCTGAATGATTGGCATATTGTGTGTAGTAATTTGATAATTCACCATAATTCGAAGTAGCTATATGCGTTGCGCCACCTCCGCCACTTCCCATAGTTGAGGTTTTACCGCCAAAGCCTCCACCATTATAGCCACCGTCACTATTACTATGAGTAGCTTTATTGTGACCTAAGCCACCTACTACAATGTATAAATCTGTGCCAGTAGAAATTCTAATATTACCATAAGAGTATCCACCCAAGCCACCTTTGTTTCCAGCATTACCGTAGCTTCCATCTTGTGGATGGCCACCACCCTCAGCACCCCATACTTCTAATTTGTATACGCCTGAGCATCCTGTTGGAACTGTAAATTTGTCAACTGATCCTGTGTATTCGAACTGCCAATAATTGCCAATGGCATATGAGCATTTAGGCTTGATATTATATGTTCTTCTAGCAAAACCATCGTTGTTAACGTGCTCTTCTTGTTTATTGCCAGCTTTATCATAAACTAATGCATATATTTCCCAAGTACCACTTGAATCCATTTTTACATCAAATGTATTACCATTTAATGATGTAACCGATTTTTCTTCAACAAAACTTCCATCCTTATATACATGTACCCATAGACTACTAAAGTTATTATCATTTCCAGTTACTGTTACCGTTGTACCTATTTCATATGTATCTTCTTGTAAATTATAACTTATAGTTGGTTTAGTTTTATCGAGTTTTACTTGATAACTTGATACTCCACTACATAATCCGGCTTTACTACATACTTTTGTATAATATGTATAGCCTGT
>CAKOXL010000005.1 GCA_934130105.1 uncultured Bacilli bacterium | reverse complement strand
CCTTTTAGGTATCCATAAGCATTTAATCCTTTAATTTCAATCGTAACACTTTTAATTCCTACTTCTTCTCCTTCTTGGTAATCTAATACTTCTATTTTATAACCTTTTTTCTCACAATATCTTAAATACATTCTATATAACATATTTGCCCAATCGCAAGCTTCTGTTCCTCCAGCTCCAGAATGGATTTCTAAAGTACAGTTATTTTTATCATAAGGTCCATTTAAAAGAAGCAATACGGATAATTTTTCCAGTTGTTTGGTCTCATTTTTTATGTCTAATTCTAAATTTTGTATTAGTTCATCATCTTTTTCAACCAATAAAAGTTCAATTAATTCTAGATTATTTTCAGTATCTTCCTTTAATTTTTTGATATCTTGTGTTAAGTTTTTTAATTCTTGAATGTCTTTTAATGTCAAATCGGCTTTTTCTTTGTCGTCCCAAAAGTTTGGTTTTAACATTTCTTCTTCTTTTTCTTTTAATTCTTTAAGTTTAGAAGCAATGTCAAAGTGACCTCCATAAATCTATAATTTCTAACTTGTTTTCTTCTAGCTTTCGTTTCATTTCATTAATATCCATATTATCCCTCATTCCTTTTTCCACAATTTTGTGGATAATCAAATTCCCAAAAACTTAATTTTCCACATACTTCAATGTTTTCTAGTTTTTAAACATTTTTTAATTTAAAGCCATAGCCATTCCAATTAGTACTATTTATGATACTAGAATATATAATACTATTTTTTATTTTAACATTTTTCTAGCATTATCATCTATCTTTAAGCAATCTGTAATGGTAGCTTTTCCTATTATGCAACCTTTTGGATATTCTAAATCTAAATACTCATACTTTTTCATAGCTTTTTTATCTACACCTTTACAAGCATGAATTAAAATTTCATCACAATAATTTAATTTATCTAACAAGTACGAAATTTATATTCTTTTAATCCTTCTACAATTAAGGTAGCAAATGGTTAATTGATGGTTAGTGCTTTCATATAGTTCACCACTAACATTATATAAAAATTTTACGCAAATTAAAAGAACAGATTTATGTTTTCCACAAATCTGTTAGTAACTTTATATGTCAAATATTAATTACTTCTAATATAACTGGTCTATGATCGGATCCTTCAAGTAAAATAGAACTTTGTTTTATCAGATTGTATCTAATATTTGTTTTAATATTATTATCTACAAATGCAAAATCTATATTTAGTCCTTGCCTATTTCCATAAGCATGATATGATTTATCAAATTCGTTATTATTAGAAACAATACTATAATTTGGTTTTAATTCTAATATTTGTTTTAAAATATCAGAATCATCAGGCATATTCATATCACCAACTATAATTTTATAATCGGCCTTTATATTATCCATGTAATCTAATGATTTTGTTACACCTTTTATAATACCTTCTGTTGATTTATAATCAGTATGAATATCACCAATTATATAAGTTAAATTGTCATACTCAAATTCCACAAATAGTGTCGTTCTATAATCACTCATGCCATAGCTTATAATTTGCTTTTCAACTGGTTGATAGATTGTATCTTCACCATGTGGCAAACAATAAATATTTTTAATTGATATACCCGCATTATTTCTTATGCCAATTATATTGTACTGATAAATGGTTCTAGTTTTCATTGGAAACTTTTCAATTATATCAAAATTATTTTGATTACAAATAGCAGTTATAAAATCCATGTTGTTTTCGTTTACCTCTTGAAAGCACAATATTTTTATATCATCATCTTTTAAAATATCATTTATTGTTCGTATAAGATTTGTTACTCTAATATCCCAATCCGGTATTTTATCTTTACTTTCTTTTTTTCCAAAAACGTTATAACTCAAAATTTTCATTTTATTCTCCTTGAATTTATAAAATACTATGTAATACTATTATATTTTTTTACTATTATAATTATATTATACTAATATTTTGTAAATATAATAATATGTATATGTGATTTTAGCTGTTATTGTTACTGGTATTTCCATAATTCTATAAAAGCAGGTATTTATAAGCAGATAGAAAATCATAATTATCTATAGTTAAAATCGAATTTTTATTATCACATTAATAATGTGTAATCTAAATTATCTCTTTTTTTACTAATAAATATTTTGGGTATGATTCCATTAGGTCAGAGTCAATAATATTTCTTAAAATCCGCACACATTACTTACTTTATTTGTTATCAACATCAATAACACTAAATTTTATACCATTTAAATTATTATAAATAGCGGCTTTTTCAAAATCAATCATATCGTTTGGTAATTTATCTAAATCAGCCCATACTAATTCGGAGCATTTATTAGGTTCATTAATTTTAATAGTACCATTATATTTATCAATCTCAAAATAAATATCATAGTATGGTAATAAAGATTTATTTCTACGATTTACCACAAAGGTATCAATGATATTATCTATGGATATATCAATATCTAATTCTTCTTTAGCCTCTCTAATTAAAGCATCATATGCATTTTCGCCAACATCTATATGTCCTGCTGGAAGAGCTAAATATCCTAGCCATAATTTAGTGCCTTCTCTTCTTTGAAGTAAAAGTTTTCCTTCGTCATTTTTAATAATTAAGTATATTGATGATAAAAACTTTTCTCTATCCTTTTTCATATATAATCTTCCTAATTTGTCTAAGTTTAGATAACTTTTCGTATTATCTGTATAGATTATATCATATTTTTAATTTACATAAAATGGTTATATTACTGTCATGTAACCTGCCATTTAAAAACTCTAATTATTCTGATCTAACTTTTATTTTTTAATAATCTTGCATTCCTTTTATTATAAAAAGATCAACCTTTACAGTTGATCTTCATTAGTTAAAATTTATCTTTTTTGATATGCCATGATTAACTTTAAATAGATATAATCAAAATATACTTTAAAGAATTACTCTGATTTTTTTCGTTTCTTAATCACTACTATTGATATAGTTATAAAAATAGTAATTACTAACAAAATTATATAGTTATTTTTTAAGCCTTGTTTAGCTTCTTTATTATTTGTATCAATAGTCAAATCAGTATCATCATTAACATTATCATTTTTAGAATCATTATCTACTTTATCAATTGATTCATCATTGTCTGTAATGTTGTCATTATCTTTATTTGTGTTATTATTATCTTTATTTGTGTTATTATTATCTTTATTTTGTGTAGGATTTCCACTACTTATATCAGTTGAAGTATTATTATTAAGCCAATCTATAACGGCAATTACAGTACCCTTATTACCTAGTTTATCATAGAAAACTATTTCATAAGTACCATTTTGTGTAAACTCATATACTCCTGAACCTGTTTCAAAAGTGATTTCTTTACTGGCATCAACAACACTTACGATTGCCTTAGTCTTACTACTTTTATCATATTTTAAAGATGCAGTTGGAACTGTTTTATCTATCCAATTTACTTTTGCAGTAATACTATTACTATTTCCTGCTTCGTCCATAAACTCAAATGTAAATTCACCATTTTGTGTGAAAGTGTAAGAACTACTTCCATCATTATTGGTAATGATTACCTTTTCGTTAAAATTTAGTGTAACTGTTACATCTTTATTAGTAGGTGTAACTATATCATAAGTAATACTAGCTTCTGGTATATCTGTATCAATCCAAGTAACTTTAGCAGTTTTAGAACCTTTATTACCAGCTTTATCTACAAATTCAAAAGTAAATTCTCCATTTTGAATAAATTCATAAGTAAAAGTACTCATATTAGCAATATAATTTCCATCTTTATCTGTTACATTACCATTTCCATCTACTGTATAACCATCCATGATATTTCCTAAACAATCTAAAACTTTTCCATCATCTGTAATTGATAACTTACCATTATTAGTAACAGTAACATCTTCACTTGGTTTTAATGTTGCTATAACACTTTTATTCGTTGGAGAAGTAGTACTATATTCAATTTCAGCGGTTGGATTTTCTTTATCTATCCAATCTACTGTTGCTATTACACTTCCCGTTTTTCCCGTAAAAGTATCTATAAAAGTAAACTCAAAAGAGCCATTTTCTGTAAATGTATGAGTATTTCCACCTTCACTAGTGATTTTCACATTTTCACTACTAAAATTAATAAGTGTTGCAACTACATCTTTATTTGTTATTTCTTTTGTACTATAAGTAACACTAGCTGTTGGGTTCGGATTATTCGTAGTATCTTGATATAGATTAAACATTCTAGCATTAAACCAATTACCGTTAGTAGCCTTAGTTGCTGTTACTTTTACATATTGAATTAAGATACTAGAATCAGTTTCAAAACTTTTAATATTATTTAAACCATATTGATAACTATTACAATCTCCAGTATAACTTAAACCTGTTTTTTCACCTAATGTCACCCAGTTAATACCGTCTATACTTCCTTCGATAATACCATCAATAATCTTACCATTACCTCCACCACCAGGAACATATTCAATAGCTGATAAATAAATAGGATTATCAATTTTTAGAATGATATATCTTTCGGTATCGGTACCATCCCAAGCTGTATGCCAGTTAGTATTATAATTTCCATCGATGGCATTGGTAGCATATCTTTTTTGTGCAGATGCTTCAGTTGAATAACCTTCTACACTTAAATGGGAAATTGGTATATATTTTCTATTAATAGGTTGATTATCTTCTGTAAATGTATAAGTATTATAATCACTTGCTAAAGCATTACCTGTTGCTTGCATTCTAATTTCTACTTTCTTATTTCCTGTTAAGATAGGTAATTCTTCACTATACGATGTCCATGGATCAGATTCTGTATAACGCCACTGCATTAAATCTGTTACTCCAATCACACTATTTTCTAAATCATTTGCATATAAATCATCATTACCATCGGTAGTAGGCATTACGCCTTTTATAATATCTATAGTATAAGAAGGAGTATCCACAGCTAATCCATCTATATAAATTAAAATATCGTTTGTATCAGTAATACTACTAACTTCAGCATTTGTTAGTAAATATTCTTTAGATGTAATAGCATCAGATTTCGTTATACCACCATCTAAACTATAATGCCATGCTATATCATAGTTTTTATAAGATTCATTAAAGACAATTTTATTAGCATTTTTTCCATCAAATGAGAAAGAAACAATTTCTGAATCGATATTATTTAATAAAACACCAGCAATTTCTCTAGCTGCTTGATCATGTAATACTTCATTAGAAGTAGCAGTAGAAGCTAATTTTAAAGCATTATATTCTTTGTTGTTAATATCTACTAATTGTGCTCCATCTAAATAAGGAGTGACTACACGTAATAAGTCGTCCATAGCCATTGGATAATATGTGTAATTAGAAATAATATTTAAAGCTAGTTGGTACCAGTCATCAGTTGTTATGTTATCCATTACCTTATAAGTATTAATAATATAATCATAGCTATCTAAGTTAATACTAATTTCTTTTAATGCTAAATTATATATTTCTATTTTTTTACTATTATCACTATAAGAATTAGCTAATAAATTTAAATATAAAGATTTTTTATAATCATCGTAACGATTAAGGTTTTCTTGGGCTAGATAAACATAACCACCATTATTACCATAGGTATTAGAACTTATTATTTTATTAGTAAAAGACTTGTTACCCCAATTAAAGATTGTTCTATAGGTATTACCACCATACCAAGAAGTAGCTGTTTTACCCCAACCAAATATGTTATTTGCCATATTCCATTTACCTGTACCATCTGAATTAGGAATAAAATAAAATGATACTTCATGAGCTGGTTGATAAGAACCAATGGTTGGACTTGCTATACTATTAAATAATGATTGAAAAACACGAGATTGATTCCAACAAATACCACCTTTATCAATTACCATCCAATATCTTTGAATAGAATCTGCAAAAGGTACATTATATAAAGATAACTTATACTTATCATCATATTCCTTTTTATATGATAGTGTATGGAATTTTTCGTCACTATATCCAACGCCAGTACCAGTATGATTTACATAAGCATAAACACTTTGATTATAATCCTTACTTTTTGTATAGTAATTTAACCATGTTACTTCATCATTACGAGCTCCATCACTCATAATCATTCTGATTAATTCCATTGGATAATTATTAAAAGCATCTTTATAAATACCTAATGTACCATTATCATACATGTTTTTATAAATATTAAATCTTTCTAAATAATCGTAAGAAGCTGTTTGATGCCCAAATTGTAAAGCGGACGCAACTTTATCAGTTGAATATGTTGCTGATAAGCCTATTATCATTTTTTGATAAATATCTCCATTTTCAGTATTTAGATTATCTTTATTTTCGACATATAAGTCTGATAAAACCGTAATAAAGGAAGCACCATTTACTTCTCCAACTTCTATAATTTGTTCTAATATATTATCACTGCTTAATATCCAATCAAGTGTTGTTTTATATTTTGGATAAGTATTAACTAGTGCTTGAATGGTATCATATCCAATTTTATTAACAAATTCTCTTTCTAATATTAAACGGTAGTTATTATTCATATTATCTTGAATGTTATTACTATTTAATATGTTGTCATAATACTCTAAATCATGGATTTTATTATATACTTGTTCTTCTTCAACATAACTATCTTTGACAAGCTTACAATCAGCTAAAACACCATGATCGTATGAATTGCCATTAATTGATTTATCTACGTAAACCCTTAAGTACTTGTAACCCGCTATCTCAACATTAATATTATCAGCTTCACTATTTCCTCTTAAAATACCACTTTTGTAAAGAGATAACCACGAATTGCCATCATTTGATGCTAATACTTCAAATGTTACACTACCATTAGTTCCTTTAGAAGAATCTACACCAGCTTTAGCTATAAACTTTGAATATTGACTAGATAAATTAGAAATATCATAAGTAACTTGTCCAGTAGCATGAATTCCCATTCCTTTTACAAATATCTTTTTGGTACCATTAACGATTAAGCTAATTGTTCCATCTTCAATATTCTTATCTTTTTTTATTTTTCCATAACCAGAATATGACCAATTATTATCTTCAATATAATCTAAATCAGATAAATAAACAAAGTCATTTTGTTCTACACTATTATAAGAAAAAACATTTTTATTATTAGTAATACTATTTACGATATTAGAACCATCATTAAATATAAAAATATTCATTAAAAAAACTATATTAATGATTGAAAATATTAACACTTTTTTACTATACTTCTTCATACTACACCCCATTAATTGTCTGCTATTATAGCATAACTAATAACTTTCTACAAGATATCATAATTTATCTTTACAAAGGTTTACTTTTTTAATTTTTTAGTTAGTGTATTGTTTTTTATTTATAATAATATGGATTAGCTGATTTATAAAATTTAGCTGTTTGATCTTCATTAAAGTATAATTCACCTTTTTCAGAGTTATTTATACCATTTCTTGCTTTATCTAATTTGGCATCTATTGAATCGGCATAGTTAATTATTATTACTTCTAACATTTTTGGTGAAGTTAATACACCACATTCACCAAATTCTTTCATATGGCTTCCTATCATGTGTAAAACTTGATATTTGAATTTGTCATCTAAATTGTATTTCCCCAAATAATTTTCAACAATATGTGTCCCTTCATATGAGTGACCGACCATATATAATCCACTACTTAATATTCCTTGTTCACCATCTTTTATAGAATCAAAATCTTTATTATCATTTGTTTTACCTATATCATGCAATAAAGAACCAAATATAATTAAGTCCATATCTAATTTTATGTAATCATATAATTCTGCAATCATGACTGCATTTCTAGTTACACAATAACTATGACATATTAATCCGCCTTTAAAGAAATGATGACGTGGATTTTCGGTGGCTGGTTTTGCTATTAATTTCTGTTTATAATCGTTATAGATTTCTAAGCAGCATTCTCTTAGAGCGGGATTTTTAATTCTGTTAGCATACTCTAAACATTTTATATATATTCTTTCTAAATCTTCATCTGTTACGTTTTCAATATTAATTAATTCCATCTGATACCTCCTATATTAATTTTACCACATAATATTAACATTGTTTGCGGTATCTACTCTTTTTTTAGATATGCTTTAAATACTTTACCTCAATGTATTTAATAGTGTATATAAATAATTTATTTGATTTTTTATATAGAAAAAAGCCTTTACTTCAAGGCTTTTAATTATTTACCACAACATTGTTTGTATTTCTTACAGCTGCCACATGTTTGGACCAGACTAGTATTATAGATATTTATAATATTTATGTTATTATAAGTTTTCCCATATAATACAAGCAAAAAAGAAATTCACATATATTGTATTTATAGTATTATTTTTACTATAATTTCTCATAATTTGTAGACAAAATGTAGACAAAAATATCCACGTTTCTTCACTTACCAATTACATTACATCACTTTCATTATTTTATTAGAATATATTCTTATTTATTAATTTGTAACTAAGCCATCAATTGTCATTCTATTAATTATAGAGTCACACATTTCCACTATATAATTAGGAACTAAATTATATGCATATGGATCAAGTTGAAATATGTATGTATTTTCTATATGAAATTCTTCATTTAAAAATTCTTTTATAACTGGATTTACATTATGTAATTTAAATGTTTTTAATATAATTCTAAATATCTCAGTTTTTTCATAATTATTTTTAGTATCTAAATATAATTGTTTCATCTTACTCTTATCAATTATAGTCATTAAAATACTATTATAATCAAAATCATTTATAAATTTTTTTAAATTATCTTCAGTTTTATTAAATTCTTCTTCTGTAAATTCTCGTTCAGTTCTCTTATTTTTATATATTGGATTAAAATATCCTTTTAAAAGTGAAGATATCATATTATATTCATATTCGTATTCACTATTTAATTCTAAATATCTTCTTAAATGGACAATTCTATTAATAATATTAAGATTAACATCGTTAAAATTGGCTCTTGTAACATTAAAAATTGATTCTATATCATCTTCTAAAATTACATTTTCAGAAACTATTCCTTTTTTATTTTCAATATAATTACTTTGAATAAATGGATATTTTTTTACTTTTACTAGATTTATTATTGGCTCCAGGTCATGGGTTAACATTAACACAGTCTTACCTTGCAAGCTATCTTTTTGATTAAACAAATAATAAGTTATTGCATATTTTTTATTCAAATCAAAAGAAGATACTGGATCGTCTAAAATAATCAAATCTGGATTATCGTGTAAACAATCAAATAGAAATAATGATAATGC
This sequence comes from uncultured Bacilli bacterium, assembly GCA_934130105.1. Lineage (GTDB taxonomy): Bacteria > Bacillota_I > Bacilli_A > RF39 > UBA660 > Alloscybalousia. Next base: position 47,857 of record CAKOXL010000005.1, on the reverse strand, counting down.
AAATGCATTTCTTTCTCCCCAACTTAAATGGCTATTTACATCAACTATTATATCAGTACTCTTATAAAATAATAATAGTCTATTATTTCGAACATTCACTTCATATTCCATACCTATCGTATCAAGAAAATCATTAATTCTTTGTTTATTCTTATTAGCATAACCATTAACACTAGAATTAAGTATGCTTATATTTTTCTTTAAACTTTTAACATTTGAAGACATTTCATCAATTTTATTATTTAAATTATTAATAATATTAATAAAATCTTCGCCACCTATGAACAAGTAATTATTTAAATCTAATTTACATTCTTCTAGCATTTGTTCTAAGTTTTCAACACTCTTTAAACTAGAATAATCTAATTGTAGAAAAATTGTTAACTTATTACATATATCATCTAATTCAATTATAAACTGTGCAATTTTTTCTTTTGTTTCATCAGCTATTGGTTCTTCATTGTTAAGAACTTGAAAGATAAATGTTTTTGTATCTTCAGTAATAATTGATGAAATATTATTTATTATATTTTCTACTTTTAATAAATTTTCAACATCTTTCCTATTGAATAGTTCATCTAATAATTTCATAACCTCAGCAAAATTATTTTCTAATCTACTAGTACAAAAAGGACATTTGTTGTCAATTATATATGTTCTACCTTCACTTTGCCAACTATACCATTTTGCTTTATCATTTCTATGCAAATTTTCTGAATATTTATTCAATTCTTCTGGAACACTAATTATTTTATTTCCAACAGCTAATGCTCTCCCTACACCAATAGAATTAATAGAAGTTTTTTTAGTATTTAATTTTATAATTTTATTTAATTCATTTCTCTGATTAATTAAATTATTAATAATTTCATTTTGAATAACGTAATCCTTAACAATTCCTAAAATATCATTTATTTGTTTTATCTGCATATCATAATCCTTAGGTTTAATAAAAACTTCAAATGAATTTTGATGTAACCCATCTTCGTTTGGCAAAAACAAAAATTTTGATACATATTCATCATTATAAACTTTTATACTATTAAAACTTTCACACCCACTAATACTTGGAATTATATTATCTTCGGTGTTAAATGGTTTTAAACTATCTAAAGACTCATTATTTATTTTTCTTGTAAGTGCGGTTGAAATTGTTGATTTACCTGTCCCATTAACACCATATTTGATATTAAGTTTATTAGGAACTAAATCAATACATCCCTCTTTAATATTGTTACAATTTTTAATTATTACTTTCATTTTAAAATCTCCTAACTTCTTCACAACATACAAAAAGACTCGTACTAAAACTTATTAAAGTCTAATACAAGCCCTTTAATATAAATTATTTTTTTATCTTGATTTTCTATTTAATTTCTTAATATATATTTCAATTAAATCTGGATCATTTTGATTTTCTGGTAAAGTACCTAAATCAAAGAATTTTAGGTTTTTAGATTCACTATCCCATTTTAATTCTCCAGAATAATTTCTAACACAGTATAATGCTGTATTATTTATTACTACATCACCATTTGGATAATCATTTCTTCTAGATGAACCTGATACTATATCAATTAGCTCCAAATCTTCTTCATTAACATCTAAATTAGTTTCTTCCTTAATTTCTCTAATAACAGTATCTTGGAACCTTTCGCCTAATTCTTGACATCCACCAGGCAATCCCCACTTATCTCTATCAGCTCTGCTTTGTAATAATATTTGACCTTTGTCATTTACGATAATAGCAGCAGCACCATCTTGTAATAAAACAAATCTATGCTTAAGTACTCCCATACATAATCTTGTAAATACAGGATAACCGATTACATTACTTAACTCAATAATTTCATCAGATGTTAACGGTTCTATAATTTTTATTAACTCTTCGTAAGAAATATTTCTTTGTTCTTGTGTTGACAAATTTCTAATTTTATCTATTACATCCTTGTTAGACATTTTTAACTCCTATCATGTTATTTTATCTACACTATATCATGTAGACAAATCAGTATTTTTTGGCAAATTTTTAATTTTCTAGTCTTTTCAATTCATCCACAACCTTTATAAATAAAGGATTAAGTGATTATTTTCCACAACATTGTTTATATTTCTTACCTGAGCCACATGGACATGGATCGTTTCTTCCAATTTTCTCTGATTTCTTAGGCTGCTTTTTTATAGTTTCGTCACTGTCATTAGTAACTTGTTTTTTTGATACTTCTTTTCTTTCGATGTTTTGTCTAATTTCAGAACGTACTAACATTAAAGTAATATCATTATCTATTCTTTGCATCATCTTATCAAATAGATCAAAACCTTCCATCGTATAAGCACGAAGTGGATCTTCTTGACCGTATCCTCTTAGATAAATTCCTTCTCTTAAATGAGATAGGGTATTAATGTGTTCTGTCCAATGATGATCTATTACATTAAGTGAAATAGCTTTTTCAAATTCATCTTTAATATCTTCTGGAACTTCTTTTAATTTTTCTTCATATTCTGCTACTATTTTCTCAGTAATAATATTAATCATTTCATCTGGAGTTCTATTGTCTAATTCTTCCTTATCGATGTCATTAGTTAATAAGTTTTCATTAACGAATTCTACTATATCTTTTACATCATCATTTGTTAATCTTCCTTCTGGGAATAAATGTGAATTTACTAAATCAGAAATATGATTATGAATGGTTTCTAATACTGTTGCATGAATAGATTCACTATCTAATATTTCATTACGTCTTGAGTACATAATTTCTCTTTGATTATTCATAACATCATCATATTGAAGTAATTGTTTACGAATATCAAAGTTATTACCTTCAACACGAGCTTGAGCTGATGATAATGCTTTCGTAAATGTTTTACTACGAATAGCTTGATTTTCATCAAATCCTAAATTCTGCATCATAATTTTAATTCTATCTGTGCCAAAGCGTACCATTAAGTCATCTTCCATTGATACATAGAATTGAGTAAAACCAGGGTCACCTTGACGACCAGAACGACCTCTTAACTGATTATCGATACGACGAGATTCATGTCTTTCTGTACCAATTACACACAATCCACCAAGTTCTCTTACTTCATCACTTAGTTTAATATCGGTACCACGACCTGCCATATTGGTAGCAATGGTTACTGATTTACCTAAACCAATTTTAGATATAATTTCTGCTTCACGAGCATGATTTTTTGCATTTAATACTTCATGTGGAATATGTTTTTGTTTTAATAAATTACTAATTAACTCACTAGTTTCAATAGCGATAGTACCAACTAAAACCGGTTGACCTTTTTTGTATCTAGCTTCTATTTCATTAACGATAGCACGATATTTACCTGCTTTTGTTGAATACATTAAATCAGGCATATCAACACGAATAACTGGTTTATTTGTAGGTATTTCAATAACATACATATTATAAATATTTCTAAATTCTTCTTCTTCTGTTTTAGCAGTACCTGTCATACCAGATAACTTTTTATACATTCTGAACAAATTTTGGAAGGTAATAGTTGCTAAAGTTTTGGTTTCTTGTTGAATTTGAACTCCTTCTTTTGCTTCTATTGCTTGATGAAGGCCATCACTATAAGCACGACCTGGCATTAAACGACCTGTAAATTGGTCTACGATTACTACTTTTCCATCTTGAACAACATAATCAATATCATTCTTCATTGAATAATTAGCGCGTAATGCTTGATTTATATAATGAACTAATTCTGTATTTTCAACATCAAATAAATTTTTGAAACCAAATTTCTTTTCAGCTTTCTTAACTCCTTCTTCTGATAAAGATACATTTTTTGTTTTTTCATCATAAATATATTCGTCTTCTTTTAATGATTTAGCAAATCTATCAGCATCCATATAAAGGTTAGCACTCTTCATTTCACCACCAGAAATAATTAATGGTGTACGAGCCTCATCAATTAAAACCGAGTCAACCTCATCGATAATTGCATAGTTAAATGGTCTTTGAACACGATTTTCTTTACGAATTACCATGTTATCACGTAAGTAATCAAAACCAATTTCATTATTGGTTGAATATAAAATATCACATGCGTATTGTTCTTGCTTTTCTTTTGGTGTCATATCTCTTAAGTTAATTCCTACTGTAAGCCCTAAAAATTCATGAATTTTACCCATCCAATGTGCATCACGATCTGCTAAATATTCGTTAACAGTAATTATGTGTACTCCTTCACCAGTTAAAGCATTTAAATAAGCTGGTAATACAGATGTTAAAGTTTTACCTTCACCTGTTTTCATTTCAGCAATATTACCAAAATGAATAGCTAAAGCACCTAATAACTGTACATAATAAGGCTTTTCACCAATAACACGGAAACAAGCTTCACGTGCAACTGCAAAAGCTTCTACTACTAAATCATCTACTGTTTCACCATTTTGTAGTCTTTCTTTAAATTCTTTAGTTTTTTCTTTTAGTTCTTTGTCAGATAAAGCTTGCATACTTTCATCTAACTCATCTATTTTGTCTGCAATTTTCTCAAATTTTTTTAATTCTTTATATTCATGGTCGAATAACTTTTTTAATAAATCCATTGTTTCACTCTCCTGTAATTAATATTATACCAACTATTTAGTTAGATGACTAGTTTTTTCAGTTAGAAACCCATAATTTACAGCATATATTACTATTAAAACACTTTTTAAAATAATAATAGTTTGTCTTTTTATTATAAAAGGAAAAATTTTTGTAATCATAAAGTTTTTTTAAACGTTTTCAATATAATTACTAGTATCAAAAAACTTTCTTTTTATCAAAGAAAAAGAAGCTTATTCAGCTTCTATAATTCCATAGTCTCCGTCTTTTCTTTTATAAATAACAGCAGGTTCTCCTGTTACTATATCCTTATATAAATAGAATTCATGACCTAATAGTTCCATTTGAAGAATTGCTTCTTCTTCATCCATTGGTTTTACTTCTATCTTCTTTCTTTTTACTATTTTTTCTTCACTTTCTTCTTCTATACTTTGAATATAGTCGTAAGCAAAATCCTTTGTTCCTTTATTTTTCTTAGAAGCAATTCTTGTCTTGTTTTTACGAATTTGTCTTTCTAATTTATCTGTTACTGTATCAATAGCTGAATAAAAATCATCTTTAGATTCCTCTGCTCTTAAAATGAAGTTTTTTAGAGGTATTGTTACTTCAACAATATGTAAATGACCATGAACCTTTACTAGTACAGTAGCACGAGTATCATCACTATTTTCTAGATATTTTTCTAGTCTACTAATTTTTTCCTTTGCATAAGAATTCATGGCATCTGTTATTTCAAGTTTACTTCCTCTGATAACGATATTCATATATCATCCCTCCTGATTATATAATAGCATATTTATAACCTAAAATAAAGTTCTTGAAGCTTTTTTACATATTTTCACATTTTTAGAAAAAAAAACTATCGCTATTTGATAGCTGATAGTTCTTTTGAAACAACAACGTCTAAGGCTTGAAAACCTTTGCCTGTTTCAAGTAATTTAAATTCAACTATTTGTCCTTCTTGTAATGACTTATAGCCTTCTTGTCTAATAGCTGAATAATGTACAAAGATATCGTCTTTATCTGTATATTCAATAAAGCCATATCCTTTTTCGTTATTAAACCACTTTACTCTACCTTTCACACTGCCACCTCACCTTCCAAATACTTTGCTCACTGCCAACTGCTAGTGTGATATCACAAATATTGCGCAAATCCAGAGTACCACTAAAATATGACAAAAAGTTATAATTTTTATTGAAATGTTTATTTTTTATTATTTTATATGTTAATAGTTTTCTATCGGTTAATTTTTTAACCATTTATCACTATTTTTTTACGATACAATTATTAAATATGTATATTTTTTCTAGTAATGGTATATTTGCTTCAGTAAGAGTAGAGGTGATAATATGATTAAACAGGCTATAATCAATAAGTCAATTAATGCTATCACTGATATTTATCCTAACTATGATAAAATAAAAATTGATGAAATAAGATATGGATTAGAAGCTATCTATTTATCAGTTTCTAAAGTTGTTGTTATTTTGTTTATTTCGTTCTTATTAAATTTATTTAAAGAAGCTTTGATTTTATTACTTTTTTTTAACGGCCTTAGATCATTTGCTTTTGGCATTCATGCTACTAAAAGTTGGATGTGTTGGGTTGCTTCATCATTATTATTTATAGGACTTCCCTATATCTGCTTACATTTTTATGTACCAATATTTATTCAATATTTTATCTTAACTATTTCATTTATATGTTTTATATTATATGCTCCTGCTGATACAAAAAAAAGACCACTAGTTAGAAAAAACAGAAGAAGCAAATTTAAAATACTAACTATTATCGTTGCGATTGTATATATATTACTCTTTTTACATACAAATAATGCATTTCTAAAAAATGTTATTATGTATAGTATGTTACTTGAAAGTGTACTAATTCATCCCTTCACTTATAGGATGTTTAATTTATCATATAAGAATTATGAGGAGTATGTTTTTAGTAAATCGGAATGAAAGGGGAAAGTGAAATGAAAAAATTATTTGCTATGGTTCTTTCTGGCCTTGGACTTTTAGCTGCTGGTGCTGCATCTAGTGCATGTTTATGTCTAGTTTTAGATGAACCTGAAATGTCTAAAGAGATGATTGAAAGATAAAAAAAGCTACCGTGAGGTAGTTTTTTTATGTGTTCATAAACAATAATTAATACTAATAGTAATTTTTATAATTCTTCTAAATTTATGATTAATTTTTGAACGTAATATTTATCAAATAATTCTCTTGACTGTGAATAAATACTTTCTACTTCCAATATTCTTTTTACTAAATGTAAGCCAACACCATGATTTTTACCTTTTGTAGTATAACCATAGTCGTCTAACTTTTCTAGTTCAACTTTGCCACTGTATGTATTAGCTAATATGATAATTATTTTTCTTTTCTCCTTATAAATTTCTAAACTGATTTCTTTATCTTTACTATTGGTGGCTGCTTGAATAGCATTATCAATATATACACCCATAATACTATATAAAGCATCTTTTTGGTTAGTTGATAGTTTATTTAATTTTGATTTAGTTATTTCCTTGCTAATAGAAATATTAGTACTTATATTTAAAGAATTTGCTTCTATTAATTTATAATTAATTAGACCTTTTAATCCCGATAATGGTAATCTATTTAACTCGCCTATCCACTCATATTTAAAGCCAACATTCTTATCCAATAAACTATCAACATAATCAACTAGTTCTTTGTTAGAATTATCTAACATACTTCTTATAACTAATAACTGATTTTTTCTTTCATGTGATACTAAACGATAATCTTCTAATAGATTATTAGTAATATCTGAATAGTCAACTAAATTTTGATACATCATCTTAGTCTTTTGAATATCCGAATTCTGTTTTATCATTATTAAACCCATTATACAAAAGAAAAGTAGTATTAACATTGTAATTATAAATTCTGTATTAAATTTCCACTTATTAACAGGTATTCTAAATATTAGTAATGCCAAAGTAACTAATAAAACAGATACTATTATTAAGCTGCTTCTTCTATTTAATTTACTATTTTTCACATAGGGTATAAGTTTTGATTTTAATGCATAAATCATTAAAATTTGTATGGATGCTATTACTATATTAATGAATATTGTATTTTTTAAAAATTCAAGTGATTGATTTGACATAATTAAAATAATACTAGCAGCTATAGCTACCAATACTTCTGATGCGCATAAACATAAATATAATATTAATGATGCTACTAAAACATTTGATAATTCTTTTTGAAATACTATTTTATAAAACAAGCAAAATAAACTATATACACAAATTATTTTCATGACACCATCAGAATTAACATAATTTATATGTGCTAGCGATGCTGAAAAAACTGCCATAGTTAATAATATTTTTACATAATTAGGTTTTGATTTTTCTTCGAATAATATTTTACCGATTAAATAAAAAATAGTCCATAATATAACTGCACCTATATACAATTCTACAAATTTCATAGTGCCACCTCTTTCTTTGATGTTTTGGGAAATTTACCTAATCTTTCCTTTAATTCTTTTTTCCTATCTCTTGATAATTGTGCAGTTTCATCACCATGAAAATGGATTATACAGGCTTTTAGTTCAACACTGATAATGTTATCTATATTAACTATACAACTTCTGTGTGCTCTAAAGAAATTGCCTGATTCTTTTAATTCTTCCTCTATATTTTTAATAGCATTTTTTATTACAATCCTGTCATTTTTAGTAACAACAGTTGAATAAGCATCTTCGACATTCTTTTCAATGAACAAAATATCATCATATGGTATTTGCACTAATTCACCATTGTATTGAAAGTTTAATGATTTATGATTATTGATAATATCAAGTGCTATCTTTAATGTATCCTTTAAGTTTTCTTCGCAATTATAAAATTTTGAAATAAAATCCAACATTAACATTCTACTTGTAAATGCGTAACTTTTTAAATTATCATGTGTTGTTACAATAATCATTGGACTAATCCAATCACCATTATTTCTGATTTCTCTTGCTAAATCTAAGCCAGACTTGCCTGGAACTTCTATATCAAAAATAAAGATCTTTTTACCAACCAAATCTTTTATTTTTGACAAAGTACCTCTTTCATATTTATCTATTTCAACTATGCGGTATGCTATTTTTTGATTGCCTAAAAGCTTCAAAATAATTGATATATATTTTTCTCTAAACTTCTTATCATCTTCGTATATAATAAAATTTATCATAAATCCTCCTAATACTTAATATATAAGTACCTTAAACTAAATAAAAAATTACCCCTAATAATCTTTTAAATCTTATTTATAAATATGAAAATCATATACTGTTAAAATAAGAAAAGAAGTTAACTACTTCTTCTTACATATCCTCTTTTTAATATCTTTTAAGTTTGGTGGCCTTTTTTCAGTGATAATATTAGTGTAACATACAAACCATATTACGATAATGGTTAATATTACATAGATAATAGTTGCGGCCATTGGATCTTTTAATACATAAAAAATTGATGTTAATGCAAATAGAATATTAATAAAATATATAATAAGTACTGTTGTCCTATGAGAAAAATTCATTCCTAGTAACTGATGATGAAAATGACATTTATCAGCTGTAAAAATAGCTTGTCCTTTTAGTGTTCTTCTTAAAATTGCAAATAATGTATCAAGGATAGGTAATCCTAATATCGCAATTGGAACAAACAATGAAGTTAGTGCCGTTCCTTTAAATCCTAGTAAGCAAATGATTGATATCATATAACCCATAAACATGCTACATTGTCCTGCAAAAATTTTAGCAGGATAAAAGTTATGAACTAAAAAACCAAGAGTTGAACCAAGCATAAGAAGTGTTAAAGTCATTTCAAGAGTTCCTAATCTTCCCTGATAAAAACAAATAATAGCTGTAGTTGTATAAAATATTGATGTTACACCGCCGCTTAAACCATCTAAGCCATCTGTGAAATTGATAATATTAATACATGCAACAATAAAAAAGATAGTTATCAATTCTGAAAGTTTGCCAAATTGTATATATAAACCAAAAGCTGAAATATCAGTTAACACTATTTTTCCGTAAAAAACAATTACCGCTGCTGCTAGTAACTGTGCTAGTAATTGATATTTAGCTTTTAAATCACTTATATCATCTATTATGCCAGAAAACACTATAATAAAACTACCTATTAAAATAGCATTCATTTTTATACTATGCTGTCCAAATAGCATATAACCAATTAAAAAAGCAAAAAATATTCCAACACCACCCAATTTAGGTATTGGTTTTTTATGAATATGACGATTACCTTCGTTATTTCTAGGTATGTCAATAGCTCCAATATGATGCGCTATTTTTTTCATAATTGGCATAATTAATACACTAGAAATGAAAGTAACAATAACTATTTTTAGAGAAAAGCCAACATCACTATTTAGCATACTTTCACCTCATTTTCTACATTATAACATATTTTTTATTCTAGCAAAAGAAAAAGACCATTTAATGGTCTATAAGTTATCAACTAATCAATTAAATACAAATTATCTAATAAAATTCCAGTGCCTTCGGCAACATTTGTTAGTGGATTATCAGAGATATACACTGGTACTTTTAACTCTTTTCTCAGTTTTTCCACTAATCCATCTATTAGGCACCCACCTCCAGTTAAAATAATTCCTTTATCAGAAATATCAGCTGCTAACTCGGGAGGAGTTTTTTCTAAAACCTTCTTTACCGATAAAACTATTTTTTTGATATCTTCCTTTAAAGCATCTTCTACATCTTCACTAGTTACTGTAATCGTTTCAGGTAGCCCTGTTGTTACACTTCTACCAGTAATTGCTAGTGACTTATTTTTACTTTTAACCACAGTACCGATTGTTATTTTTACATCCTCACTAGTTTTTTCGCCAATTATTACTTTATATTTATTTTTAATATAATTAGCTATATCTTCATCAAAGGTATTACCAGCTATACGAATAGAATCACTAGTTACAATTCCACCAAGCGATAAAACGGCTATATCAGTTGTACCTCCACCTATATCTATAACCATACTACCAGATGGTTTAGAAATATCTATACCAGCTCCTACGGCAGCAACTTTTGGTTCTTCTTCTAAAAATACACGTCTAGCACCCATTTTTTCTGCTACCTCTTTAATTGCATTTTTTTCAACTGCTGTGATATTGGATGGGCAACATATCAAAATACGTGGTTTAGATAAAAATCTTCTTCCTAATGCTTTTTTCATAAAAAGATTTAACATTTCTGCTGTTGTATCAAAATCAGCTATTACGCCATCCTTCATTGGTTTAATAGCTTTTACTTTGCCAGGTGTTCTGCCTAACATATCCTTTGCTTCTTTTCCAACGGCTAGGACTTTTTTTGTATTTGTGTCAATACTAACTACACTTGGTTCATTTAAAACTACGCCTTTTCCTTTTAAGTAAATTAATATGTTAGTTGTGCCTAAATCTATTCCTACATCACGCACATTATCACCCCGCATTTCTAAATTTTAATTTTTCATACTTCCTTTTTGTAGATTCACCACCAATGATATGTCTTGTAGCCATATGATATTTTAGTATTTTGTCTATTTCATAATATTTTTCAGTATCTATTTTTATTAATCTTTCTTGTAAATCTTTATGAATAGTACTTTTGCTAATATTAAAATATTTAGCAGCTTGTCTTATTGTGTTATTAGTATTAATGATATAATTTGCTACTTCAACAACTCTACTTATTATTTCTTTTTTCATAATTCACCTAACCTAACTACTAAATTATATTTAGGTTAGTATTAATTATGATTTTAAATATCACTTAACTTTTTATTATAATAATTTTCTGGATCAGCTATTGTACCGTTTATATATAATTCAAAATGAAGATTATTTTTTGAATCATTAATTAGGTTACAAGTTCCACTTTTTGCTATTACCTGACCTGCTGATACCTTATCACCTTTTTTTACTGTAACATCACTTAGTGATTGATATACACTTATTAGTTCATTATCATGTCTAATTGTTACACTTTTTCCAAGTAGTTCTTTTTCTTCTACTTCAATTACTTCACCACTAAGTATACTTATTACATCAAAAGTGTTAGATGATTGATAATTAACACCCGTATTTTGAATATAGGTATTTTCATGATAAAGTATAGAATTAGTCTGTTCAGTATCGTCTGCTTGGTAGTCATAGTAGTTATTTGAAATAGTTACCGTTGCATCTGTAAAAGGCTTTTTTATTTTTTCTTCTACATTTACTACTGGAACATATTCATCCAAAATAGTACTACTAACATAAGTCATTTTTCCTTTTTCATCAATTACTTCTATTGATAAAAAGAGGCTTACAATTACTGCTATTGCAAAAATCGAGTACAAAGTTGGAATAACAAATGGTTTTAAAACTAATCTTTTTTTCATTTTTTTCACCTCATTAAGAGTTTTTCCAAAATGAATAGTTTTATACCATATTAAATAAATTTTGTTACTTCAAATAAGTTATATAAAAAAGAAGTTAATAATTCAATCATGCAAAGTGCTAATATAAAGTAAAAAATTCTTGCTTGATTTATTTTGTTTTTTTTAAAAATTAAATTTATATTAACTGAATCTATTGAATAAATTACAACTATTGTAGAGAAAATATATAAAAATAATTTAGCGTCCATTTTCTTTTTCCTCATACTTAGTTATTTTATCAATTCTTCTTTTAAAACGTTCTTCTTCAACATATTTTGTATTTAAAAAGGCATCCAAAATATCTTTTGCTTCAAAAAGATGCATTTTTTCATTTAAAGCTACTACATTGGCATCATTGTCTAGACGAGTTAATTTTGCTTCTTTTGCATTATTAACTTTAGCACATCTTACACCTTTAACTTTATTACAAGCTATTGATATACCAATTCCGCTTCCGCAAATGACAATACCATAATCAACAACTTTATCACGTACTTTTTCACCTAACAATATTCCATAATCAGGATAATCAACAGAATCAGTTGAATCAGTTCCATAATTAATTACTTCATAGCCTTTTTTTTCAAGATATGGAATTATTTTTGTTTTTAATTTATAGCCACGATGGTCATTAGCAATTCCTATTTTCATAAATTCACCTCTATTATTTAGTTATTATAACACAAAATACTCAATTTATGTTTGATGGAAAAGATTTTTCGAAAAAAAAAGATAAAACTAGTTAGCTTTATCTTCAGTATCAAGACCATACTTAGCATTAAATTTTTCTACACGACCTGTTTTTGAAGTTCTTGATTGTTTTCCAGTATAGAATGGGTGACATTTAGAACAAACTTCAACGTTAATATTTTCTTTTGTTGACATTACTTTAAATGTTTCACCACAAGCACAAGTAACTGTTGCTTCTTTTACTTCTGGATGAATTCCTTTTTTCATATTGTTCTCCTTTCGTACCTAGATATTATCTAGAATATTCTAGAGCCTTCTCTTCGCCATGACTACATTTAAAGCCATAGTAATTAAATGCTAACTTATTATAACAATATTTGTATTATATTTCAAGAGTTTTTTATTAGCAAATAATTATTATACTGGTTTTAGAGCCTTTTAATATTTATTATGTATTTTGTGATAAAAAATTAATAGTTAGTTTTTTTATTCTGATTCTATTTCATCCTCATCTAAAACAACTAAATCTTTTAAGTCATCATCACCATCATCTATATCGTCATCATCATTATTATTATCAATAGAATCAAATTCGTCCATTTCTTCATCTATTTCTTCTACTTCTTCTACATCCTCATCTTCTTCATCATCGATGATTACTAATTTATCAGAAGTATGTCTACTTCTTAAATCCCAAGTTCCATCTTTTAATAAAATAAATCTCTTGTCAGTAGTTAATGATGTATAGTAATCACCTATTTTTTGATCAAAAGTTGATTCAGGTAATTCTAATAATTTAATAATCTGTTTAAATAAATCAGGTGTTGTTTGTTTTCCTTTTTCTTCTAATAATAGGTTGGTAATATCTTTATTTGATAATAATTCTAAATCTTCCTTAGTCATATTTTTAATACTCATGGTATTCCTCCTATGTATTTAAATTTTCTTTTGTTTTTTTATCATTTAAACTTATATCATTATTCCATATAAAATGCAATATATTTTTACATTTTTTCAGGAACTTCTATTGCTAGAATGTCTAAAAGTAATATATTGGTGTTACGAACTAATTTTGATAAGGCTAGCCATGATTCTTTTATATCCTTATCAATACAGGTTAAAATATGATTCTCTGCATAAAATTTATTATAACAGCTTGTAAGACGATATAAATATTCCGTTATATCATTTACAGATTTTGATTCGAAAGAACTATTTAAAATTGTTGGTAGTTCTAATAAAGTACGCATAACATCTTTTTCCACATCAGTAGTTATTGCTTTTAATTTTAATTCATTTAAATCAATACTTGCTTTTTCTAGTAAAGATTTAATACGCACTGTTGAATATAATAGATATGGTCCAGTCTTACCATCCAAATCAGCAAATTTATTTACATCAAAGATAAAATCTTTACTTCTATATGGTAATAAATCAGCATATTTTAAAGCTGCTATTGATATTTTTTCACTTGTTTCATCTTTATCTTCTTCACGAACTAAATCAGTATTAATTTTGCTAGCAGTTATTTCTTTTACCATGTTCATTAAGTCCATTAAATTCATTACCCCACCAGCACGTGTTTTAAAAGGTTTTCCATCACTACCATTCATAGTACCAAAACCAAAAAATTTTAATTTTGTTTCATCTGGCACGATACCGGCTTTTTTAGCTACACGAAATACCTGTTTAAAATATAGTTCTTGACGATTATCAGTAAAATACCAAATTTCATCTGGATGAAATCTTTCTTCCCTTGACAATAATGTAGCAAGTTCTCTTGTTTGATATACAGTTCCACCATTTGCTTTTAAAACTACTAATGGAGGCATTGGTTCAGTATCAGTCTCTTCTTTAACATCTACGACCATAGCTCCTTCGCTTTCATATAAAAGATGTTTATCTTTTAATATTTCAATTACTTTAGGAATATATGGATAACAGTCTGTTTCGCCTTCATATAAATCAAAAGTAGTGTTTAAACGTTTATAAATATTTTTAATATCTTTAATTGATAAATCTTTTATTTTATTCCATAGAGCAGTATAGCCTTTATGACCATTTTCAATTTGAATGGTAATTTCATGAACCTTTTCCATGATTTTTTCATCTTCTTTGGCTTTATTAGATGCGCATGGATATATTTCTTGAAGATCTTTTTCAGTAATTGGTAAATCTTCATCTTCACCATTATAATCTTCTTTAAAATATACTAAATCAGGATATCTTTCATGCATTTCATAGATAACCATACCAGATTGTCTTCCAATATCACCAAAATGAACATCACTAATTACTTTATAACCTAAAGTAGTAGTAAGTCTTTTAATAGCTTCACCAATATCAGCACTTCTTAAATGTCCAACATGAAGTGTTTTAGCAATATTGGCACCACCATAATCCATAAAAATTAATTTACTATTACTTTTATCAATATTAGTTTCAATATTTTCTAACATTTTATTCATAGAAGTTAAATAAAATTCGTCTGTAAAACTAATATTAATAAATCCTGGTCCAGCAATATTAATGTTTTTAAAAGTGGAATCAGTTTCTAATTCTTTTACTATATTTTCTGCAACTAGTCTAGGGTTACAATGATTTTCTTTACCTAAACTAAAAGCACTGTTAATTTGATATTCACCTAAATCTTTTCTGCTTGTTGGTTCTAAAACAACATTTTCAACATTGTATCCTGCTTTTATAATACAATTTTTTATTTTTTCTTCTACTTCTTTAACAATACTCATATTTCCTCCTAAAATTCTATCTTATAAATGATTCTATCATTACTATCTAAAATTATATATATTATTTCAATACTATTTTCTGTTAGATTATAAGATTCTGTTTTTATTTTGATGTTCAAATATTTATTCAATTCCTTAATATGCATTGGGTTATTTGTTTCATTAGCTTCATCAAATAGTAAATCTATTTTTAAATCTTTATTATCTCTAGTTAAGTGTTTAGCATTTATATCCAATATCACTTTAGTTTGTAACTGTTTGTTTTCATTATAACTAATTATATTTTTAGATAAATCATATTTACCTAATAGATTATATTCTTCTTTAGTAGTATTGGTTATTAAAGTTATTTTTATTTTTCTTAATTCCATAATTCACCACACCAAAATTTCTAAGCCAAATTATAACATAAGATTAAATAAATGCAATATTATTTATTAAATTCGGGAAAAAAGGCAAAATAAAAAAGATGGAATTAATTTAAATTACATCTTTTAAAATTTTTTAATCAATTTTTTTAATTAGTGATTGAAATAGCATTATCATTTTCATCTAGTGCAATGTTAAAAGATTTTTTAGTATCGATTATATCTTTATTTCCACCAGCATCTGCAAAAGATTTCATTATAACCATACCAATTCCTATTTTTGTTTTTTCTTCCATATATATTATCCCCCAACTTGCTCCATATTATATCACAAAGATGATTAAAGTGTTTGTTTTTTTATATATTAATTTTTTATCTTCATCAATACATATTTCTTTTATTTTTTTTCATACTAAAATTAGAGTTTGGAGGTTGTCATGAAGAAATTTAAAAGGTTTAAAAAGGTAGTAAAATTTTTAGTTTTGGCAATTTCTTTAGGAATAGTTAGTTTTCTAGGAATGATACTATATATTAAGATGAGCCCTAGATTAGAAATTAAATCAGCCAATGCTTTTTTAATGTATGATAGTAATAATGAGTTATTTTTTCAAGGAAGTGGTTCACAGGAATGGGTAACACTTGATAATATTTCACCTTATGTAGTTAAAGCCACAATAAATACTGAAGATAAACATTTTTACAAACATTTTGGATTTGATCCTCTTAGAATTTTGAAGGCATTGTATGTGAATATTAAAAGTGGAAAAACGAAACAAGGTGCTTCAACAATTTCACAACAGTATGCCAAAAACTTATTTTTGGATTTTGATAAAACTTTAGAAAGAAAATTAAATGAAATGTGGTTAACTTTAAAATTAGAAGTTGGTTATAGTAAAGATGAAATATTAGAGGGTTATTTAAATACTATTAACTATGGTCATGGAATGTATGGAATTGAAAATGCTAGTAACTTCTACTTCGATAAAGATGCAAAGGACTTAAGTTTAGCAGAAGCAGCTATGTTGGTTGGAATTCCTAAATCACCAAGTTATTATTCGCCGTTAGTTAATTACGAACTAGCTAAAAAAAGACAAATTAATATATTATACAATTTATATAAAAGTAATATTATCACGGAAGAAGAGTATAATAGCGCTAGTAATGAAGAACTTAATATTGTAGGAAAAAAGAATAACCAAGAATTATCAACAATTATGTATTATCAAGATGCTGTTATGAGAGAACTTAAAAAAATTGATTCAGTTGGATCTTACTTAGAAACTGGTGGAATTAAAATTTATACTAATCTTGATATTAATGCTCAAAAAATACTAGAAGAAAGTGTTAAAAATAATATGAACACTGATAAAGATTTACAAGTAGCTAGTGTTATGATTAACCCACAAAATGGAAAAATAATAGCGTTAGTTGGGGGAAGAGATTATAGTAAAAGTCAGTATAATCGTGCCTATCAAGCAGTTAGACAAGTAGGTTCTACTATGAAGCCATTACTCTATTATGCAGCATTAGAAAATGGATTTACTGCTAGTACAACTTTTATGAGTAGTGAAACAACTTTTACATTTTCTAATAATAAAACATATTCTCCACAAAATGCTGGTGGTAATTATGGTAATAAACCAATTTCACTTGCAACCGCTATTTCTTACTCTGATAATATTTATGCTGTTAAAACACACATGTTTCTTGGTGAAGATGCTCTTGTTAATATTTCTAGACGATTAGGTATAACTGCACAATTAGATGAAGTTCCATCTCTTCCTTTGGGGACTGCTAGTATTAATATTATAGAAATGGCAAATAGTTATGCCATATTTGCTAATGAAGGATATAAAGTTGAAGGACATTTAATTTCTAGAGTTGAAGATTTAAAAGGAAATGTCCTATATGAAAAAAAGATTAAAAAAGAAAATGTTTTAAATAAGAGTTTAACATTTATATTAAGTGATTTATTAACAACGACTTATGATTCTAGTTTTATTGATTATAATTATCCAACTGCAATAGGTATCGCACCTAAAATAAAACACAAACTAGCACTTAAAAGTGGTACCACTGATACTGACCATTGGTCTATTGGTTATAACGGTGAAATTGTGACAGCTGTTTGGGTTGGGTATGATGATAACACAACATTAAGTGCAAGTGATTATAAATATTCCAGAAATATTTGGGTAGATGCCATGGAGGGTTATTTAGATGGGCATGAAGATAGTTGGTACAAACAACCTAGCAATGTAGTTGGAGTGCTCGTAAATCCTATTACTGGAAAACCAGCTACGGAAAATGATAGCAATAAGCGTATTATGTACTATGTTAGAGGTACCGAACCTAGTAATGCCGATCCAGTGTTTGACGAAATTATGCAAGATAATTAAGATAATATTTATTTAAAGAAGAAACTTTTTATATCGAAGGTTTCTTTTTTAATAACTAAAAATTTATGGTTAATAGTTATTATTTACTAAAATATAATTTAATGTTAAAATATTTATATAATAAAGAGGTGGTAATTGTGTACTATGTTGTTGTTACAATTATAGCATTAATCATGATTTTCATTATAATTGAAGTTAACTTTTATAATAAATTTCAATTTTTAAAAGTTAAAATTAGTGAAGCATTAAATAATGTTGATATTTTATTTGAAAAGAAATTTAGTTTACTTGAACGATGTGCAAATATTATCAAGGAAAATAATAAAAATTATAAAGAAGAGTTAATTCTTGATAATTTAAATAAAATCAAAAATCAAAAAATTAATCGTTTTGAACTTAATAAAGAACTTACTATTGCATTAAGAGATTATTATAGTTTACTTGATTTAGATAAAAAACTAGCTTCTGTTGAAGCCTTAAAAAACATAAATGAAGAATTAATTGAAATAGAAAATAACTTAAATGCTAGTAAAAAGTATTATAATGACAATATTGTTTTACATAATAAATTAGTTAAGGCTTTTCCTTCAAATTTAGTTGCTACGTTATTCCATTATAAAAAAGAGGATTTCTTTAAAGAGGAAAAAATTGAAACTTTAGAAATATTAAAAGAAAAATAAAATAATTAGGACGATTGCTCCTAATTATTTTATTTCCCAATTGATTGGCTTTAAATTATGACTTATTAAAAAATTATTTGTTTTAGAAAATGGTTTACTTCCAAAGAAGCCATTATATGCTGAAAATGGTGATGGATGAGTAGATTCTATTATATAGTGATTTTTGTTGGTTATTAAATTCTTTTTACTTCTTGCAAAGCTTCCCCACAATATAAATACTACGGGACTATCTTTCTCATTTAATTTTTTTATTACTTCATCAGTAAAAATCTCCCACCCTAAATCTTTATGTGATGCCGGTTTATTAGCTTCAACTGTTAAAACAGTATTTAGTAATAACACACCCTCTTTTGTCCAAGGTACTAAACTGCCAGATTCGGGTATTTTATAACCTAAATCATTTTGTAATTCTTTAAAGATATTTTGTAGTGATGGTGGTTTTTGTATACCTGTTTTTACTGAAAAAGATAAACCCTCAGCTTGGTTTACGCCATGATAAGGATCTTGACCCAAAATTACTACTTTGGTATCTTGATATGATGTATTACGAAATGCCTTAAATATATCTGTTTTTTTAGGATAGATAGTTTTTAATTTATATTCATTGTTGATAATACTAAGTAATTTCTTAAAATAGTCTTTTTCAAACTCAGATTTTAGAATAATGTCCCAATCGTTTCCTATCATTTTACTGCACCTCATTTTATTAATACTCTGTTTTGTTATTATACTATTTTTTATTTTTATAATCAATAATTATTTCTTTTCTAAGTTTTAGTATGGCATACATATTAATGATTGCTAAAATGGCTACTAAGATATCAATTATTTTCCATAGTAAAGTAGCACTTACGATACTACCTATTAAAAGAAGAAGAATTGTTACTATTTTTAGAGTATTTATTTGTGCTTTTGTTACATTTTTTATAAGGAATTTTAGACTACTTTCACCATAATAGTAACCTGCTATTATAGTTGAGTAAGCAAGCGAAATAACCGATAGTATCAAGACAATGATACCTGTTTTACCAAGATGATAATTAAGAGCATATTGAGTTAATTCTATACCATTTATATTTTGAAAGTTAATATTGGTATAATCTGATGTTAAAATGATAAGAGCTGTTGATGTACATACTATAAAAACTGTAAAATATATACCTAGGATCTGTAATAAACCTAAATTTATTTTATTTTTTGAATAGGAACATGATGATGCAATAGATCCTGTACCTAGACCTGCTTCCGTTGAAAATACGCCTCTTTGGATTCCAATTATGAAAGTTGATATTATACCACCTGATATTGCTTTTGTATTTAAAGCACTTGTTATTATTTCTAATAATACACTAGGTATTTGATTAATATTCATTATGATTATGATAAAACTTAATAATACATAGCCTATTCCTATAATTGGTACTAATTTACTAGTAATTGTTACAATACTGTTTAATCCTTTCATAATAGAAACTGCTGATATTAATGCTAAAATAGTTCCAGTTATGATTGGATTAATATTATAATAATTATAAATTGAAGTAGTTATCGTATTTGCTTGGATAGTCATAAACCCAACTATGTAAGCTACTATAATTAATATTGAATATATACAGGCTAATTTTTTGTCTTTTAAGCCCTTATCTATGTAATATGATGGTCCACCATTATATACATCATGATCTTTTTCTTGATATTTAGCGCCTAAATAACTTTCACAAAATGTATTTATAGATGTAATTATTCCTACTATCCATATCCAAAAAATAGTACCAGGTCCACCAATATAAATAGCTAGTGCTATGCCAGCTAATGAACCAACTCCAACTCTAGCAGCAAGTGACATCGTTAAACTTTTGAATGGTGATACTTTACTTTTATTATCTTCTTTAAAACCTTTAGTTAGTGATTTTAACTTTAGTTGTGGAAAACCTAGTTTAATACTAAAATATAATCCTCCACCTAGTAGAAATATAATAGCTATACTCCATAAAATATCTGTTATTAGCTTTATCATATAATCACCTATTTTAGTATAGATTAATCTATATGAATAATTAGTCGAAAAAGATATTAAAATAGATTTTAGATTTTTAAACGATTAGAAATTTCACAAATAGTACGTTCTGGATCTTCTAAAAATTTATCATATAGTGCTCTATCTTTTTTTAGTGCCTCTATTATTTTTATGTCTTCATTAGAAATATTTACTATCCTATTTTCCTTTAGTGGTATCTTTAATTCCATGCCTATTAACCACAGAAAATCTACTTCTAAAAAATTGGCTAACCTAATTAATACATCTATTGGTGGGGTTCTTTTTCCTTTTTCATACAAACATATTTCTTGTTTACTTACAAAAATGCCATTTCCTACATCTTTTTGGGTATAGTTTCTTTCCTCTCTCATTTCTTTTAGTCTTTTTTGAAATACTTGCATAATCATCCCTCATCTTTAAGTTAATTATAAGTAAATTAGCTTTATTTTTGTTTCAAGTTAACCAATTGCATATGATGTTATTAATAGTGAGGATTTATAGATATAAAAAAAATACCATTATTTGTGGTATTTTTCATTATTTAATATTTTGTAACTTCTAAATAATTGCTCTAATAAAAGAATGCGGAATAATTGATGAGGAAATGTCATTTTAGAAAATGATAGTTTATAATTTGACTTTTCTTTAATATCGTGATGGATACCATAAGAGCCGCCTATAATAAAAGTTATATCACTCGAAGTAATTAAAGTTTTATCTAATTTATCGGCTAGTTCAATAGATGATAGTTCTTTTCCTTCTATTTCAAGAGTTATTATGTAATCTTTTGGTTTAATATATTTAAGTATTTGTTCCTTTTCTTTTTCAAGCGCTATTTTTTCATCGTCTATATTTGAATCGGTTAATTCTATTAAATTAACAGATGTATATTTTTTTAGTCTCTTCAAATATTCTAGTTGTGCCTCTTTAAGGTAACTTTCTTTTAATTTTCCAACACATATTATTTTAATCATTTAAACCTCTATTTCTTCTAAAGATTCATACTGTTTAGCCGCTATTATTTTTTTATGAATGCCTGATTCTTCTAGCAAATTTCTAGTTGTTGAAATAGCTAAGTCTTCAGTATTATTTTTTTCGCTGATATGAGCTAAAATTATTTCTTTAGTATTTTCTCCTACTATATTTTTAAGATATTCCGCTGTTGCTAGATTAGACAGATGGCCTTTATCACTGATTACTCTTTGTTTCAAAATATATGGATATGGTCCTTCCATTAACATTTTTTCATCATGATTGCTTTCAATAATATAAATATTTTTATTTTGCATTAGAGGTAAATATTTACGATTAATATAGCCTGTATCAGTAATGTAAACTAGTGAATGATTTTTATATTCGATGATGTAGCCAACACCTTCAACATCATGTGATATTCTTATTAAGTTTATTTCTAAATCGTTGATCTTTGTTGGATTAGTATAGATTATGATGTTATCTGGTGGTATTTTTTTAGTTAGCTCTTCTAACATTTCTGCTAATGCATAAACCTTTATGTTAGTCTTTTTTACTAGTGATGGTAATCCTTTAATGTGATCACTATGGGTATGGGTTATTAAGACGGCATCTAAATCATATGGCGTTAGGTTTATTTTATCTAATTCCGCTGCTAGGGATTGGTAGTTTATACCGATATCAATTAATATATTTAATTCATCAGTTCTAATTAAGGTACTGTTACCCTTAGAACCACTTGCTAATACCTTTACTTTCATATTAATAGAAATTAAGCGGATTAACTGCCGAACTACCTTTCATAAATGGATAACCCCTATACACACCAAAATGTAAGTGAACACCATATGCATAACCTGTCTGACCCATTGTACCAATTTGATCTCCTGCCATAACTACATCGCCAACTTGTTTAGTTCTTGATGCCATATGAGCATACATTGTGTAATAACCATTACTGTGTTTTATCGTTATATAATTACCATTTGTGCTTGTATAAGCAGATTCAACAACGATACCATTGTTAGCAGCTTTAATTGTTGATCCATATCCTGATCCTGCTATATCTAGCCCATCGTGATGTTTTCCCCAACGCCATGCAAACGGACTTGTGATTGTATAAGGAGTTTGAGTTGGCCATACCCAACTACCAACTGATACTGGAACTTCTGGATCATATCCCCAAGTTGATACTACATATTTTTTAGTACCTCTTACTACAACCTTATTAATAGCTGGTGTTATCTCTATTGATGATGCACGAACTATATCTTGAATTTCACCATTTACTAATTCTATTTTTTCAGTAACTAAGGCTAAACCGTCTTGACCTTCTTGTTCTACTTTTTCATAACCAACATATTGAGTATCATCATTTTTGTAAACGGTTTCTTTTTTTATTGTTTGCTTTGATACAGTATGTTGAACTTCTATTAAGTCAAATTGTGGTGTTATTAAACCTAATTTTACTTCTTGTCCAGGATATAATAAGTCTTGGTCAGTTTTAAAGTTTGTATTAGCTATTAAGAATTCAGCTGTTGATAGTTTATTATTATTTGATATTTCTTCAATAGTATCACCAGCTTTAACAATGTAAGTTTCTTGATCATCTGTTGTTCCAAACAATAAAAATTTACTTAATTCTTCTTCAGTTTGGTATATTTTGTCTCCTGCTGGTATCCTTTCTTTTTTTATTGTTATATTGTTTTTTATATAAAGATTTTCAGTTATAGTTCCTACTTCATTTTCTTTTAACTGCTGTTGAGTATCATTAATATATGCATCATATCTTTCAGAACTTATAAATGAATTTATTGTTTTTTTAGCAGAATTAGTAAATATTTCCTTATCTAAAACATAAATAGTTATATCATCTGTATGATAAGATTCACCTTCATTAGTTTTTTTATCAATTCCTTCTATTACTATTTTATAGCCATCAATAGTAAATGAAGAGGTGCCTTTTATATCTTCTATTTTTTTATAAATATCAGAAACAGATAAGACCTTTTCGTTATATGTCATTTCTTTTATAATATCTAACCCATTAGGTGCATACACCTTAGTAGCATTATATTTTTCTTTTAATTGTTGCTGCTTATTATCAATATATTCTTCAAGTTCCTCTTTTGATTCTATTACACCAAGAGATTCACCCTCTAAATATACATGATATAATTGCTTAGGACTACTATTCTTTCCTGTAAATCCCAATATTTTAGCATATATTGTATCTGGTTTACTTCCAATTGATAAAATAACACATGATAATATAAATGCTATAATAGTTACTAATTTTTGTTTTTTAGCCATTATTTTCACCCTTATTATCTTTTATAAAATTTAAAAATGTACTGGTACTTTTTCTAAACAATAAATCTATTTTACCAGTTGGTCCATTACGATGCTTTCCAATAATTAATTCACTTAAACTAGGATCAGGTGCTTCACCTAGTTCTTTTGCTGTTTGGTAATAGTCATCACGGTAAAGTAATGCAACAATATCAGCATCTTGTTCAATAGATCCTGATTCACGTAGATCGCTCATTTTTGGTCTTTTATCTTCCCTTTGTTCAACACCACGGGATAACTGTGCCAAGGCTATTACTGGTATTTTTAATTCCATTGCCATTTTCTTTAGTGCTCTTGAAATGTCTGTAATTTCAGCTTGACGATTATTTCCATAGTTGCCACCCATAGTTAATAACTGTAAATGGTCTATAATTACTAAATCAAGTCCATCTTCACTGGTTGCTAAACGTCTACATTTTGATTTTATATCCCCAACAGTAACACCTGCATCATCAGATATATATAATTTAGCATTTGATAATTGACTCTTGGCTTCTGTTATTCTCTTCCAATCATCATTTACTAAATTACCACTTGTTAATTTTGTTCCCTCTATTTGACCTAGTGATGAAATTATACGATTTGCCAATTGTTCAGCACCCATTTCAAGTGAGAAGATAGCTACTGTTTTATCAGTGTGCGTTGCTACATACGTTGCTAAATTTAAAGCAAAAGCTGTTTTTCCCATAGCTGGACGGGCAGCTAGTATTATTAATTGATTTTCATGAAGACCTGATGTTAATTTATCAAATTCATACCAACCTGTCGGTATACCTGTAATCTCACCTTTTGATGCTGCTAATTTTTCTAAATTTAATTGAACATCATTTAAAATGTCTTGAATAGCTTTGAATTCGGATGAACTACGATTTTTAATAATCCCAACTATTTTACTTTCTACTTGATCTAGGATATCAGATACTTCTCCATCGTGCTCATAAGCAAGGGTTGCAATCTCTGTTGAAGTATCTATTATGCATCGTAACATATAATTATCTTCAACTATTTTTATGTATGAATCAATATTAGCTGCAGTTGGTACTATATTTAAAAGTTCTGTTAAATATTCTACTCCACCAACTTCATTTAATTTTTTTGTTTGATTTAATTCTGATGTAATTGTAATTAAATCAATAGGCATTTTCTTTTCATGTAGATCAACTATAGCACTAAAAATAATCCCATGCTTTTCTAAATAAAAAGATTTAGCGAATAATTTTTCTGTTGCCTTCTCTATTGCTAGTGGGGATAAGAACATAGCTCCCAAAACAGATTGTTCAGCTACAATATCATTTGGAATTGTCTTTATTGCCATAGTATCACCTACCTTACTTCACTAGTTGAACTTTTAATACTGCTGTAACATCTTTGTATAAAGTTAGTAAAACTTTATGAAATCCCAAAGATTGTAATGGTATATCAAGTTCAATTTGACGTTTATCTATTTTATAACCTTTCTTTAATAATTCCTCTTTTATTTGTTTTGGGCTTATACTTCCAAAAACCCTATCCTTATCTCCTGTTTTCACTTTAAAAGTCAAAGTTAATTTTTCTAGATCATTTTTTAATTTTGTAGCTTCCTCAATTAACTTTTGTTCTTCTTGTTTTTTGGCTTCGTTTTCCTTTTTTACGTTTTCCATATTTTTTTCTGTAACTTGCACTGCATAGCCATTTTTTATTAAAAAGTTATTGGCATAACCATCTTTTACTTCTTTGATTTCACCTTTTTTTGCTTGTTTTTTAAAGTCTTTAATAAAAATTACTTTCATTTTTATCCTCCTTATTGCTAAGTATAGTTATCAATTCTTGTTTTACATCAGCTAAAGTTTTATTTTTTATTTGTGCAGCAGCATCGTAATTATCACCACCGCCTCCTAAAATTTCCGCTATTTTGCCGACGTTAACATTGCCTTCACTTCTTGAGCTTAATCCAACACCACCATCTATTCTATTTCCTAATACAAATGATGCCTCTATATTATTGAACTGTAATAATGTATCAGCTATTTTAGCTAGTTCCTCACGTTTATATTTTATTTTTGGTGATGCAACCGATAATGCATACTTATCATCTATTACTTCAACTTCTGTAATCACTTTTTGTCTTATTATATAATCTTTGATGTCCTGTTTCAAGAAATATTGAACATTTCTAGGATTTGCACCCTGTTTAGCTAAATAATAAGCTGCATTATAAGTTTTTACACTGGTCTTAACTATAAAGTTATTTGTGTCTAATACTATACCGGCTAATATAAAAGTAGCTGTTTTCTTATCAAGTGTAACATTATACTTTTCAATTAAATTAGTAACAATTTCACAGGCACTTGATGCATTTGCATCTATTATTTTATACGTTGATAACATCGTTTGAGCTGTTTGCTGATGATGATCCAAAATAATAATATCATCAAAATAATGAATTATTTTATCATTTTGAAGTAATTGTGCCTTGTTTGTATCTACAATAAATAAGATACTTCTTTTGTGATGATACTTAGGTATATCATCACTATTTATTATCATATATTCATATTCTAATTGATCTAAGACCTTTTCTACACTTGGCTCATGCTTTTTATCATCCATAATAATATAGCCTGGTTTATTAAATGAACGGCAAATAGAAGATACCCCTATACATGCTCCTAGAGCATCTAGATCTAAATCTTTATGTGCAACAATAAATACATTTTTACTTCTTTTTATTTTTTTCTTGATTGCATTTTCTACTTTCATTACTGCTCTCCAATCTAGTATTATTATACTACAAAATCTATTATCTGTCATTTTTTAGTGATAAAAAAAGATGACTGTTGTCATCTTATTTTGTATAAGGTAATAAAGCAATTGCACGAGCACGTTTAATTTGTTCTGCTATATGTCTTTGATGTAATGCACAAGCACCTGTAATTCTTCTTGGTAAAATTTTACCTTTATCATTTATATATCTTTTTAAAGTTTCTACATCTTTGTAATTAATATCTTTACCAGTGCACATGTAGCAAACTTTCTTCTTTTTCTTAAAAAATTCTGCCATTACTATCTCCTCCTTCTTTAAAATGGTAATTCATCATCACTAATCTCAATAGAAGAGCCAAAGTCAGCAAATGGATCATTAGATACATCTGTTGTTGGTTGAGCTGCTGGAGTACTAGCAAAATCATATGGTGTTTGATTGTCATTAAAAGCAGGTTGGCTATAATTAGTATCATTACTGTTAGTATTTGAAGCTTTTGTTCCTAAAAATTGTACGTTATCAGCAATTACTTCAGTAACATATCTTTTTTGCCCATCTTGACCATCATAACTTCTTGTTTGGATACGTCCATCGATAGCTACTTGGCTACCTTTTGTAAGGTAGTTTTTGCAGTTTTCTGCTTGCTTTCTCCAAACAACTATGTTAATAAAATCAGCTTCTCTTTCTCCATTTTGATTAGTAAAATTTCTATCAACAGCTAAACTAAATGATGCTGTTGCTATATTACTACTAGTATATCTTAGTTCTGGGTCTCTAGTTAATCTCCCAATTAAAATTACTCTATTCATATTATTACCTCTCTTAGTCTTCTACTTTTACTATTAAATGACGAAGAATATTTTCGTTAATTAATGATAAACGATCAAATTCTTTTGTTGCATTTAAATCTTCTGTTTCAATAGTAAATAAGAAGTAATAACCTGTTTTGTATTTATTAATTTCGTATGCTAATTCACGTTGACCCATTTCTTTTAATTCTAATACTTTTGCGTTGTTGCTTTCTAATACTGATTTCATATCTTGAGCTACTTGTTTAATTTCTGTTTCTTCTAAATCAGGTTTTACGATGAACATTATTTCGTATTTTCTCATTTTATACACCTCCTTTTGGTCTTTTGGCTATTTCTAGCAAGGAGTACATTTCATACTCGGTAGTAATATACCAAAAAAAAGCATTATTGTAAATGCTTTTTTAATATTTTTGCTAACTTTAGATTGAAAAAAACTACTTAAAAAGAAAAGTAGTGATTATAACTAATCATCACTTTTTCCAAATAATCTTAATAAATCTATAAATATATTAATGAAGTCTAAATATAGTTCAAAGGCACCTATTATAGCAAGATTATCTTCTGTAATTAAACCATTTAATCTTTTGATTTTCTGAACATCATAAGCAATATAACCTAGGAAAACAATTACACTTATACATGATATTACTATATCAAATGTAGAATTATTTAAAAAGATATTTATGATACTGCAA
The DNA here is from genome assembly GCA_934130105.1 of uncultured Bacilli bacterium. Lineage (GTDB taxonomy): Bacteria > Bacillota_I > Bacilli_A > RF39 > UBA660 > Alloscybalousia. Next base: position 19,301 of record CAKOXL010000005.1, on the reverse strand, counting down.
ATAATAATTCCTAGTAAAATCATTAGTAAGTAAGTACTAAAACTACTTAAATCTATACTTGTTGTTTTTCCTATTAATGCAAATATTAAGAACAATAATGCTGTAACTCCAAAGACTAATAGGATTGATTCTAATTTGTAAACTATAAATACTGATGAAAATGTTAGTCCTGTTAAAAAGGTATACAATAAATAGCATACTCTAGCTGTCGTTGGACTCATTTTATGAATTCTCGCTGATAGAAAAATTGCTAAGCCTAATTCCACAATAACTAATATCCAGTAAAATCCACCACTAAATATTACGGATAGGGCTGATTCGTTAGTTGTTGTATAAATTCCCGTTAAAAATGTTACTAACATTCCTATAAATAACCATAAAAATACTTTCGAATATATTTTATTTTCCATTTTATTATCCTCCTATAATTTTTATTCTATTTAAACATTAAATCTAAAGTAACAAATGTCACCATCTTGCATTAAATAATCTTTTCCTTCTAGTCTAGCACGTCCAGCTTCTTTTACTTTTAACTCACTTCCACATGAGACTAAATCATCATATGACATTACTTCTGCTCTAATAAAACCTCTTTCAAAATCAGTATGAATAATACCTGCACATTCTTTTGCATTCATTCCTTTTTTAAAAGTCCATGCTCTTACTTCATCTTTTCCAACTGTAAAATAAGTTGCTAATCCTAATAGATCATAAGTTGCTTTGATTAATTGATCTAATCCACTCATTTCTATACCTAATGCTTCTAACATATCGTTGTGATCATCATCATCTAATTGACTTAATTCTTCTTCTATTTTAGCACAAACTTTTATAACTTTTGCATTTTCTTTACTAGCATATTCTTTTACTTTTTTAACATATTCATTATCTTCAGTAGCTACCTCATCTTCATTAATATTAGCCATATATATAATTGGTTTTAATGTTAAAAAATTATATGATTTAATTGCATGTAATTCTTCCTTAGTAAAATCAACTGTTCTTAATGCTTCATTTTGTTCTAAGGCTAACTTTGCTTTAGTTAATGCTTCTAGTTCTACTAACTCATCTTTATCTTTTGTAGCTCTAGCCTTTTTTTCGATTTTATCTATTCTGTTACCAATACTTTCTAAATCAGCTAAAACTAATTCTAAATTAATAATTTCAATATCACGGATAGGATCAACCATTCCTTCAACATGTATTATGTCCTTGTTATCAAAACATCTTACCACTTCTACTATGGCATCTGTTTCTCTAATATGTGATAAAAATTTATTACCTAAGCCTTCGCCTTTACTTGCACCTTTAACCAAACCAGCAATATCAGTAAACTCAAATGCTGTTGGTATTAATTTAGCTGGACTATACATTTTATCCAAAACATCTAATCTCTCATCTGGCACAGTAACAACACCAACATTAGGTTCTATTGTTGCAAATGGATAATTTGCTGCTAAAATACTTTTTTTTGTTATTGCATTAAATAGAGTTGACTTACCAACATTAGGCAAACCAACAATACCTGCTGTTAAACCCATAGTTATACCTCTTTTCTTAAAATGTATTATATCACGTATTTACTTTAAATGTTACTATAATGTCGGAAATATACCAATTCCAATTGGAAGACCTGTTAAATACCATAAAACTATTATTGATAACCAGACAAGACTTATAATTAAACAATATGGTGCGATTATTTTTAAGGCCATTCCTATTGTAATAGGTCTTTTTTTATTTGGGTTATATATATTTAAGTATCCAACAAAAATAACAAAATATGTAAGAAGTGGTGTTATACCTTTTGTCATTGAATCAGTAGCTCTTAGTATAAATTGACTGAATTCTGGTGATATGTTACTTTGCATTAGTTTAGGAACTACAATTGGTGCTAATATTGTCCACTTTGCTGTTGGAGTTGTGTTAAATAAATTAACAAATGAGAAAATTATTACTACTAGTAATATTAATGGAATGCCTGTAAAATCAACACTATTTATTATATTAGCTCCCCATGCAGTAAGTATTGTAGCAATATTTGTTTTTCTAAAAACGGCAATAAACTGTGTTGCAAAAAATACCATTGGAATTAATGCTGTTACTTCTAACATATAGTTTCCAGATTCTACTAATAATTCACGATCGTTTTTTATTGTCTTAGCACCTATTCCATAAGCTAGTCCTGTTATTATAAAGAATAGTGAAACCATAAAAGTAAAACCATCTTGGAAATAAGAGTTGGTTCCAAATGTTTGCCCAAGATATGTCTTTTCTTCCATATTAAGAAGTAATCCTGAAAATGGTAAATTTGGTATTAGGGAATATATAAAGAATATAGCAAAAATGATTGATGCTATTACGGTGTATTTTATTCCTCTTTTTTCATAAATTTCTTCAGCTAGTTTTCTTTGTTCTTCTTCTTCAACGGTCTCAATTATTTCTATTTCCTGTGTTTTTGATAATTCATTTTTTTCTTTATATTTTCCTATTCTTGGGATAATATTTTTTTCAACTATAATGGTACCAATTATTGATAAAATGATTGATGATACTATTATTATAACTAGGTTAGATGTCAAAGCAACATGGTAAGAAGAATCTATCAATCTAGCTGATGCTTCTGTTATTGATATTAAGTTAACTTCCATTGAGCCTACAAATATCGTTGCACCATAGCCAAATGCTACGCCACAAAAAGCTGCAACAATACCAGCTAGTGGATTACGATTATTTTCTTTAAAAATTAAAGCTGCAATAGGAATTAATATAACATAGCCAATGTCATTAATTAAACTTGAAATGGTTGCCAAAAATATTATTATGAATGTTATTTTCTTATTGTCTATTTTGGTTAGTACTCTTTTAATAAAAACTTCCATTAACCCAGTTGCTTGCGCTATACCTAAACCAATTAAAGCAATTAATAAGTTACTAAGTGTAGTAAAACTGATAAAATTCTTAGCTGCATTACTTATTAAGTATTTTAAACCATTAAACCCAAATAAATTTTCAACTGTTACTAGTGTCGTTTCTAATTGCCCCGTTTTACTATTTAAAACGGAATATGTTGCTTGCATACCAAATAATGAAAAAATACCACTCAATATTATAACTACAAATGTTAATATAATAAAAGTAGTTACCGGATGCAGATAAAACTTCTTGAGCTTTAACTTTTTCTTTTCCTTCATACTACTAATCCTCACTTTTATTTATCTTTTTTAATTTACGATTAAACTCAATCCTAGGAATCATTACTACATGATTACAGTTACAACATTTAATCTTAACATCAACACCTAATCTTATTATTTCCCAGAGATTAGTTCCACAAGGATGAGCTTTTTTCATTATAACCTTATCGCCCAATTTATAATCTTTAGTTTCCATTATGCACCTCAATTTGTTGATATGGAATTTTAATATTTTCTTTATCCAATCTTTCTTTTACTGACTTTCTTATTTTTCTTTCTATATCAAAGTGCTCCATAGAAATAGTTGGAGCAATAATTCTATACCTAACTGAACTCGATGATAGTTCTTGAATGCCAAGTAATTCTACTTTTCCCTTTAGTTTGGGCAAGATTCTTGTTAATTCTTCTGCTAGTTTATTAAGCACCTGTTCTACTTTTTCATTATCTTCCTCATAACTTACATCAACATCAACAATTGCAAGAGAATTTTCCATACTATAATTGATTACTTCTGTTGCATTACGATTAGCAATAATCTTTACTTGACCTTCATAATTCTTTATTTTGGTTGTTTTTAGCCCTAAAAAAATAACTTCCCCTTTAAATCCTGAGATGGAAATAGTATCACCTATTGCATACTGATTTTCCAAAATAATACTAAAACCAGCTATAATATCTTTTGCTAGATCTTGCAGTGCTAAACCTAAGACAACTCCAACTATACCTAAACCGGCTAATACTGAAGTTACATCGATGCCATATACTGTTAAAATAGCTAGTATTAAAAACACTATAATTATGTATTTGATGATATTTTTTAAAAGGACTTTGAAAGTTTCTGTTTTTTTATAGTTATAGCTATTTTTATTATAAGTTTCCTGTTTCCTTTTGATAATTCTATCTAGAAGTCGCTTTAGCATGCTATTTATTAATACAGCAATAAAAATATATATAATTGGTAAATATATCTGAGGAATCATAATCTTTTCTAACATTAATTATCTAACCCTATAATTTCTAATATTCTATTTAAGTCATTAGAATTTACAAATTGAACTTCTATTTTATTATTCTTAATTTTAACTTTAGTACCTAATTTTTCTGATAATTCCTCTTCAATAACTTTATATTCATTACGATTAGTGTCGTGCCTTACTTGTAGATTTTTTTTACCTATTTGATCGTTATGTGACATTTCTTCAATTTCACGAACGCTTAAACCATCAACTATAATTTTATCTGCTAGTTCTCTTACTTTTTCATTATCTTCTATTTTACTTAAAACTCTAGCATGACTCATTGATAGTTTACCATCCATAATCATATCTTTTACATCTTCTGGTAAAGTAAGTAGTCCCAACATGTTAGTAATGTGGCTTCTACTTTTACCCAGTCTTTTTGATAGTTCTTCTTGTGTTAGATTAAGTTCATCTAATAATTTTTTATAAGCCATAGATTCTTCTAATGCATTTAAATTTTCTCTTTGAAGATTTTCTAATAGAGCAATTTCCATCATATCTTGATCAGAAAAATCACGAATAATAGCTGGTATAGTTGTCTTTCCTGCTAGCATTGATGCTTTTACTCTACGTTCTCCAGCTATTATTTCATAACCTTTTATACTTTTCTTAGCAATAATTGGTTGAAATACACCATGTTCTTTAATAGAATCAGCTAATTCTTGTAAAGCCTTTTCATCAAAATTCTTTCTAGGCTGATAAGGGTTACTTCGTAGTTCTGATAGTGGAATTTCTATTATACTATCGTTATCTGTTTCTTCTATTATCTTTTCTTCTATTTTTTCGTAATCCATTGGTTCATTATTAAATAATTCTTCTAGGCCTCTACCTAGAGCTTTTCTTCTAGATGTCTCCATTTCTTGCAATCACTTCCTTTGCTAAATTTATATATGCTTCTGTTGCCCTATGTTTTGGATCATATGCTATTATTGGTTTACCATGTGATGGAGCTTCAGTCAATTTAACAAGTCTAGGTATTATTGTATTATAAACCCTTTCTTTGAAAAATCTTCTAATATCTTCTACTACTTCTAATCCTAGTAATGTCCTTGAATCTAACATAGTAAGTAAAACACCTTCAATATCTAGGTTTGGATTTAGATTTTTTTGTGCTAGCATAATAGTGTTTAATAATTGTGTAATTCCTTCTAGAGCGAAGAATTCACATTGAACTGGTATAATAACTGAGTCTGAAGCCATTAAAGCATTGGTTGTTATTAAGCCCAATGAAGGAGGGCAATCAATAATAACATAGTTAAACAAGTCTTTAATTGGATCCAAGAATGTTTTTAATTGGGCATTTTTAACAAACCCTTGGTTAGTTTTACTTTTTTCAACTAATTCAATATCAATTCCAGCTAAATTAATTGTTGCTGGTAAAACATAAAGGTTTTTATATTTTGTCTTAATTATTGCATCTGTTATTTCGCATTTTCCAGTTAGCACTTCATGAACACTGTTAGAAATATCACCTTTATTAATTCCTACACCTGTTGTTGTATTACCCTGTGGATCTAAGTCAATTAGTAATACCTTTTTTCCAAGATATGCTAAGGATGCAGAAAGATTGATACTTGTTGTTGTTTTTCCAACTCCGCCTTTTTGATTTACTAATGAAATAACTTTTCCCATCTGCACTACCACCTTTTCTTTTGTACTACTCTATTTTAACAAATAAAATACAATTATGAAATGCTTTTTCAAAAAAAAAGTAGAACTTCTACTTTTTATTTATCTTTTTCTATTTTTATAACTATTTGATATGTATTTTCAAAATCCATTTCTTCAACTCTTATATCGAACCCTTTATTTTCAAGTTTTGATGTTGTATTTCTAATTTCTGATACAGCGTCCTTAAGAGTATAACTATGCATTTTAGGAGATCTTAATAAATCATTAATTTGCTCAAAGTCTGACTCTGGCTGAGTTAAAACAGGATCTTTTGTTTCTATTACATCTTTGTTATCTATATTATCATCTAAACCGTCATTAAAATCATCTAAAATTTCTAATGCATCATCTTTTGGTTGTGGGATACTATCTAAATTATAACTAGCTATTAAATCATTATTTATAGTTGCACTGGCAGTGGAATTATTTTGTTGATTTTGTTCTAATGTATTAGAAGATGGTTCTATAACTGGTGGAGAGATTCTAATTGTATCATCTTTTAGTGCTTTAATTTCATTGTCAAGTTCTCTTACAGTCAGACGGTTATCAATAATTTTCTTCAACATACTAATTTGTTCTTCGCTAGAATCTAAATTAAGTAAACTTCTTGCATGACGCTCTGATATTTTATCTTGTAGTAATGCTTCTTGTACTTCATCAGGTAAAGATAATAAACGCATTTTATTGGCAATAGCTGCTTGAGATTTTCCCATAGTACGACCTAATTCTTCTTGTGTCATAGAGTCTAATTCTAGAATTTTTTGATATGTTCTTGCTTCTTCTATTGCTGATAAGTCTTTTCTTTGTAAGTTTTCTAGTAATGCTACTTTAGATGCCTCTTTATCATCTAAATTTCTAATAATTGCAGGAATTTTAGTTAATCCAGCCATAGTAGATGCTTTATATCTTCTTTCTCCAGCTATAATTTCATATTTATCGCCAATTTTTCTAACAATAATTGGTTGAATTACTCCATGTTCTTTAATAGAAGCTGATAGTTCTCTCAATGCTTCTTCATTAAAAACTTCACGTGGTTGAAAACGGTTAGGAATAATATCATCTAGGTATAAGTCTACAACTTCTCTATCCATAATTACCCTCTTTTCACTCTTTCTACTCTTTTATTCTATAAACATTATAGCATAATTTTACATTCTTACAAGAAAAAAAGTCAAATTTAGGTGTTTTGACTTCTTAAGATTTCTTTTTTTATTTCATTTTTTCTATTCTTCGTGGATACAAAGTATTGGTTGGTTTTTGTTTTTGAATCAGAATAATATTGCGGATACTATTTTCAATTGGTAAATAGAATGTTTCTATTTTTTCTATTCTACTATCCAATTTTTTTAATATTTCAGTGCTATTTTCAATTTCTTCTTCAATATTTGCTTTCATCGCAATAAATAAACCATTTACTTTTACCATTGGAATGCATAATTCTGATAACATTTTAAGATTAGCTACTGCTCTTGCTGTTACAATATCGAACTTTTCACGATTTTGTTTTGCATAATCTTCTGCTCTAGTATGAATAGCTTCTATATCTTTTAAATCTAATTCTTTTATTATTTCATTTAAATAATTTACTCTTTTTTGAAGAGAATCTAGTAAAGTTATTTTTAAGTTAGGAAAACAGATTTTTAAAACAATTCCTGGAAATCCAGCACCACTACCAACATCACATAAAGTTAAGTCTTGGTTTAAATCTATTACTTTACTAATTGTTAGACTATCATAGAAATGTTTTAAATAAACATCTTCTTTTTCTGTTATTCTAGTTAGATTCATTTTTTGATTCCATGAAATTAATAATTCATAAAATTTATTTAATTTTTCTAGTTGCAAATCTGTTAAAGTGATACCTAGTTTTTTTGTTTGTTCTATAAATAAATCTAAATTCATATTCTTTTTTCCTTTTTTAAATAAACCATTAATATAGAAACATCAGCAGGATTAACACCACTAATACGAGAAGCTTGTGCGATAGTAGTTGGTCTTACTTGGGCTAATTTTTGTCTTGCCTCACTAGCTAAGTTATGAACATTATCATAGTTTATATCTTCTGGAATTTTTACTTTTTCTAAGTCTAACATTTTTTCTGCTTCTCTATTTGCTTTTACAATGTAACCTTCATACTTATCCATTATTTCAACTTGTTCTACTACTTCATCACTATAGTTAATATCTATAAAGTGTTTTATGTTAGTAAATGTTATTTCTGGTCTTTTTAATAGTTCATATAATGTAATACCATCTAATAACTTAGTTGAATTAATACTAGTTAAATACTCATTGGTATCTTTTGTAGGAGTAATTTTATTTTCTTTTAATAGATTAACTAATTCTTGGATTTGATTCTTCTTTTCTATAAACTTTTGATATCTTTCTTCTGTTATTAAACCTATTTCATGACCATATTCTCTTAATCTTAAATCAGCATTATCATGACGAAGTAATAGACGATATTCAGCACGAGATGTTAACATACGATATGGCTCCTTGGTACCTTTTGTTACTAAATCATCAATTAATACACCAATATAGGCTTCATTTCTTTTAAGAATTAATGGTTCTTGGTTATGAATCTTGCGAGATGCATTGATACCAGCTATTAATCCTTGCCCTGCTGCTTCTTCGTAACCACTTGTACCGTTTATTTGTCCGGCTGTAAATAGATTTTCAAGTATTTTAGTTTCAAGTGACTGCTTTAATTGTAGAGGATCTATGGCATCATATTCAATAGCGTAGGCATATTTTAATATTTTGGCATGTTCTAAACCTGGCAAACTATGAACCATTAAATCTTGAATTTCTTCTGGCATACTAGTTGAAAAACCTTGAATGTAAATATCATCATAATACAAACTTTCTGGTTCTAGGAATAATTGATGCCTTTCTTTATCTTTAAAACGAACGACTTTATCTTCTATGGAAGGACAATATCTAGGACCAATTCCTTCTACATAACCACCATACATACTTGATTTTTCTAGATTATCCATAATAATTTTATGAGTTTCTTTCGTTGTATAGATTAGATGACATGGCACTTGGTCTTCTACTTTATAAAGTGGATCATTATCAAATGAGAAAGTATGTGGAATGCTATCACCTGGTTCTAGACTAGTTTTTGAATAATCAATACTATTTTTATCGATTCTTTGAGGAGTTCCTGTTTTTAATCTTTGAATCGTAAATCCATACTCCCTTAGCTTATCACTTAAAAATTTAGATGGTCTTTCGCCGTGTGGACCACTAACTGTTTTTTTAGCTCCTCTTAAAATAACTGCTTTTAAGTATGTTCCTGTTGTTAGAACTACTGCTTTGGCATAAATTTTTTCTCCCGTTTCTAAAACTACACCTTTTACTTTATTATCTTCTACGATTAAATCTTCTACTAGTGACTCTTTAATCTCTAGATTTTCTTGATTTTTCATAGTTTCTAGCATAGCTTTTGGATAAGTAATTTTATCACCTTGCGCTCTCAGTGCTCTTACAGCTGGACCTTTTTTTGTATTTAACATTTTGACTTGCAAACAGCTATGATCAATATTATTAGCCATTTCACCACCTAAAGCATCTATTTCTCTTACAATAATTCCTTTCGCTGGTCCACCTATTGATGGATTACATGGCATATCAGCAATATTTTTAACATTTCCTGTTACTAATAAAGTTTTATTATGTAGACGAGCCGATGCTAGCGATGCTTCGCAACCAGCATGACCTCCACCTACAACGATAATATCATATTCCATTTTGATACACTTCCTCTTTTTTCTGGAATTATTATACACTATATTTCTAATTTTTTTAGTAGAAATAGAAAAAAATTATTTCCCGGGAAATAATTTTTGATCTTAAATTATGATTTTTGTACTTATATAACACTTTTTATAATTTTATTTACCTAAACAGAACTGACTAAATAATTGGTCTATTAATTCTTCTGTGTAAGTTTCACCTATTATTTCACCAAGTTTCTCCCAAGCACGCTTAATATCAATTTCTATCATATCGACTGGAACTTCATTTTTTATGCCATTTTCTACTTCTTCTAAAATTTGATATGCCTCTTTTGCTAGTGAAATTTGTCTTACATTACTTAGATAAGTATAATCTTGTTGTTCAAGCTCATTTAAATTAAATAATTCTACTATCTTTTCTTTTAAAGAATTGATACCATCTAAATCAATCGTATTTGTATAAACAATATTTTGATATTTAATATCAGCTAAATTTATTTTTCTTTCTAAATCACTTTTATTAATAACAACAATTACCTTTTTATCTTTACAAGCAGTTAGTATTTTCTTATCTTCTTCTGATAGTTCTTCATTATTATTTAAAACAATAACAATTAAATCAGCTTCATTAATTAAACTTAAACTCTTCTCTACCCCTATTTTCTCTACAATATCTTCTGTTTCACGAATGCCAGCTGTATCGATAATATTTAAAGATACTCCATTAATCGTAATAGAACCTTCAACTGTATCACGAGTTGTTCCTTCAATATCAGTAACAATTGCTTTTTCTTCATCTAATAATCTATTTAAAATACTACTTTTTCCTACATTTGGTTTTCCAATAATGATAGTTTTAATACCACTAGTTAAAATCTTACCGTTTTCAGATTCGTTAATAATTTTAGCTAATTTTCCTTTTATTTCAGTAATCTTTGGCTTTACGATATCATTAGTCATCACAATCGCATCTTCATATTCTGGATAATCAATATTTACTTCAATTGATGCAAGTAACTCTAATATTTCTTGTCTTAACTTTCTAATAATATTACTAACATAACCATTTAAACCTTTGATTGCTACTTTTCTTTTAGATTCATTCTTAGAATTGATTAAATCCATTACAGATTCTGCTTGGGTTAAATCTATTCTACCATTTAAAAAAGCTCTTTTCGTAAATTCACCAGGTTCCGCTAATCTTGCACCATTATTTAATACGAGTTCCAAAACTTTATTGGTAGTGGAAATACCTCCATGGCAATTAATTTCTACGACATCTTCAGTTGTGAAAGTTTTAGGAGATTTCATAACTGATACTAAAACTTCATCAATTATTTCATCTTTATCTTTAATATGTCCATAGTTAATGGTATGTGTTTTTACTTTTTCTAAATTTTTACCTTTAAATATCTTATTTACTATTTTTATAGCATCATTTCCACTTACTCTAATAATAGAAATAGCGCCTACTCCTAAAGTAGTTGAAATAGCGGCAATTGTATCGTTCATAGTAACACCTCTTTTATATAGCATATACTATCATTTTTTTTAGAAAAAGAAAAGAAGATTATTCATCTTCCTTTGGTTTAATAACTACATAACGATTAGGTTCCTCGCCTTCACTTTCTGTAGTTACTCTCTTATCATCAGCTAAAACAGTATGAATAATTCTTCTTTCATATGAGTTCATTGGATCCAGTTTGGCTGCTACTTTTGAAGTAGCAACTTCCCTAGCAGTACGTTTAGCAAGTGATTCTAATTTATGCTCACGTTCTACCTTATATTCTCCAATATCCAAATTAAATGGAAAATATTCACCTATTTCATTATATAATACTTGCTTTAATAACTGATTTAAAGCATTTAATGTTCTTCCGTTTTTACCGATTAAAATAGAATTATTATCAGAAATTACTATAATATTTACTCCATTTTCACGTTTTTTTACTTCTAAGTTACAAGTAAGTCCCATATTTTTAATTAATTCTTTTAAATACTCTTTAATATACTCTATTACATCGTCATGCCTAATAACTTCTATTTCTACCTTTTTATTGAAAAGACCATTTTTTACTTCTATTTCTTTAATATATAAGTCTTTCTCTAATTCTTGTAAAGACAATTTCGCGTTGTTTATAGCCTCTTCTCTTGTTTTACCACTATATCTATTTTTTACTAGCATAATTCTTACCTCTTTTTACAATTAAATTTTGGCCAACTGTAAATAAATTAGTTGTAATCCAATAAATGCATAAAGCTGCTGGCATAAAGAAGCCCATTACTAATATCATAATTGTCATAATTGTAGTCATATTTTTCATAGGATCATTTTCAGATTGCGCTGTTGTCTTATTTAAACTAAATGAAAAATATGTTGTTAAACCAACTAGTAAAATTAAAATGATATATAAGAAATTGCCTTGATTTAATAAGCCAATTGATGGTGTTGTACCAAGTTGTAGACCTAAGAATGTTTCTTCAAATAAAGCTGGTACACGGTTGATTGCTTCCAAAAAGGCAATAAATAATGGGAGTTGGATAAATCCATATAAACAACCTGAGATTGGATTAATATTATATTTTTTATAAATCATAGTCATTTCTTGACTTTTTCTCATGATAGATTCTTGATCTGTTTTGTTTGCATATTTTTTTTCTAATTTTTCAAGTTCTGGCTGAGCATTTTTTAATAGTTCTGATTGCATAGCTGTTTTTTTAGTAACTGGATAAGCTATTAAACGAATAATAATACTTGTGATAATTAATGCTAATGCTGCACTACCAACATATTTACTAAACCATAATATAATAAATGCTAAAGGTTTTACAAAAATACTATCCCATAAACCCTCATAGCCACCGCTAGTTATTTTAAATTCACTACATTTTGGATATTTTGATAAATCTACGCCATTTTCTTCATATGCCTTTATAGTTTCTTCGTTTTCTGGTCTACAAAGTATATTTTCTGTTAAACTTTGCCCAGTTTCAGGGTTAGTTACTACCTTTTTATTTGTATCTTTTAATGTTTTAGTACATCCTGTTGTTAAAAGTAAAACTAATAAAAATACTACTAATAATTTACTTTTTTTTGATCTCATTTAAATCTCCTTTAATGTTATTTTATTCATAATTTCTAAAAAGCTATTTTCTAATTCTTGATAATCTTTTTCTAAACAACTCTTCCTTACTATTATAATATAATCTTTATTATTTTCATATATGTTTTTGTATTTATCTATGATGTTTTTCATTTGACGTTTTAATTTATTTCTAATAACTGCTTTTGTTGATACCTTTTTTCCAACCGATATTCCAAAACGATAATTTTGATAAGTATTTTCTGCAATATAAATTATAAAAAGATTATTTTTATAGAATCTTCCATTATGAATTGCCTTTTCAAAATCTTTACTCTCTTTCACTATATTGATTTTTTTCATCTTTTTCACCTATTCATTTCTTATAAAGCAAAAAAAACCACTATTAGTGGTATTTTTATTTAGATAATCTTTTACGACCTTTTGCTCTTCTTTTGTTTAATACTTTACCCTTAATTCTTGAGAAAAATCCATGAGCTTTCTTCATTTTTCGGTTATTTGGTTGATAAGTTCTTTTCATAGTTTCCACCTCCAGACATAAAATCTCCATTATTATAATAAAGATTTGCCGTTTTTGTCAATTATTTAATTTAAAATTTTAGTTTTTTATAATATATGTTGGTGTTTTTGTTTAATATTTTATTTTTTTCCACATTTTCAACAACTCTGTTAAAAACTTTTTCAACTATGTTAATAATATTTTTTTTAATGTGTGGAAAAGTCGCTATTTTCTTTTAAATATAAAGGTTAGAATTGTGGAAAAAGTTGTGGAATAATTGTGGAATAAAAAAATATTGTTTTTTTCTATTTATTTTTCCACAGTTTTAAGTTAGAATAGTACTTGCAATTTTTAATTTTGAGTGATGGGGAGTGGTAATAAGTGAATGTGAAAATTGTTTGGGCTAATTTTTTAAACAGTATTCAAACAGAATTAAATCCCTTATCATTTGAAACTTGGTTTAAAAGTACTGAACTTTATGAATATAAAAATGGGGTATGTAAAATAATTGTTCCTATGACAATATATAAGAAACATTTAACCACTAAGTATTACGATTTAATAGTAACTACATTAAGTAATATAGTTGGAGATAGTGTTGATATAGAATTTTACACAAAAGAAGAAATTGATGAAATTAATAATGAAAATAGTAACAATCAAGAATTAAAAGAGTTTGAAGTAAATCAGATACCACATACTGCTAGTAATTTTAGTAATATGAATTTTTCTTCTAATCTAAATAAAAATTATACATTTGAAAATTTCATAGTAGGTAATACAAATAAATTTGCACAAGCTGCGGCTTTAGAAGTAGCAGAAAATCCTGGAGTTTTATATAATCCATTATTTATATATGGTAACAGTGGGCTAGGTAAAACGCACTTAATGCATGCAATTGGAAATTACATTACAGAACATAGTGATAAAAAAGTTCTATATGTTTCAAGTGATCAGTTTATCTCTGATTTTCTAGGAATTAACAAAAAAGATGAGCATGGAAAAAACTTTGATTATGTTACATACTTTAAAAATAAATATCGTAGTATTGATGTATTGATAGTTGATGATATACAATTTTTCCAAGGTGCTCCTCAAACACAAAACGAATTTTTTAACACATTTACTAAACTGTATGATGATAATAAGCAAATAATTATCTCATCAGATAGGTCACCAGATGACTTAAAATTGTTGGAAGATCGTTTAAGAACAAGATTTTGTTGGGGATTAACAGCAGATATTTTTCCACCAGACTTTGATTTAAGAATTAATATTATAAAGAAAAAGATAATAGGGGAGGCAATTAACAAAAATATTCCCGATGATGTAATTGAGTATATTGCTTCAAATGTTGGTAGTGATGTAAGACACTTAGAAGGTTCTATAACAAGATTAATAGCTTACTCAGCTATAATGGGTGGCGCTGAAATTACGCTTGATTTAGCAATTGATGTATTAAAAGACTTTGTTAATAAAGGATATAGCGAAAAGAATAGTGTTAACCGCATTCAAAGAATTGTTGCCGAGTATTTTCAGGTTTCAGTTGAAGATATGAAGTCAAAAAAGAGAAGTGCTAATTTAGCATTTCCAAGACAAGTGGCGATGTATTTATGTAGGAAATTAACAAATGAATCATTCCCAAAGATTGGTATAGAATTTGGAGGAAAAGATCACTCAACAGTTATGCATTCTGTTGAAAAAATTGAAAAAGAAGTTTTAGTAAATAAAGAATTAGCTAATATTGTTGAAAAATTAAAGAAAGAAATTGTATAATGTGGAAAATTGTTTAAAAAAACATTAATTTTCCACAGGTCATTTTTCTAAAATATGTGATAAAATATAACTGATATATAGTTATCCACATTTTCCACAGTAATAATAATAATAGTAATTTAAGAAAGAAGGAATATATTATGAAATTAACAATTAAAAAAGAAGTATTATTGGATGGAATCAATAAAGTATCAAAAGCATTATCTACTAAAAATTTAGTACCTGTACTTTCAGGAATTAAATTTGATTTAACTGAAAAAGGATTGTTATTAACTGCTAGTGATAATGATATTACGATACAAGTATTTATTGATAGAACTGATGATATGAAAATAGAAAAAGAAGGTAGTATAATTATTCAAGGAAAATATATCCTTGATATTGTTAGAAAATTACCAGATGAATTTATTAATATTGAAGTAATCGATGAATTAAAAGTTATTATATATACAGATAATAGTGAATTTAATTTAAATGGTATTAATAAAAGTGAATATCCTACTATTTCCTTAGATTTAAGTAAAAATCCATTAATACTAAATAGTAGAGTATTTAGAAGTATTATATCTCAAACTTCTTTTGCTTCTTCTAGCGATGAATCAAGACCAATTTTAACTGGTATTAATTTCAAAATAACAGGTAATATGATGGAATGTAATTCAACAGATTCATATCGTTTAGCAAGAAGAATGATACAACTTAATAACACTGTTGATGATAATTATAATATAGTTATACCAAGTAAAAACTTATTAGAATTTGTTAAAATAATGGATGATAGTGATGAAGATATAGAATTGCATATATTTAATAATAAAGTTTTAATTAAATATCAAAACATCTTATTTCAATCTAGATTAATAAATGGTACTTATCCAAATACAGCAAACTTATTACCAGATGATTTTATTTTAACTATTACAGTTAATGTTAGTGAATTATATAATGTAATTGATAGAGCAAGTATTTTGACTAGTGATAAAGAAAAGAACATTGTAACTTTTGAGATAGATGGTGAAAAACTATATGTTAGAAGTAATAGTGCAGAAATTGGTAGAGTAGAAGAAAAAATGAACATTGAAAAAGATAGTAGTGAAAATTTAAGAATATCTTTTGTAGCTAAATATATGATGGAAGCTTTGAAATCATTTGAGGATGATCAAGTGGCAATATCATTTGTTGGTGAAGTTAAGCCTATAATTTTAAAATCTAATAAAGATGAGGGATTAACTCAATTAGTTTTACCTATTAGAACTTATTAATATAAAAAAAGATACGTTTCTGAAGTTAGAAACGTTTTTTTATTATTTTTCTACATATTTCGTTTTTTTCCGATTCTTAGTACTGTTATAGTATAAAACGCAATTTTAATTGCTATGGGGGAAATTTTATGGAAAAATATGAGATTAATAATGAAACTTTAGCAGTAATTGGAGTAGATAGTGATACAACTAAAGTGGTTGAAAAAGAAAATGTTTATTATATTAAAGATTCTGCATATGAGGTTATGGAACATTCTTGTCAATATTTTGGTAGTAGTTATACGGGTAGGGTAGATGGTAGTAAAAGAATGATTGGATTTAGCTATAAATTACCTATTATTGTAGAGGAGAGTAGCAGTTTAATTTTTTTTCCAATCTCATCACCTGATTTACCTAAATGTACCTGGGTATCATTAAAATGGTATGATCATGTTGAAGTAGATGAATATAATACTTATATTTGTCTTAAAAATGGTGAGAAAATTTTAACACCAGTTTCTAAAAATTCTATTGAAAATCAAGTATTGAGAGCTTCCAGATTACTTTATGTTTTAAATGATAGGAGAATGATAAAAAAATAGCTAAAAAAGAGGTGGAAAACTTCTTTTTTTAATGATTTAAAGCTTATTTTATGCTATAATGTATATGTGTGGTATAGGTAGTACTTAAAGTACAAAAATTGATTGTATTAGTTTTTTAGGGGGTTTATATGTATTTGTCTAAATTAGAGCTAACATCTTTTAGAAATTACCAAAAAGAAAAAATCAAATTATGTGATGGAATCAACATTTTTATAGGTAATAATGCTCAAGGTAAAACTAATATTTTAGAAAGTATATACATATTAGCACTCACTAAATCACATCGTATAGGTTTTGAAAATAATATTATAAAGAATGGTGCAAACTGTTGTAGGATTTATGGTTTAATTCGTGATGATAGTAGTTTGAAGGAATTGAAATTAGAAATAGTTAATGATAAAAAAAGTGTATTTGTTGATAAAAAGGAAATAAAAAAAATAGCGTCATACATTTCTAACATGAATGTTATTATGTTTTGCCCCAATGATTTAGATATTATTAAAGGTGCTCCTCAAATTAGAAGAAATTTATTAAATGTTCAAATTAGTCAATTATATCCTTTATATGTTAATTATTTAAATGAATATAATAAGCTACTTAAAAACAGAAACGAGTATTTAAAACAACTTAGTATTAATGGAATATCTGATATAAGGTATTTGGATATTATTAATGAAAAGTTGGTTGATAGAGGTGTAATGATATATCTTTATCGTAAAAAATATTTAGATTATATTAATAATAAAATTAATGAGATATATTTCAATATTACAGGTATTAAAAATTTAAATATTATTTATGAAACTAATATTGATTTAATTGATTTTAGTATAGAGGAGATTAAAAAACAGTATTTTTCAAAGTTGAAATCTAATATTAAAAGAGAAATTTCCCAAGGAATGACTTTATATGGTCCTCATAGAGATGATTTTTCTTTTTGTATAAATGATGAAAACATGAAATACTATGCTTCACAGGGTCAACAAAGATTGGCAGTAATTGCTTTTAAGTTAGTGGAAGTTTCTTTTTTTAAATTAGAAAAAGGGACAAATCCTATTCTTTTACTCGATGATATCTTTAGTGAGCTAGATATTGATAAAAGAAACAAATTAATAAAATTTATACCAGATGATGTACAAACTATTATTACAACAACTGATTTAAAAAACATTCAAAGAAAAATAGTTAAACGTGCAAAAATTTTTATTGTTGATCATGGTAAAATAACAGAAAAGGTGGAATAATATATGGATACAGAAGAAAAAGTAACAAGTCATTATGATGCTTCGGATATTCAAGTCCTAGAAGGGCTAGAAGCAGTTAGAAAAAGACCAGGTATGTATATTGGTACAACTGATGTAAAAGGTCTTCATCATTTAGTATGGGAGATTGTTGATAATGCAATAGATGAGGCACTAGCTGGATATTGTAATAACATTGAGGTTGTTATTAATAAAGATAACTCAATTACTGTAAAAGATGATGGTCGTGGTATACCAGTTGATGTGCATCCTAAGACAGGTATTTCTACTGTTGAAACTGTTTATACGGTTTTACATGCTGGTGGAAAATTTGGCGGTGGAGGCTATAAAGTATCTGGAGGACTTCACGGAGTTGGTGCCAGTGTAGTAAATGCACTTAGTAGATGGGTAGAAGTTACTGTATATAAAAATGGTAAGATTCATCAAATTCGTTTTGAAAATGGTGGACATACTGTTGCACCACTTCATGTAATTGGTGAATGTAGTCTAGATAGAACAGGAACAACAGTTACTTTTAAACCAGATCCTGAAATATTTGATACAGATATTTATGATTATGAAACTCTAAAAGTAAGAGTACGTGAATTAGCTTTCTTAAATAGAGGTTTATCTATTAATATAAGAGATGATCGTGATTTAGAAGATACTACTGGGGAAACTTTCCTTTATGAAGGTGGTATTAGTGAATATGTTAGATTCATTAATCAAGAAAAGACACCTATTCATCAAGATATTATTCACTTAAGTGGGGAAAAAGATGGTGTATTTTTTGAAGTAGCTATGCAATATAATACTTCTTATAATACTAATATTTATTCTTTTGTTAATAATATTAATACTCATGATGGTGGAACACATGAAGATGGTGTTAAAAGAGCTTTATCAAGAGTTATAAATAATTATGCTAGAAAAAATAATATGTTAAAAGAAAAAGATGAGAATCTAAAAGAGGATGATGTTAAAGAGGGACTTACTATGATTATTTCTTGTAAACACCCAAATCCTCAATTTGAAGGACAAACTAAGGGAAGACTTGGTAATTCTGAAGTTAGAAGTTTGGCTGATAGTGTTTTCTCTGAGGGATTTGAAAGATTCTTATTAGAAAATCCAGAAGATGCTAAGATTATCGTTAATAAGGCATTATTAGCTAGAAATGCTAGAATGGCTGCTAAAAGGGCAAGAGA